>NZ_CP060010.1:2601868-2927101 GCF_017798205.1 Cognatishimia activa | reverse complement strand
GCCTTTGATGTTGGTGCTATCAGCGGGTCTTTGCGGCGGTGGTTTGATTTCTCGGGTATCATCGTGACGCGTGAATTGAAGAACCGAGTTCCGGGCGTGTATGCGGTTCAGTTGCCGGATGATCGCTTTGTGAGGGTTTTGATTGAAACGTCACTGGGCATCCTTCGCTTTGACTTTGCACGCGGACGAGTGTCGGCCTCTAATCCGCACCAGCTGTTGGTTAATATGGTCTTCTTCGGCGGACTTATGACATTGATTTCATTCATCTATCTGAGAAATCAATTGCGTCCGATCACTCGGCTTGCGACGGCAGCAGAGGCTTTCGGCCGAGGGCGAAAGTTAAGTTACAAACCAGAAGGTGCCTCGGAAATTCGTGCGGCTGGACAGACTTTTCTCGATATGCGGGCGCGGATTGAACGCCATCTAGAGCAGCGCACCTTGATGCTTTCTGGCGTCAGTCACGACCTACGCACGCCGCTGACGCGGTTGCGCCTGGGGTTGAGTATGCTGGAGGAGGATGAACGCGAACCGCTTGAGCGCGACGTTGAAGACATGCAACGGATGTTGGATGAATTTCTAACCTTTGCCAAAGACGCAGCCGAAGGAGATGCGGAATCGACCGACTTGGGACCGTTCGTGCGCACCATTGTCGACCTTGCAGCGACCCATGGGGCGGATGTCTCATTGGAGCCTATTTCGGGTGAAATGCGGCTCTCGATCAGGCGCGTGGCGATCCAACGCGCGGTGGAGAACCTGATCAACAATGCAGTGCGTTATGGCACGCGGGCGCGGGTGAGTCTGATTGAAGGCGAGAAACAGATCAAGATCCGAGTCGAAGATGATGGTCCCGGCATCCCTGAGGATCTGCGTGAAGAGGCCGTGAAGCCTTTTGCCCGACTGGACGCGGCGCGCAATCAGAACAAAGTCAGTGGTGTCGGTCTAGGCCTGTCGATTACAGCCGATGCTGCCCGTGCGCACGGCGGGCGTTTGGTGCTGGGTCACAGTCAGGACCTCGGCGGGCTTCTGGCCGATATTGTGCTAGTGAAATAGCACAGGCGGGAGCCGCATGTCGTTTATCACAATCTCTCGGGATAGTGGCGGAGAGACAGGGATTCGAACCCTGGAGACGGTTTCCCGCCTACACACTTTCCAGGCGTGCGCCTTCGACCACTCGGCCACCTCTCCGTGAGGCGCTGTTTAGCCAAAAGCGGTCAGGGGGTGCAAGGGGCAAAACACTCGGAATGAAAAGTTTTTTGCCCCTGCGGTTTGATCAGCGAATTCGCTAGAAAAATCAGGGCTTAGGCGTCTTTGGTCATCGCATGCAGGATGCGCGCCCAGCTGCGGATGCCTTTATGGAAGCTCTCGACATCGTATTTTTCGTTGGGCGAGTGGATTTGGTCGTCGTCCTTTGCAAAGCCAATCAACATCGCATCGGTGCCCAGAATCGTTTTGAAATGCCCGGCAATCGGGATAGAGCCGCCGCATCCGGCAAATGCCGCCGCCTCTGGCCATTCATCGCTGAGCGCTGCGCGGGCCTGTTCAAAGGCCGGATGGTTCGTGGACATGGCCGAGGCTTTGGATGCCCCGTGACCCGTGAACTCTACGGTGCAGTCGCTTGGCAGCATGGATTGCACATAGGCGCGGAAGTTCTCACGGATTTTCAGCGGGTCTTGAGTGCCGACAAGGCGGAAGCTGATTTTGGCAGAGGCCTGTGCAGGTAGAACCGTTTTGAATCCATCGCCTGTATAGCCGCCGAGGATGCCGTTGGGTTCACAGGTCGGTTGTGACCAGAGTTTCTCGAGCGGCGTGCGGCCTGCTTCGCCGGCGGGCTCGGAGAGATCAACATCGCCAAGGAACGCGCCATGATCAAAGTTCAGGGCCTCCCATTGCGCTTTGATCTCGTCGGTCAGCTCCGGCACCCCGTCATAGAAGCCCGGCACCGTAACGCGGCCATTTTCGTCGTGCAGCCCGGCAATGATCTTGGAGAGTACCGCAATTGGGTTGCGTGCGAGACCGCCGTACATTCCGGAGTGCAGGTCCTTGTCGGCGGCTTTGATGGTAAGTTCTTCGCCCAAGAGACCGCGCAAAGTGGTGATGATCGCAGGCGTCTTGCTTTGGAACAGTCCCGTGTCGCAGATCAGCGCGATGTCGGATTTTAGTTCTTCGGCATTGTCTTTCATGAAAGGCACCAGCGACGGCGATCCGCTTTCCTCTTCGCCCTCAAAAAAGAAGGTGATTTTGCAGGGTAGGGCGCCATGCTCGGCCTTCCACGCGCGGCAGGCCTCGACAAAGGTCATCAACTGGCCTTTGTCATCAGATGCCCCACGGCCCCGGATCAGTTTTACCCCACCAGCGTCCTCAATAGCTGGTTCAAAAGGTGGCGAATCCCAAAGCTCTAATGGATCAACCGGCTGCACATCATAGTGGCCATAGAACAGAACATGCGGCCCTGCACCGTCGATATGGCCGACAACCATAGGGTGACCCGGCGTTTCCCGCTTGGCCGCATCGATTCCCAAAGAGGTCAGATCTTTGACCAACCAATCCGCGGCATTTTGACAGTCCTCGGCAAAAGCCGGGTCGGTTGAAATCGACGGAATGCGCAATAAATCGAGCAGGCGGTCGGTGGCGGCATCGATATCCGCATCAATTCTATTCAGGACGGGTTGAAGATCCATGTCTCGAAACCTTTGAAAAATTGGAGTTTGCGTCACCCTAGCAAGGCAAGACTTGCTGTCTAGCCAAATACGCCTGTGGCTTTACAATGTGTCGCATAGACAAAGCCCATGCACCGTATAAATTAATTGGTAAGTTATATACCTATATAACGAATGCCTATTTAAAATGCCTCGGGTTTCGCGTAGAAGTCCTTGGAAACGCAAGCTGCACAGCCAGCATATCGGAGGATAGCCCGTGGATTTTTCCGCTGCGCTCGACCAAGCCCTGACAAACCTTCATGACGAAGGCCGGTATCGTACCTTTATTGATATCGAACGCACCAAGGGTCATTTCCCTAAGGCGATCTGGAACAAGCCAGATGGCACCAAGCAGGAAATCACTGTTTGGTGTGGCAATGACTATCTGGGTATGGGCCAACATCCGGTTGTGCTTGAGGCGATGCATGAGGCGCTGGATGCAACGGGCGCGGGTTCTGGCGGCACACGGAATATTTCCGGCACCACAGTTTATCACAAACGGCTCGAGGCTGAGCTGGCGGATCTTCACCAAAAAGAAGACGCGCTGCTCTTTACCAGCGCCTATATCGCCAATGATGCGACGCTTTCAACGCTGCCTAAGCTCTTTCCAGGGCTGATTATCTATTCGGACAACCTGAACCACGCCTCTATGATTGAAGGCATCCGCCGCAACGGTGGCGCCAAGCGTGTGTTCCGTCACAATGACCCAGAGCATCTGCGTGAGCTGATGGCCGCAGATGATCCAAAAGCGCCGAAACTGGTAGCCTTTGAATCCGTCTATTCCATGGACGGCGACATTGGCCCGATTGAGGCGCTGTGTGATGTGGCCGATGAATTCGGTGCGCTGACCTATCTGGATGAGGTTCATGCGGTTGGCCTTTACGGTCCACGCGGCGGCGGCATTAGCGAACGGGATCAACTGACCGATCGTCTGGACATTATCAACGGCACTTTGGGCAAAGCCTTTGGTGTACAGGGCGGCTATATCGCGGCGAGCGCAAAGATGTGTGACGCGGTGCGCTCCTATGCGCCGGGCTTTATCTTTACGACAAGCCTGCCACCTGTGGTCGCCGCTGGCGCTGCGGCCTCGGTTGCGCATCTGAAGCAAGACCAAGACCTGCGCGACCGTCACCAAGCGGCTGCCAAAGTTCTGAAGCTGCGCCTCAAGGGATTGGGCCTGCCGATCATCGATCATGGCACCCATATTGTTCCGGTGATGGTTGGCAATCCGGTCCACACAAAGGTTCTCAGCGACAAACTGCTAGAGGATCATGGGATCTACGTTCAGCCGATCAACTTCCCGACCGTTCCACGCGGCACCGAGCGTCTGCGCTTTACGCCGTCTCCTGTGCATGGTCCGGGCGAAATTAACGCACTCGTACACGCAATGGACGAACTTTGGTCGCATTGTGCGCTGAATCGTGCCGAGCTCGCGGGCTAAATCTCACAAAACTCGCAAATATTGTTGCACTGTGTTACCTTAGGCACAATGAATGGGGGCAGCTCGAATCGGGGTAACAAATTCGAGCCCGTTTTGGCAGTGAGGCACGTAAAGCAATGATCGGGCGCAAAAAGCGCAAAACCGTTGAAGTGGACACAGGCCCGAAAGGCTTTGACGACTATGACGTCAGTCTTGGGGACCTGATGCGCGGAGAACGGGCGACCTTAGGCAAGTCGCTATTGGATGTGCAGCGCGAATTGCGAATTCGCGCGTCGTATATATCAGCCATCGAAAATGCGGATCCCTCGGCGTTCGAGACGCCGGGCTTTATTGCTGGTTATGTGCGGTCCTACGCACGTTACCTTGGCATGAACCCGGAAGAGACCTTCGACAAATTCTGCCAGGAAAGCGGGTTCCAGACGGCTCATGGTATGGCGGCTGAGGCCTCGACCATGCGAAAGTCTGAGGCGACCGTGATCTCTCAGGCCAATCCTGATCCGTTCAAAGGCTCCAAAGGCCCGTACCTGCCCGAAAAAGAAAGCATGTTGGCCAATCTTGAGCCGCGTGCGATTGCCTCCAGCCTCGTTCTGCTCGCGTTGATCGCGGGTGTTGGCTATGGCGGCGTCAGTGTTGTGAATGAAATCCAACAGGTGCGCATTGTTCCGGTAGAGCAAACACCTGTGGTGCTTTCCGATCTGGATCCACTGACCTCGGCACGCGAAGAAGAAAGCTTCTCGATGGCGGAGGCCTCGGGCGTGTTCAACCCGCCTGCGCAGGATCTGGACCGCCTGTATCGTCCGCAAGCCTTGGATGTGCCGGTCCTTGTCGCGCGCGATGCGCCGATTTCCACGCTGAACCCGCAATCGGTCGGCGCGTTCACGCCAGAAGCCACCGTTCTGGCGACCGCGGATCTTTATCAGCCCGAAGCGCCAGCCGTCCCGCAGGTTGTCGAAGACACGCCACCTGAGGTGGTGCTTTTTGCGGTGCGTCCATCTTGGCTCAGCATCAAAGCCGCCGATGGTTCGGTTGTGTTTGAAAACACACTGAATTCTGGCGGAGAAGTTCTGTTGCCAGCGTCCGAAACCGCACCGGTTTTGAAGGTCGCGGGGATGTCGGGCTATGTCTACATCCGCGTCGACGGAGAGATCTATGGTCCGGTAGGTCAGGGCTCAACCGTCGAACGTGATGTGGCGTTGGATGTGGACGCGATCACGCAGACCTATCAGATCGCCGATTTGACAGCGGATCCTGAACTGGCGCGTGTTGCCTCGCTGATCACGCCTCCGGGCGAGCTGACCGTTTCCGAGTAACGGGACAAATCCACGCAAGCTTTGTAAATTCACACCCGCGCGCATTGCTCCTTTGCGTGCGCAAGACTACATATGCTTCAACGAGCACAGCGTTGAGTGATTGACCCATGTCCCTGAACCACATCCGCCCCTGGCGCACGATTGAGCGTCGCAAGTCCCGTCAGATCATGGTGGGCAATGTGCCTGTCGGCGGAGACGCTCCGATCGCGGTTCAGACCATGACGAATACGATCACCTCTGATGCCTCGGCCACGATCAAACAGGTGTTGGCGGCGGCGGATGCGGGGGCTGACATCGTGCGGGTCTCGGTGCCTGATGTGGACAGCTCTAAAGCGCTGAAAGAAATCTGCCGAGAGAGCCCGGTGCCCATCGTGGCCGATATCCATTTCCACTATAAACGCGGGATTGAAGCAGCAGAGGCTGGAGCTGCCTGTTTACGGATCAACCCGGGTAACATCGGCGATGAGGCGCGCGTCAAAGAAGTCATCAAGGCCGCGCGGGATCATAACTGCTCGATCCGCATTGGTGTGAATGGTGGGTCGCTCGAAAAACATCTGCTCGACAAATACGGCGAGCCTTGCCCCGATGCGATGCTGGAATCTGGTCTCGACCACATTAAGATCCTGCAAGATAACGATTTTCACGAGTTCAAGATCTCGGTGAAAGCCTCTGACGTCTTTATGTCTTCAGCCGCCTATCAGATGCTGGCGGACGCGACCGACGCGCCGATCCACCTTGGGATCACCGAGGCGGGGGGCTTTGTGTCTGGTACGATCAAATCTGCGATTGGTCTGGGGCAACTCTTGTGGATGGGCATTGGCGACACGCTTCGCGTGAGCCTCTCGGCGGATCCGGTCGAAGAGGTTAAAGTCGGGTTTGAGATCCTCAAATCGTTGGGCCTGCGCCATCGCGGGGTGAATATCATCTCTTGCCCAAGCTGCGCGCGGCAAGGTTTTGACGTGATAAAAACCGTTGAGGCGCTGGAAAAACGTCTGGAGCACGTGAAAACCCCGATGAGCCTGTCGATCATCGGTTGCGTGGTGAACGGGCCGGGTGAGGCCTTGATGACTGATGTCGGCTTTACCGGCGGCGGGGCTGGATCGGGAATGGTTTATCTGGCGGGCAAGCAAAGCCACAAAATGGACAACGACAAGATGATCGATCACATCGTCGAGCAGGTCGAAACCAAGGCCGCCGAGCTTGAGGCGGCCAAGGCAGAAGACGCTTAATCAGCCGCGTTTCCCAGCGACCATCTGCTGCATACCTTCCAAAGGCACGTAGCCGCGCAGAAGCTCGTCTTGCATGACAAAGCTTGGTGTGCCCGAGATTTGAAGGCGTTGTGCCAGTGCGCGGGTTGTGGCGATCTCTTCGCGTACGGCGTCGCTGTTCATATGCGCAAGGATTTGGGTCGCGTCGAGGCCAAGCGTGGTGGCAAGGCGGGAGAGGGAGACTTCGTTAGCAGCCGACCGCATGGTGATCAGAGCATCATGGGCGGCTTTGTAGGAGTCGTCTCCCGCGATCTGTTTCACCGCAATCGCGAATTGCGAGCTGCGCAGGGAATCTTCGCCAAGGATTGGAAATTCCTTCATAATCAAGCGGATGTTGCCATCGGTCTTGACCAGCTCTGCCACATCATCATGGGCACGACGGCAATAGCTGCAGCGGTAATCGACGAACTCCACCAGCGTGATATCGCCCTCTGGGTTGCCGCCGATCCAGCTGTAGCCGTCGTTAAAGATGTCTTCGGCGTTGACAGACACCAGCGTCACATCCTGTTGCGCTTGCGCTTCGGCCTGACGGGATTCCGCGATGTCGACGGCTTCGAAGATCACTTCGGGATTGTCCAAGAGATAGGCGCGAATTTCGCCGCGAAGCGCGGTTTTCTCGTCCGCACTTAGGCTTGCCAGATCGAAATTCGGTGCGTCCTGTCCACGCGTGGAATAGACCGCAGCGGCCAAAAGCAAAGTGGCAACGGCCAGGCCGGCCAGAAGGGCGTTTTTCACGTATCTCTCCGTTATTTCTTTCGCGCCGCGCGCTTTGCGGCCAGCAATATATCATCCGCACGACGCCAGCCAGCAGAACCTTGAGGTAAAAGGCCGACAGCGCGTTTGGCATGGATGCCCGCGTCTTTCATACGGCCTTGCAAGGCATAGCGTTCTGCTGTCGCGACCGCCGCCATGCCTCGATTGCCCAGCGCCGCATAGGCCGCCCCCAGATCGCGCAACACGCGGGAATCCCGGAAATCAATGCTGCGGGCTTTTTCAAGGACAGCACGCGCTTCTTTATAGCGCTTAAGGGACAAGAGCGCGCGCCCATAGCCCCCCAGGCAAAGAGAATTGTTCGGGGCCAGGTCTGCCGCGCGTTTATAGGCACGCAAGGCCCCTTGCTGATCGCGGCTTTCAATCAGGATCTGACCCTTGAGCTCATAAAGGAACGGATCTCGGGGCCGCATGGCAATCGCTTGGTCCAACGCGGCGATGGCTTTGGATTTCTGCGATTGGCGATGATACATGATCGCCTCGCGCATCAGGCGCACGTCTTTGCTTGGGCTGGTTTTCAGCGTGCGCTTTGTCCATTTCGGCGGGCGTTCAAAGGCCGACAGCTTGCCCTTAGCGCGACCAAACCAATATTGCGCGGTTGCGTCCTCATCACCGTCCTGCACAAGCGCTTGCGCGCCAGCTTTCGCGGCGCGGATCCGGTCTCGGGTCAGCGGGTGGCTGCGCACATAGGGGTCTTGGCGCGATGTATTCAGGAGTTCCTGACCTTCAAAGAGCTCCAGCACGTCAATTGTGCCCTGCGTATTGACCCGCGCGGCTTTCATATAGCGCAGCGCGGATTTATCGGCAGAGGCTTCTTCAGCGCGGGTATGGGCCAGAAAGTTCCTTTGCGCAGAAGAGTTTACGCCCAGCGCGAGGCCAACGCCCAGCTCAGGATTACCTGCCGCTGCACCCGCAACGGCCGCAAGCACGCTGCCAAGGCTCGCCGCTGTCCGCGCAGAGCCAAAGTTCTGCATCCGGCGGGTGATATGGCCATTCGCGATATGGGCAGCCTCATGCGCGATCACCGCCTGCAACATCGCGGCGTTGTCGGTTTTCAAGATTAGGCCTGAGTGCAAGAATATGTGGCGGTTATCCACCACGAAGGCATTCAGTTTGTTGTCGTCGATCACCAAGACGCGCACGTTGCTGCCAAGCCCTGCCGCCGCAAGAATGGGTTTGGCAAGCTGGGCCAGCGAGTACTCGATATCGGGATCGCGAATGATCGTGGCCGCGCGGGCAGGGGCCGTCACCATCACAAAGGTCAAGGCCGCAAGGAAAATGCTCGCGAAGATGGTCAAGCGTGTTGACGCTTTGGTCAGAAAAGGCTCAAAGATCATGGGCGTACCAGAGAGGAATTTCATGCGTAAGTCCAGTCGCAGCACCGTTGATCCCTTTATTGTGATGGATGTCATGGAGGCCGCCCGCAAGGCAGAGGCCGCAGGACAGCATATCATCCATATGGAGGTCGGCCAGCCCGGCACCGCCGCGCCTCAGGCCGCTCAGCGCGTTCTTGCCGAGACCATGCGGAAAGATGCCATGGGCTATACGGTGGCCTTGGGGTTGCCCGCGTTGCGTGCGCGGATCGCGCAGCTTTATGGGGAGTGGTATAACGTCGATCTGAATCCCGAACGGATCGTTGTGACCTCGGGCAGCTCGGCAGCGTTTCTTTTGGCCTTTACGGCGCTCTTTGATGCAGGCGATACCGTCGCCATTGGAGCGCCGGGCTACCCGAGCTATCGCCAGATCCTGAAAGCCTTATCGCTCAATCCCTTGGATTTACGCTCTGCGCCTGAAAACCGGCTGCAACCGGTGCCGGATGATTTCGCGGATCTGGACATCGCGGGCTTGATGGTGGCCTCTCCGGCCAATCCAACGGGGACGATGCTGGATAGGTCCGCGATGCAGGCGTTGATTGACGCCACCCATGCCAAGGGTGCGAGTTTCATCAGTGACGAGATCTACCATGGCATTGAATATGAGGCCAAAGCCGTCACGGCGCTTGAGTTGACCGACGATTGCTATGTGATCAATTCCTTCTCGAAATACTTCTCGATGACCGGCTGGCGGATCGGCTGGATGGTGGTGCCTGAGGATCATGTGCGCACGGTGGAACGGCTGGCGCAAAATATGTTCATCTGCGCGCCGCATGTGTCGCAGGTCGCGGCGCTGGCCGCGATGGATGCGACGGACGAGCTTGAAGCCAATATGGCCGTTTACCGCGAAAACAGGCGTTTGATGCTGGAAGGGCTGCCAAAGGCTGGCTTCACCAAATTCGCGCCGCCCGATGGGGCCTTTTATGTCTATGTCGACGTGAGCGAATTCACCGACGACAGCCGCGCCTTTGCGGCGGAGATCCTTGCGAAGGCGAAAGTCGCCGTCACCCCCGGTCTGGATTTCGATCCAGAGCGCGGCCATAGCACGCTGCGCTTCTCTTATGCGCGTTCAAGCGCCGATATCGCCGAGGGTCTGGCGCGGTTTGAGACATTTATGCGTGAGCGCGGCCATCTTTAAGTTCTCAGCGCCGCCTGTCTGATGTAGTCTCTTTGGAAACAACCAAAGAGTTGGACCATGAGCAGACTTCGATCTTTTTGTCTGGGGCTATGTGCCCTCGTTAGCCTTGCCGCGCCTGCGTTCGCGCAGGATTTCACGGCGTTGGCGCGGGTGGACGTGGCTAACAGCGCCATAACAGACGCGCGCCGTGGTGGGGTTCAGATCGATCTGTCTTTGTCCCAAGGCCTGCCTTGGCGGATTTTCACATTGGATGAGCCGCGCCGGTTGGTGATTGATTTCCGCGAGGTCGATTGGACGGGCGTCAACGCGGATGCCTTGGATCGGGCCAAGAATATCGCGGATGTGCGCGTTGGGGCCTATCGACCGGGGTGGAGCCGCATGGTCGCGGACCTGAGCGTGCCTATGGCGCTCAAAACCGCTGAAATGAAACTTGGCGACGGGCAGGGGCCAGTTGTTTTGTCCGTGGGATTGGAGGCCGCGAGTGCTGAAGACTTTGCCGCGAAAGCCGGCGCGCCCAATGATCCGAGGTGGGATCTGCCCGAGGCCGCGATCACGCGCGAAGAGCGCGAGGCGAAACCGGACTGGGCGCCGACTGTAATTGTCTTGGACCCGGGCCATGGCGGCATTGATCCGGGGGCTGAACGCGGGGAGTGGTCGGAAAAGCAGATCACTCTGCAGTTCGCGCGTGAATTGCGCGACACTCTGCGCCGGGCTGGCAATTTCGAGATCATTCTCACGCGGCGAGAAGACACTTTTGTGTCTTTGGAACGTCGTGTAGCGATCGCCCATGAAGTCGCGGCGGATATCTTCATATCGCTGCACGCAGACACGGTGCTCGAAGGCTACGCGCAGGGCGCGACGGTCTACACCCTGTCTGATGAGGCCAGCGATGCCGCGTCCCAGTATCTGGCGGAACGTCACAACCGATCGGACGTGCTCTCGGGCATCGATTTGACGGGCACAGAGGATCAGGTGGCCGAAGTCCTCTTGGATATCGCCCGCCGTGAAACCGCCCCACGGTCCGAGCGACTGGCGAAAGCGATGGTTCTGGGCATGCAGGGCGCGGTTGGGGAGTTGAACAAACATCCTTACCGTCAGGGCGGATTTTCGGTTCTGAAAGCCGCCGACATCCCCTCGGTTCTGATCGAGATCGGATTTATGTCGTCGGAACGAGACCTCGCCAATATCACCGACCCCGCGTGGCGTCAGGCGCTGGCCAATGGCATTCGCGATGGGCTGCAAGCCTGGGTGGTTGCGGATGAAACGGCGCGCAATCTCACGAACAACTGACTGATATACGCGAAAAACCGCAGATTTTTCCCCTTGTTGTGTTTTGACCCCTTTGTCATCCACAGCTATACAAAACCAGCAACAAGCCAGGGTTCAAAGTGATAAGATTTATTCTCTCTTTCTTCGGGGGCATCTTCACATTCGTGACGATGGGGATCGCTGTGGTCGCACTGTCCATTGGCGCAGTGCTTTATATCTACAGCTATGACCTGCCGAGCCATGAATCTCTGGCGCAGTATCAGCCGCCTACGATCAGCCGGATCTATTCGCGCGAAGGGCGTATCATCGATGAATTCGCCAAAGAGCGGCGTTTGTTTGTGCCCGCCGAAGAGATCCCCGATCTGGTGAAACAGGCCTTCATTTCGGCCGAGGATAAGAACTTTTATCAACACAATGGCTATGACGCGCGCGGCATCGCTGCGGCCTTTGTAGAGGCAGTGCGGTCCCGTGGTCAGAACGTGCGCGGTGCGTCGACAATCACCCAGCAGGTGATGAAGAACTTCCTCTTGTCTGGCGACCGTCAGATCGAGCGGAAGATAAAAGAGATCATCCTCGCAACCCGCATCGAAGAGACGTTGGATAAGGAAAGCATCCTCGAACTTTACATGAACGAGATCTTCCTTGGACAGAACTCTTATGGGGTAGCCGCGGCGGCACAAACCTATTTCAACAAGACCCTGTCAGAGCTTGCGCCGCATGAGGCCGCCACGCTTGCGTCCATGCCAAAAGCGCCATCGCAGTTCCACCCAGTGCGTCGTAAAGAGAGACTGCTTAGCCGTCGTGACTTCGTCCTCAAGGAGATGAAGGAAAACGGGTATATCACTGAAGGTGTTTATGAAATTGAGGTAGCTCAACCATTACTTTCAGTTCAAAATGGTGACTATGACAGCTTCCGCTCGGCGCTTCCATCCAGAGACTATTTCACCGATGAAATCCGCCGCCAGCTGAGCCGCGATTTTGGTGAGGAAGAGTTCTTTACCGGTGGCATGGCCGTACGCGCGACGCTTGATCCAGAGCTTCAAGATGTGGCCGCGACCGCCCTGCGACACGCGCTTGAGAAGTATGACCGTGACCAAGGTGTATGGCGCGGAACCGGTAAAACCATCTCAACCGATCTGCTGAATGACGAAGCCGCATGGCGTGAAGCACTTCGTGAAGTTGAAGTCCCGCGCGACATTGATCTTGACGGAAAATGGCACCCCGCCGTTGTGCTTTTTGTCGGCAATCGCGACGCGCGTATCGGCATCGAAGGCGTCCCGGATGACGCCGATGGACACTTCATCAACCCAGCCGATGTGACCTGGGCGCGCAAGCAGCTTGAGGACGATGAACTCGGCCCGAAAGCCAAAGTCGCTGGCGACCTTCTGCGCGAAGGCGAAGTGGTTCTGGTGCGCGAAGTCAAAGATGAGGATGGCAACTTTGAACGCTGGTCTTTGCGGCAGGTGTCTGAAGTTCAGGGTGGCTTTATGGCGATGGACGTAAACAACGGGCGCGTGCTCGCGATGCAGGGTGGGTTCAGCTATGAGCAGTCGGTTTTCAACCGCGCGACTCAGGCACGGCGCCAGCCGGGCTCTAGCTTCAAACCTTTCGTTTATGCCGCAGCGCTGGACAGTGGGTACTCTCCGGCCACTATTGTTATCGATGCGCCGATTGAAATCGACACGCCCGAAGGTTTGTGGCGGCCGAAAAACTCGTCCGACAAATTTTATGGTCCGACACCTCTGCGGACTGGGATTGAATACTCCCGGAACCTGATGACCATCCGTCTTGCGAAAGAGATCGGAATGGAGACCGTGGCCGATTATGCCGAGCGCTTTGGGGTCTATGACGACATGAACCCCTTCCTTGCGAACTCTTTGGGGTCTGAGGAAACCACGCTCTACAAGATGGTTGCGGCCTATGCGATGTTTGCCAATGGCGGCGAGCGCGTGGAGCCGACGCTTGTGGACCGTGTTCAGGATCGTGCAGGGCAGACGATCTATCGCCACGACCAGCGGTCTTGCGAGGATTGTGCCTTTGCAGAGCTTGCGGCTGACAGTAGCCCACGTATCACCAGCAACCGTGAGCGCGTGATGGATGCAATCACCGCCTATCAGTTGACCTCTATGATGCGCGGCGTTGTGGATCGGGGCTCAGCCTCTCGGGCGATCAATCTGGATGTGCCTGCGGCGGGCAAGACCGGCACCACCAACGAGGCGAAAGACGTTTGGTTCGTGGGCTTCACCAATACGATGGTTGCGGGCTGCTACATTGGCTATGACACGCCGACGCCTCTGGGCCGCAACACCTTCGGCGGCAACACTTGCGGACCCGTGTTCAACGAATTCATGCAGGCCGCAGTCGAGAAATACGGCGGCGGTGCCTTCCGCGTTCCGGCGGGTGGTCAGTTTATCAATATCGACCGTTTCTCTGGCGCGCAGCTCTCGCCTGAGGCCTCTGGCGACAACGTGGTGGCTGAATATTTCCGCTTGGGCGAAGAGCCGGTTTTTGGCGTGGCCTTTGACGGCGGCTTTGCGATGGGCTCAAACCTGCCGCTGTTTGACGAGGTCGACACAGAAGTCGTGACCGAAGTCATCACCTCGACGGGTGAAAGCACGGTTGTGACGCCAAGCGCCTCTTTCGGCACGCTCAGCTCGGGCGGCCTTTATTAACCAATAACCGCGGTGGATTGGGGGCAGGGGCGCTTGCCCCTCTTTGGCCTCTGGTCTATCACGCAGACTAAGAATGATAGACAGGACAATCCCATGCGCGCCGAGGTTCAAAACACCGTCACGGAGATCGAGAAATCCGTGGATCTGCTGAAACAGCGGCTGAACTGGGAGACCGCGGAGTTCCGGCTGGAGGAATTCAATGCGCGGGTCGAGGATCCGAACCTTTGGGATGACGCCGAGGCCGCGCAAAAACTTATGCGCGAGCGTCAGTTGCTGGTGGATGCGATTGATGGCGTGAAACAGCTGGAGACCGAGCTGTCCGACAATATCGAGCTTATTGAATTGGGCGAGATGGAAGAGGACGATGAGGTCATCGCGGAGGCCGAGGCGGCCATTGCAGCGCTGGCGATCACGGCGGCGGAGAAAGAGCTGGAGGCCCTTCTGGACGGAGAAGCCGATAGCAATGACACCTTCCTTGAGATCAACTCGGGCGCGGGCGGCACAGAGAGCTGTGACTGGGCCTCGATGCTGGCGCGGATGTATGTGCGTTGGGCTGAAAAGCGCGGCTATACGGTGGAATTGCAATCCATGACCTCTGGTGAAGAGGCGGGGATTAAGTCGGCGGCCTATAAGATCTCGGGCCACAATGCATATGGGTGGCTCAAGTCTGAAAGCGGCGTGCATCGTCTGGTGCGCATCTCGCCCTTTGATAGCGCGGCCAAGCGGCACACGTCCTTTAGCTCGGTCTGGGTTTACCCTGTGGTTGATGACAATATCGAGATCGAGGTCAATCCTGCGGATATTCGTATCGACACCTATCGCTCCTCGGGTGCGGGTGGTCAGCACGTGAACACAACGGACTCGGCGGTGCGGATCACACACATCCCCACAGGGATCGTTGTGACCAGCTCCGAGAAGTCTCAACACCAGAACCGCGACATCGCGATGAAGGCTCTGAAATCGAGGCTCTATCAACAAGAGCTGGACCGCCGGAATGCCGCCATCAACGAGGCGCATGAGAGCAAAGGCGACGCGGGTTGGGGCAACCAGATCCGGTCCTATGTTCTGCAGCCCTATCAGATGGTGAAAGATCTACGCACCAATCACGAGACCTCGGACACCAAAGGGGTTCTGGATGGGGATCTGGATGGGTTTATGGCGGCGACGCTGGCGTTGAATGTGTCGGGTAAATCTCGCGCGGATGCGCAGGCTGAGGATTAATTCCCTGGGGCTCTGCCCCAGACCCTGGGATACTTTCAGCAAGAGAAAAAGATGCGGCATCGCATAAAAAAGGGCGCCTAAGCGCCCTATTTTGTTTGGCTATTTGGCTTAGTTAATGTGCGCCACGAGCGAGCGCCGCAACGCCTGTGCGCGCGACTTCGACAAGGCCGAGCGGGCGCATGAGATCTGCGAAGGCGTCGATCTTTTCCGGTGCACCGGTGAGTTCAAACACAAAGCTTTCAAGCGTGGTGTCCACAACATTGGCGCGGAAGATGTCGGCCAGACGCATGGCTTCGACACGCTTGTCGCCTTCGCCTGCGACTTTGAAGAGGCCCAGCTCGCGTTCCACGGACGGGCCCTCGACGGTCAGGTCATGCACCTCATGCACAGGCACGATGCGGCCCAGCTGGGTTTTGATCTGTTCGATGATCTGCGGTTTGCCTTTGGTCACGATGGTGATGCGCGAGGTGTGACCGGTGTGGTCGACCTCTGCCACTGTGAGGCTTTCGATGTTGTACCCACGGCCCGAGAAAAGGCCGATGACCCGTGCCAGAACGCCAGGTTCGTTGGTCACGAGGACCGCCAGCGTGTGCACCTCTTCGACATCCGAGAAGGTCGGGCGGAGGTTATAGGCAGAGTGGCTTGAAGCGCCTTTTTTGATTTTTAGAGCAGCCATGATCGAATTTCCTTAAACTAGAACCGCGCCGCCGGATTGGATGACGCCCTGGGTTTCGGCTTCGCCCAGAAGCATTTCATTATGCGGCTTGCCCGACGGGATCATCGGGAAGCAGTTCTCGTGTTTTTCCACTAGACAGTCGAAGATAACCGGGCCGTCATGCGTAATCATCTCCATGATCGCGTCGTCCAGATCGTTGGGGTCAGAGCACAGGATACCCTTGGCACCAAAGGCCTCGGCGAGTTTGACGAAGTCGGGCAGGGCTTCGGACCAGCTGTGGCTGTAGCGCTCGCCATGCAAGAGTTCCTGCCACTGACGTACCATGCCCAGACGTTCGTTGTTCAGGATGAACTGTTTCACCGGCAGGCGGAACTGCACTGCGGTGCCCATTTCTTGCATGTTCATGAGCCAAGAGGCCTCGCCCGCGACGTTGATCACCAGCGCATCAGGGTGCGCGAGTTGCACGCCGATAGAGGCCGGGAAGCCATAGCCCATGGTGCCCAGACCGCCAGAGGTCATCCAACGATTTGGATCGTCAAAGGTCAGGTATTGCGCGGCCCACATCTGGTGTTGGCCGACCTCAGTGGTGATGTAGCGGTCGTATTTCTTGGTCAGTTCCTCAAGGCGTACCAAAGCATGCTGCGGCTTGATGGTTTTGCCTTCTTGCTTGAAGTCCAGACATTTGATCGCGCGCCACTGGTCGATCTGCGCCTGCCATTTCGCAACCGCTTCTTTGTTGGTCTTGCGGCCACGAGACTTCCAGACCTTGAGGATGTCTTCCAGCACGTGACCCACATCGCCAACAATCGGGATATCAACACGGATGACCTTGTTGATCGAGCTTGGGTCGATGTCGATATGCGCTTTTTTGGAGTTCGGCGAGAAGGCCGAGATCAGGCCGGTGATCCGGTCATCAAACCGTGCGCCGATGTTGATCATCAGGTCGCAGTCATGCATCGCCATATTGGCTTCATAAAGGCCGTGCATGCCGAGCATACCGATCCAGTTCTTGCCAGAGCCCGGGTAGGCGCCCAGACCCATCAAGGTCGAGGTGATCGGGAAGCCCGTGGTGTCCACGAGCTCGCGCAACAGTTGGCTGGCCGCAGGGCCAGAGTTGATGACGCCACCGCCGGTGTAAAACACAGGGCGCTCAGCCTGTTCCATCAGTTCGACAAGCGCCGTGATCTCGGTGATGTCGCCTTTGAGCTGAGGCTCATAGTGGCTGGTGTTGGTTTCCTGACGGGTGGTGTAGGTGCCCGACGCGAATTGCGTGTCCTTTGGGATGTCCACCAGAACCGGACCCGGACGGCCAGAGCGCGCCACATGGAAGGCCTGATGCAGGGTTTCCGCCAGAGTGTCGGTTTCCTTGGCCAGCCAGTTGTGTTTCGTGCATGGGCGAGTGATGCCGACGGTGTCGGCTTCTTGGAAGGCGTCCGAGCCGATCATGAAGGTCGGCACCTGACCGGACAGAACCACAATCGGGATCGAGTCCAAGAGCGCATCGGTCAGGCCTGTCACCGCATTGGTCGCGCCTGGGCCAGAAGTTACCAGCGCAACGCCGACCTTGCCGGTTGAGCGCGCATAGCCTTCGGCTGCGTGAACCGCGCCTTGCTCGTGGCGCACCAGAATATGCTTGATGTCATTCTGCTGAAAGATCTCGTCATAGATCGGTAGGACGGCGCCACCGGGATATCCGAAGACTGTGTCCACGCCCTGATCCTTCAGAGCTTGAACTACCATTTTCGCGCCGGTCATCTGACGTGCCATTTTCTTCTCCGTTCACACCGTTTTTCGGTTTTGCGTGCGTTATGTACAAAAAAGCCCCCGAGGATCTCGGGGGCGCATGGTTTCCATTATGGTGTCCGTTACCGGTCCATGCGCCTATTTCCTACAATGACGACTAGGTCGCGCATTCGTTGGGTCCTCTTTGCGTTCGCGGGCGACATTATGGCTGTGGATAAGGGGCGTCAACCAAGAAAACGGAAATTTCCGCAAAAATATGGACATTAAATTACCAATGCCGCGCCGTTTTGCGCAACTTTGATAAAGAATGATGCGGCTCGCGGTAATTTATGTGAGTTTGAGGTGGATTTTCGGGCTAGTAACCGATCCCCGGACCCTGCAAAAGCCCATGTTCCATCGCATAACGAGTCAGTCCAGCGGTGGAGCTGATGCCGAGTTTCGATTTGATATTCTTGCGGTGGGTCTCGACAGTGCGCACGGAAATGTTGAGTTCCAGCGCGACTTCCTTGTTGGATTTACCCTGAGAGAGCTGCAGCAGCACCGTTTGCTCTCGGCTGGTGAGCTGTTCACGCGCCTCGTCATCCTGTGGCTCTAGAGAGAACTTCGCACCGGTACAGAGGTAGCGTTCCCCGCGCATCACCGTGTCGATGGCGGTTTTGATCTCCTCGGTCGGGACGTCCTTAAGGACATAGCCGCGCGCGCCATGTTGTAGGGCTGTCGCGATATATTCGGGACTGTCGTGCATCGAGAGGATCAGGATGCGGGTGTCGGGCGCGGTCTCTAGCACCATTTCCGTGGCCGCCAACCCGCCGATGTCGGGCATGTTCAGATCCATAAGGACGACGTCGGCCTCATGGGTCTTGAGGTGTTCGATGACCTCTCGCCCATTGGACAATGTGGCCGAGACTTCGATGTCGTCATAGCTCTCGAGGATCGCTTGAATGCCCTGCGCGACCATCGGGTGGTCGTCAACAATCACAACATTTGTCGCACTCATAAATTGGCCTTTCGTTCACTGGTCTCATCCACGGCATCCGCGTTGAGAACCTGGGCGAGGGGGACTTCGGCTTCTATCACTGTACCAGATTTGCTGGACAGAATGCGAAGTGTACCGTTCAGCTGTTCGATGCGTTCCTGCATATTGCGCAGCCCCAAGCCGCTGGATTGTTTGGACCGGTCACGCGACTGGGTAAAGCCGCGCCCGTTGTCACTGATGCGCAAAGTTGCGCCACGTTTGTGGCTGCGCACGTCGATGGAGACGTCGGTTGCGCCGGAATGGCGCTCGATGTTGGTTAATGCTTCTTGTGCAATACGATAGAGGGAGAACTTCGCGTCAGCGTGTAGGCGGTTACGGAAAGGTACAGTATGAAATTCTGTTTTAATTCCAGTTCTTTCGCCAAACTCTTCAGTCAAAGCTTTAAGTGCAGGTCCAAGTCCAAGGTCGTCAAGAACTCCAGGACGTAAGTCTCTGGAAATACGTCGAACTTCTTGAATGGCGGTGGAAAGGTGCTCCATGCCGGTATCCAAAGAGTCTCCGGCCTTTTCATCGCCGCGTGCGAGGCGGCGGCGGGCTGCGTCCAAGGCGTATCTGACGCCAACAAGGATCTGGGAAATACCGTCATGCAACTCGCGCGCCACGCGGCCGCGTTCTTCTTCTTGGGCGTCAAAGACACGCTGGGTGAGGGCTTTGAGTTTCACGTCGGCAAGGCGTCGTTCGCGGATATTGAGCGTGAGACCAGAGGCAAAGACCAACAGAACGGCGGCAAGGGCAATGCCAAGGATATAGAAGAATGTCGTTCGGATCCGTTGTTCCACACCAGCACGGGCCGCGGCGACGGTCGCTTGAACATCGTCGATGAAAATGCCGGTGCCCACGACCCAGCGCCAATCCTGCAAGCCCACGGAATAAGAAACCATTGTCGCGGTTTCTCCGGTGCTGGGTTTTGGCCAGTCAAAAGTGTGATAGCCGCCGCCTGTACGCGCGATTTCGATAAGCCGGTCGGTGATCTCTATCCCATTGCGGTCACGCAGACCGGCCCAGTTCTTGTTAATCAGCTCTGTTTGACGCGGGCTCACAAGGTTGTTGCCGTCATAATCAAAGACAAAGAAATAGCCGTCCTGTCCGTAGATCATCGCGGAAAGGACCTGCGTCACCTCAAGCATCGCTGCCTCGTTGTCGGGCAGGGCGGGCCCGTAGATATTGCCGAAAGCGGTCCGTGCAATAGAGAGATAGTTTTTCAGCTCGGCCTTTTTGGCCTCGATCAACTGCACCTCAAGCGACTTGATCTCTTGTTCCGCCAAAGCGCGCGATTGAATGGTCACCAGAATAGAAATCGCCGCCACCGCCATGATCAATGGCAGTGTTGCAAGCAAGAAAAGCTGTTGGCCGTAGGACAGCCGGAAGAGGTTTAGTAAGCGAAACATCACGATTCGATGGGTGGATTTGCGCCCGAACCATAGCTTGAAACCCTTAGGCGGCGTCAATTCCATATATTTTTTGTGCGTAATTTCGGGCGTTTGCAGCTTTTCTACGCAGTTTTCGGCTGTCCCTACGTAGTTGTTGGTATTTTATCTTGACCCCCGCTGCGTCTAGGCTCGGCACACTGAGATCCGCCACCGCACGGAGTTATGTGCGTGGCTAAATAGAAATCGGGAGGTACATTCTATGGATCGTCGTTCTTTTCTGAGAACATCTGCACTTGGTGGCTCTGCAGCAGCAGCGTCCACTCTGGCGGCACCAGCCTATGCTCAGGGCAAACGCACCCTGACCATGGTAACATCTTGGGGCCGTGGCCTCGCAGGTGTTTTTGACGCGGCTGTTAAGACGGCTGAAAACGTCACAGCAATCACAGACGGTCAGCTGACCATCGACGTGAAAGCAGCGGGCGAACTCGTTGGCGCATTCGAAGTATTTGACGCGGTGACTGCAGGTCAGGCTGACATGTATCACGCAGCGGACTACTACTTCGTCAACCAACACCCAGGTTTTGCGTTCTTCACCGGCGTGCCTTTCGGCATGACCGCGACCGAACTCAACAACTGGTACTACCACGGCAACGGCCACGCTCTGCATGACGAGCTGGGCGAAATCTTTGGCTTGAAGTCCTTCCTGGCGGGTAACACCGGTACACAGGCGGGTGGCTGGTTCCGTAAGGAAATCACTGGCCCAGAAGACTTCAACGGTCTGAAGTTCCGTATGCCAGGCCTCGGCGGTAAAGCGCTGGGTTACATGGGCGCATCCGTTCAGAACCTTCCAGGTGCTGAAGTGTACCAAGCGCTGGCATCCGGCGCGATCGACGGTACCGAGTGGATCGGCCCTTGGGCGGACGAAAAGGCTGGTTTCCAGGAAATCACCAAGTTCTACTACACTGCGGGCTTCCACGAGCCAGCGGCGGGTCTGTCCGTTGCGATGAACCGCGAAGTGTTCGAAAGCCTGAGCGCGTCTCAGCAGGCAGCTGTTGAAGTTGCTGCTGGCCACGCGAACGTTTGGAACCTGTCTCAGTACCTGAACAACAACGGTGCAGCGCTTGAGCGTCTGAAAGCCGGTGGCGTTAAGGTTCTGGAATTCCCAGACAGCGTTTGGGATGCAATGGGCACCGCGTCCCAGCAAGTTTATGACGAGTTCATGGGCGACGAGATCTTCAAGAAGATCTACGACGACTACACCGCATCCATGAAAGCGTCCTCTGGCTGGCTGACCGACTCCGTTGGCGCATATCGCGCACAACGTGACCGCGTTCTGGGCTAAGGCCTGACGGCTGACGTAATAAGGGGCCTTCGGGTTTTGCCCGTGGGCCCCATCAATTTACGCGACAGCACTTAATCACACTAAACTGAGGGAATTGGGGATCATGCTGGACGCGATCGTCTGGTTATTCGCAAGCCTAGGGTCCGCTTTCACGGATTTCTTCGCGGCGTTAACGCAACCGGCTTTGTGGCTGAGCTGGACCGGTGGGCTGGAAACCACCGAGGACAAACAGGCCTTGATGCGCTTTGTCTATTATGGCGGATCTAAAGAGTTTTTCTTTGTCGTCTTCACGGCATTCATTCTTCTGACAGCAGCAGGCCTCTGGCGCCGCGCCATCATGTGGCGGTCCGTGCGCGTTCTGGAGGGCCTTGCCAACGGGATCGGGCGGTTCTTTGCCTGGGCAGGCCTTTTGATGGTGCTGCAGCAGATCGTCATCGTGTTCATGCAGCGGATCTTTACCGCGGCGCAGATCTCCTTCGGCTTTGGCAGCACCTTTAGCCAAGACGTAAGCTGGTGGGCCGAAGAGCTGAAACTTTATAACGCGATGATCGTTGCGATGTGTGCGACCTATACCTTCGCCCAAGGTGGGCACGTGCGGGTGGACCTGGTTTACTCTGCGGTCAGCTATCGCACCAAGAAGATCATCGACATGGTTGGCTCTCTGATTTTCATGATGCCGGCGGCCGTGATCACCTGGATGTATGGCTGGTACTTTATGTGGCGTCACCTTGTGACCCCAAAGGTCTCGGCTTCCGATCAGATCGATCTGTTGATGCGCAAATCTCGCATTCTGAAGTGGAACGTGGAAACCATCGGATTCTCGCCGAACGGGTTTAACGCTTACTTCCTGTTCAAAATCCTGCTCGTAGCATTCGCAGGCCTCGTGTTCCTGCATGCGATTGCCTTCTTCTACCGCTCGTATCTTGAGTACGTCGAAGGCGAAGAGAGCGAAGGCAAGTACCTTGACCGAGACAGCCTCGGCGAAGGTGAAGAAGCCTATGAAGGCACGCACTGAGGTATAGGGAACCAAGACTATGTTATTCGGACTTGATGGGGTCGAAATCGGCCTGATTATCGTCTTCCTCTGCCTCTTTGGAGGCATTCTATCTGGCTTCCCGGTGGCCTTTGCAATCGGCGGTGCGGGGGTGATCTCTTTCGGGATCATCGCAGCGCTGGACAGCGCGGGTCTCTTGATCCATCAGGCAATTGATACGGGATCGGCGGCTTATGCGGATCTGATTGCCCAAGGGGTCAAATCGGACACGATCTCGATATTCAGATATCCGGATCTGCCCAGATATGACACGCCTGTGTTCCCAAGCGGTTGGGAAACCGCGATGGACCGCAACATCTCCTTCATCGTGAACCGTATGAACGAGCGTGTTCTGGCCGGTCAATCGATTGAAACCCTGCTTGCAGTGCTGATGTTTGTTCTGATGGGCATCACGCTGGAACGCTCCAAGATCGCCAACGACCTGTTGACGACCATGGCGCGCGTGTTTGGGCCTCTGCCCGGCGGTCTCGCGGTATCGGTTGTTGTTGTGGGCGCATTCCTTGCAGCCTCCACCGGGATTGTCGGCGCGACGGTTGTGACCATGGGACTCTTGTCCTTGCCGACGATGTTGCGCAACAACTATTCGCCGGAACTGGCGACGGGTGTGATCGCGGCCTCCGGTACCTTGGGGCAGATCATTCCGCCGTCCATCGTGATCGTTCTGCTCGGAACCTTGGCAGGGGATCTCTATTCCGCGGCCCAAGAAACCCGTGCTCAGGTCGCTGGCTGCTCGGACGCGTTGACCTTCCTCGGAGAACCGGCGGTTCTTTCGGTCGGCACTTTGTTCCAATCAGCGCTCATTCCGGGCATCATGCTGGCCTTCCTCTATGCGGCCTATGCCTTTGGCTATGCGTTGATGAACCCATCCAAGGCACCAGCAGTCACCTTTGACAGCGATGGCGAGGAAGTCATTACCCGCAACGAGGGTCTGATCTGGTTCCTTGGTGTACCAGCAGCCCTGATTGGCGGTGCGATCCTATTGTCATCCGTCAATGTGATCGGCAGCCAGACCATCATTGTGGACAGCTTCTCGGATCGTGGCGAAGCGGCGTCTTTGCGGACCACTGTATCTGACGAGTGTAAAGCCTCGATGATCGATCTGCATGGTCAGTTGGCCTGGGACGAAGCGGTTGCACAACAGGCAGCGATTGACGCACAGGGCGGTTTGGAGGAATCCACAAAGCTGACCGACGAAGAACGCGCGGCGATCTTTGCGGAACGCGTTGAAGCAGCCGCGCCGATTGGCTCGGGTATCGCGACGCTGGTTGTTCTCTTCGCTTTGGTTCTGACCACCGCACGCGGTGTTGCACCAAGTGCAGATCCTCGCCGGCTTTACATCGGTCTGGCCGGTGGCGCGCTGATGTTCTTGGTTGATCTTCTCTTGATCACGCCAACGACCAGCGCGGGCGTCACCGTGATCCTGATGGTGATCCCATTTGCGATCATGGGCTATGGCATGACCTATGCCGGTGGCCTCTTGTCCAAGAACGAACTCTTGCGCGTGGTGTTCCCACCGCTGGTTCTGATCGTGGCGGTGCTTGGGTCCATCCTTGGTGGTATCACCAACCCAACACCTGCCGCGGCGCTTGGGGCAGGGGGTGCATTGCTGCTGGCGGCCTATCGCCGTCTGGCAGATGAGGAGAAATCAGGCAAGCTGATCATCTGGGCGAGCTTCTCGATCATTGTGATGATCCTGATTGGCATCAACTTTGATCTGCGCATCAACCAGCCTGAGGTGGCCTTTGAAAGCTATGTGGCCTTCTTTGCAGCCTATGGTGCCTATCTCTTCTCGATGTTCGGCATTCTCTACAGCTGCTACGTGTTGCTGCGGGGCAAAGTGCTGAGCCCTATCGTGCGGGAAACGGCCAAAGTGACCTCCATGGTCTTTACCATCCTCATCGGCTCGCAGCTTTTGAACCTGGTGGTGATCTCCTTTGGTGGCGAGCACTATATCCAGCAGTTCCTAAAGAGCTTTGACAACGAGCTGACGGTTTTCCTGATCGTGATGCTGGTGCTCTTCGTGCTGGGCTTCGTGCTCGACTTCCTCGAGATCATTTACATCGTGATCCCGATTGTGGGGCCGGTCATCTATGGCGGTACATTCGATCCGAAATGGGTGACGATCATGGTGGCTGTGAACCTGCAGACGTCGTTCCTGACGCCTCCGTTCGGCTTTGCGCTCTTCTACCTGCGTGGGGTTGCGCCAAGCTCGGTGACAACGGGACACATCTATCGCGGGATCATACCTTTTGTGTTGATCCAGGTCGCGGGTCTGGCGCTCTTGTGGTTCTTCCCATCGATCGTAACGATCCTGCCGGATCTGATCGGGCGCTAATCCAAAGCGGATAAGACAAAAAGAAAGGCCCCCAATTTCGGGGGCCTTTTCTGTGTAAGTTGTTGTATTACTTTCGAATACTTGGATCCGGCAGCGAGATGTTGGACACTTGCTGCGCAATGGATTCCGACGCGCCGCGACGGTGCAAGCTCTCGTCGTCCTTCAGCGTGTCATAGGATTGCCACTTGCC
The DNA here is from genome assembly GCF_017798205.1 of Cognatishimia activa. Classification (NCBI taxonomy): domain Bacteria; kingdom Pseudomonadati; phylum Pseudomonadota; class Alphaproteobacteria; order Rhodobacterales; family Paracoccaceae; genus Cognatishimia; species Cognatishimia activa. The sequence continues at coordinate 2,902,196 of NZ_CP060010.1, read as the reverse complement.
ATCGGTGAAGATCTCAAGGCCCGAGAAACGCGCCTTGTAGTCCATCTTATTGCTGCCGGGCACCCAGTAGCCAAGATAGACATAGGGCAGGCCAACGTCGCGCGCGATATAGATGTGATCGAGGATCAAGAATGTGCCAAGGCTCTGTTTCTGCAACTCTGGCGCAAAGAAGCTGTAGACCATGCTGACGCCATCTTCGAGGACATCCGTCAGACAGACCGCCGTCAGATCGTCGCTTTCTTCGTCGCGGTATTCGATGACACGCGAGCGGATCGGTGTTTCTTCGACCATGGCGGCGAATTCGAACACATCCATATCGGCCATGCCGCCATCGGAATGGCGCGCGTCCAAATAGGTGCGGAACAGATCAAACTGCTCTTCGGTCGCCCAAGGTGAGGTCGGGCGGCGGCCCAGATGCTGGTTTTTCTTCATGATGCGTTTCTGACCACGAGACGAGGTGAACTTGGACACATCGATGCGTGCAGAAAAACACAGGTTACAATCGGTGCAAGACGGTCGATAGAGCACGTTCTGCGAACGACGGAAACCCTGCTGAGATAGAGCGTCATTCAGCTCTTGCGCATTGTCACCTTGCAAAGCGGTGAACAGCTTCCGTTCCATCCGACCCTCAAGATAAGGGCAGGGTTGCGGAGCGGTTACATAGAATTGCGGTGCAAGAGGCAGAGAATGGCGCATTTGGGTCGAGCAGCAGTTAAACTAAACCAAAGACTAGCAACTGTGCCCGAACCCAACAAGCCAAATGCGATTTAGAAGCGCGCAGAGCGATTAATCGCGACAGATCCCATGAAATGATCGGTCAAACCCTGCTTTTTGCGACTTGAAAGCATCAGTATGATTGAGATGACCTGCAACAAAGGCATCGCGATCGAAATACTGTAGCCCAAAGTGTGCAAAATCGCAGCGCCCAGATCAAAGCGATCGCCGGTCTGCGCGCGGAATTCGATTCCCACCATGCGCATACCCCATGTGGCAGATCCGCCTGCAAGTGTCAGAACACGATAGATAAATCCGACGACCAAAAACAGAAACGGAAAGAAGAAGATCCCGGTGAAGGCCGTGAACGGCAGGATCAGGATACAGAGAATACCGATCAGAACGCCATCAATGACCCAGGCCAAAAACCGCTTGGGCGGCACGTCAGCATAGAACGCTGGCTGGGTCTCGGGGTCGGGAAGGATATAGGAACGGGCGGTCATGTCTCTCGTGTCTTGCTTAATCACTAAAATGCGGCCCCTGGGGTACAGGGGCCGAGGTGAGGGAGGGTACTGGGTAACTTACGCGTCTTCTTTGACGGCTTCGTCTTGCGCTTTCTTCTCGCGCTCGTCCATGAATTGGTCGAACTCGGATTTGTCTTTCGCTTCACGCAGACGCTGCAGGAACTCTTCAAAGCTCTTCTGCTCGTCTTCCAGACGACGGATCATTTCGTCGCGGTAAGAGTCAAAGGCAGAGTTGCCGGTCGAGGTCATTGTATGCATGCGACGGCGGCCGCAGGTCATGGAACGGGATTTGCTGAACATGCGTTTGCTCCAGATCATATAGAGAAGAAGGGCGAGGCCCACTGGCCAGACAAAGATGAAGCCCAGAACCATCGCGGCAATCCAGGCGCCTTTGCCTTTGTTGTCGAGCCATGCCTCGGCGCGAGAAAACCAACCAAGCTGGGAAGTCTGAGTGGTTGCGGTGGCTACAGGTGTCATTTCGGTCTCCGTGTTAAAAGGTGATGTGAATGTCTTTCACATTACAAGAGATGGGGATTGGGTGCGGGCTTACAAGAGTTTATGTGAAGAGAATTTACATTATTTATGAAATGTGTTTATTATCAATGTGATAGATTGTCGAAAATCTTGATTTGATGTGGCTTCCGAGAGGATATCTTTGTGTCAAAGGCCCGGATGTGAGGAAAAACTTCGCATTTTGGACCTGAATTTATGCGTTCTTCTTTAAAGCGTGCGCGACTGTGGACGCGAGAAACGCTGAACCATATGACAAGGCCAGCGTTTCAAACATAAAACTGGACCCAATAGAATGAAGAAATTCGTCGCGGCAAAACTGCACGGTATTCGCGTCACTGAATCTGATCTGAACTATCATGGGTCCATCACTCTGGATCCGGATCACTGTGAAGCCGCCGGCATTCTACCGATGGAGTTCGTGGATATCTGGAACAAGCAGAGCGGGGCGCGGATATCGACCTATGTGATCTATGGCGACCGCGGCGCGCGTCAGTGCATTCTAAATGGCGCTGCTGCCCGGACGTGCCAAGTCGGAGATGAGCTGATCATCTGTTCCAATGATTTTCTGCCGGCAGACCAGGTCACAGAGATCACACCGAAAGTTTTGACGTTCTCAGAAAGCAATGAGGTCGCTGAGGTTTTGACTTATGAAACAACGCGAGATGCCTCGGGCGCGTTGAGTTTCGCGATAACCAAAGATGGAGAGAAACAGCCGATACCTTTGAAAGTGTCATAGGACGAAGCGGGTAGGTTGTCTTTGTGCGATAAGGTTCTGAATTTTATCGATTATATGTTGTTTTCATCATCGGCTTACTCATCGCCCTCAATGCGTATAATGATGATTATGTAAATAAAAACACAATGCGGATATATGAACATACGCCATCCGGCCTATTAAAATTGTGACTTGGTAACCTTATAACAGGTTTAACCGGAACGCCCCATCTGGACGTCAGGACACCTTCGCGATAAACGACTCGTGTTGAATGGAGAAATTATGACATCAATTCTTGTCCTTAACGGCCCGAACCTGAACCTGCTCGGTACACGCCAACCAGAAGTTTATGGCCGAACCACTCTGTCCGACATTGAAACCATGTGTCAGGACCACGCCAAAGCGCGTGGCTTTGAGGTTTCTTTTTTACAATCCAACCACGAAGGTGCGCTTGTAGATGCGATCCACGCGGCGAAAACCGTGCACAACGGTATTTTGATCAACGCTGGCGCCTACACGCACACATCAATCGCAATTCACGACGCGATTGCTTCTGTGGAATTACCAGTCTGCGAATTACATCTCTCGAACATTCACGCACGTGAAGAGTTCCGGCATCATTCTTATATTTCTAAAGTTGCGGTCGGAATGATTTGTGGGTTCGGCGCCCATGGATATGTTTTGGGGTTGGATGCGCTTTGCAATCACCTAGGACATTGATCTTATGCCCCTCACCCAGCTCGCCTTTATCGAAGATCTGGTAAATACGACATCGCTCGAAGAACTTTGGGCCAAACATCTCGCGAAGATGCAAACCTTTGGGTTTGATCGTGCGCTTTATGGCTACACGATGTTTCGTGCTGGCGATAACCTTGGCGACCCCGAAGATTTCGTGATCCTGTCCAATCATGATCGCGCATATCTGGATGAGTTCTTTGCCAAACGCATGTTCACCCATGCACCCATGGTGAAATGGTCGCTTGAGCACGATGGAAGCGTGAGTTGGTCGATCATGGAGGATGCCTATCGCCGTGGCGCCTATAGCCGTGAAGAACTTGAGGTCGTTGAGTTTAACCGCGTCTGGGGGATCACAGCGGGCTATTCCGTGAGTTTCAAATCTCTGTCACCGAGGTCAAAGGCCGGTATCGGTTTGGTTGGAAAACCCGGTGCCAGCCAGGCTGATGTGGATGCGATCTGGGCCGCACATGGCCGAGAGATCACCCTACTCAACAACATCTTCCACCTCAAAGTCCTGCAGTTGCCGTATCGCTATCCAAACCGTGCTCTGACTAGCCGTCAACGTGAGGTTTTAGAATGGGTCAGCGATGGAAAAACGACGCAAGACATTGCCCTGCTCATTAATCGTACGGCCGCCACTGTAGAAAAGCACCTTCGTCTTGCGCGAGAGTCTTTGGGTGTTCAAACGACGGCGCAGGCTGTGTCCAAAGCCACATTCCAGAACCAGATTTTCCGGTACGAAGTCTGAGGTTTACGGCAACTGGGATGCAACTTATGCGCGAGTTTATCGTGTGAAAACAAAGCCGTAATCGCTTTGTACGTTGGTACGGATTTCCGGACTACGCCTCTTTCCGCTAGGTTAATATTTTAGAGGTGTTCCGTGAGTGTGGCTTTAGCCTAGGAACTTTTAGGCGCAATCCCAGCAATTTCTGGGCTCTGCGCCTAAAGTCTTTAAAACACAGGGAAAATTTATCTACGCCTGCAGAATCATTCGGGTCACGGTACGGTTGGAATCTACAGGTGCATACAAAAACGCCGCCCGAGTTTTTTAACCCGTGCGGCGCTTAAATATTATGTAAAAAAACTTAGCCTTGCGCTGCTTTTGCAACTTCTGCGGCAAAGTCTTCTTCTTTTTTCTCGATGCCTTCGCCAACTTCCATGCGGACGTAACCAACGATTTCAGCGCCTGCTTCTTTGGCGGCTGCTTCGACGGTCAGGTCTGGGTTGATGACGAAATCCTGGCCCAGAAGAGTGACTTCAGAGAGGAATTTCTTCATGCGGCCAACGATCATTTTCTCGATCACTTGCTCTGGCTTGCCAGATTCACGCGCGATCTCGATTTGAACGTTGCGCTCTTTTTCAACAACCGCTGGGTCCAGGTCTGCTTCAGACAGGGACTGAGGCGCTGCTGCTGCGATGTGCATTGCAACCTGCTTGCCGAATGCTTCGTCGCCGCCTTTCAGCGCAACCAGAACACCGATTTTGCCCATGCCGTCGGTTGCTGGGTTGTGCACGTAAGAGGTCACAACGTCGCCTTCAACGGACGCCATGCGGCGCACGGACATGTTTTCACCGATGGTCGCAACCGCGTCGGTGACGGTTTCTTCAACGGTCTTACCGCCCAGATCGGCTGCTTTCAGCGCGTCAACGTCAGCAACGTTGATTGCTGCGCCTGCGATCTTCGCAACCATCGCTTGGAAGTCAGCGTTTTTACCAACGAAGTCGGTTTCAGAGTTCACTTCAACAGCAACACCCTTGCCACCGTCTACAGTTACGGCCACGAGGCCCTCTGCTGCGGTACGGCCGGACTTCTTTGCGGCTTTCGCGAGGCCTTTGGTGCGCAGCCAGTCGATTGCGGCTTCTTGATCACCATCGGTTTCGGTCAGCGCTTTTTTCGCGTCCATCATGCCTGCGCCGGTCATCTCGCGCAGTTCTTTCACCATTGCGGCTGTAATCGCCATCTTGGTCTCTCCTAGAATTAAGGTGGGTAATGGGGGCGGATCTACCCTGCCCCCATGAAAGATTTATTACGCGTCTGCGGCCGCTTCTTCGGACGCGTCTGCAACAGCTTCTTCTGCTGGCGCTTCTTCGAACTCGCCCAGATCGACGCCTGCTGCGCCCATCATGGCGGTCATGCCGTCCAGAGCCGCGCGGGATGCCAGATCACAGTAGAGAGCGATCGCACGGGAGGCGTCATCGTTGCCTGGGATGATGTAGTCAACGCCATCTGGGGAGCAGTTGGTGTCGACAACAGCCACAACTGGGATACCCAGTTTGTTGGCTTCGGCAATCGCCAGTGCTTCTTTTTTCACGTCGATGACGAAGAGCAGGTCAGGCGTGCCGCCCATTTCGCGGATACCGCCGAGGGACGCTTGCAGCTTGCCCTGGTCACGTTCCATGCCCAGACGCTCTTTCTTGGTCAGGCCTTCTGCGCCGGATGCCAGTTTCTCGTCGATCTCGTTCAGACGCTTGATGGACTGGGACACGGTTTTCCAGTTGGTCAGCGTGCCGCCGAGCCAGCGGTGGTTCATGTAGTATTGCGCGGATTTCTCAGCAGCATCAGCGATCGGGCCAGACGCCTGACGCTTGGTGCCAACGAAAAGAATGCGGCCGCCTTTTGCAACGGTTTCACGAACAGCGTTCAGAGCCGCGTCCAGCATTGGAACGGTCTGGGTGAGGTCCATGATGTGGATGCCATTGCGCGAGCCATAGATGAACTCGCCCATACGGGGATTCCAACGTTGTGTTTGGTGACCAAAGTGTACGCCTGCTTCCAGCAGCTGGCGCATGGTGAACTCAGGAAGAGCCATGCTTATTTTCCTTTTCCGGTTTACGCCTTGGTGAAGAGGGAGATCCCATTTGGGACAACCGGCGGACGTTTGAGGATTTCTCCCTCAAAGCACCCAAACCTCACCTGCGAGATTGAATGGGCGGCTGATACTGTGGATTTCGGGGGCACGCAAGGGGGTAAAGCGTCAAATGCGCCTTATTTTGCAGGTTTTGACGTGGATATTTCGCTGAAATGCGCCGCGCGGGTGGTTTCTTCGAGATCCAGCGCCAGAACTTTGCGATTTTCAAAGCTATTTACGGGTTTTGGGTCGTGAAACACCAGTTCGATCCGTCCTTGTTTCGGGGTCGACAGAACATGCAGCACGTTTGGGACCAGATCCATGTCTCCCCACCAGCCATAGTAACGCGGGTCTTCGCCTTCGGGGGCATGGTAGTTCACAGTGATCGGCTGCACATAGGATTGATCGCGTAGGGCCTCGCTGAAAAACGCCTGAAACAAGGTGGTTTTAAAAGGCAAAACGCGATTGGCATCGGTTGACGTGCCCTCTGGAAAGAAGAGCAATTTGTGCCCTGCCCCGAGCCTCTGTTCAAAGAGATCCTGTTGCAGCTTCGCCTCTCGCCGTTCCCGTGCAATGAAAACCGTTCCGGTCGCCTTGGCGAGCGTTCCGATACCGGGCCAGCCCGCGACTTCGGATTTTGACACGAAATAGATCCGCTGTGGCGCGTTCAACGTGAAGATGTCCAACCAGCTTGCGTGATTGGCCACAACCGCGCCGGGGTGGCGCATGGGTCGGCCTTTGATCTCGTAAGGAAACCCGATCAGCCAAATCACCGAGCGGCAAACGAAACAGGTGATATAGGGCGTGATGGGGCGGCGTTGGCCAAACAAGGGGCGCTCGATCAGGCGCACCAGCAGCAAAATCACCAAACAGACGGCAATGACCAAAACGCCCGGAACGCCTCGACGGATTACGCGGAGCCAGTCCCACCCTTTAGGCGCGCGCTGCGCGATATAGTCCTCATTGCCGGTCCAGGTCGGGGTCAAGATTTGGCCCCGCTGCTGTAAATTTTCTTCTGCGTGGCGCTCAGCCGTTCCGTGTCCATCACTAAACAGACATCGGTCGTGTTAAAGACCTGATCAACGTAGGCCCCCTCGCCTACAAAGCCACCCAGACGCAAATAGCCTTTGATCAGCGCAGGCACCGCCAACATCGCAGCGCGACGATCCAGATCGTCATAGGCAATGCGGTTCATCTCTGTGAAATGTTGCGGCAGCGCACGCACTCGCAGCTCTTCGGGGGCCAGATGGCGGTGATGTAAGAGAGACAGAGACGGCGCGAGGCTGTCTAAATCCGTGCCGTGGAAACTGGCCGTTCCGAACAGGATTTCGATGTCATGAGTGCGCACATAATCCGCCAGCCCATTCCAAAGCACATACATCGCCGTGCCTCCGCGATAGTCTGCAGCTAGGCAGGAACGCCCTAATTCCAACAGCTTACGTTCGCTATCTTTGAGCGCCGAGAGGTCATATTCGTCCTCGGTATAGAATTGCCCGACCTGAGGCATCTGATCGTCGCGCAGCAAACGGTAAACGCCCACGATCTGTTCAGAAACAGTTTCACCGCGCGCTTTGTCCAAAAGCATAAGGTGGTCAAAGAAAGTGTCGAACTTGTCCCGCTCAAGTTGCGCATCGTGATCGACCATCGGCCCATCGCCGCCCATTTCCTCTACAAAGACCTGATAGCGCAAATGCTGAGCCGCCCGAATGTCTTCGTCTGTTTCGGCCAAACGCAGCAGAAAATCAGGGTGCGAGGCGCTCATTTTAGGTCAGACATCCATTCATTGCGTTTTCGGAGTGATACGCGCCGGCTTCTGAGATGGCAACGCGGAATACGGGGTAGCCCCAAGTATCGGTTAACGTGAGTTCGCTCTATGTTAAGTGTTGATTAACCTTCTAGGTGTCATCTGTAATCACAAGCGCAACGCGAGCAGCATCTATGACAACTTTCCCCGCTTCCCTGAAGTTCACTGTGATTTTCCCACCCATATTGGACTGCACCTGACCGACGCCCCAAGCGGGTTGACCCGGGTGTTTCACCAACATGCCGGGCTCCAGAAACTCGTTGTGATTTTCCATGTTTTTAACTCGTTTAAGGTTTTTCAAATGTCTAATTCAAACTATGCGGACTTGGTAGCCTCTCGGATCTGCCATGACTTGATAAATCCGGTCGGTGCCATCGCAAACGGTGTTGAACTATTTGAAATGACGGGCGGAGCCGAGGCGGAGATGGAGCTGATTTCCGAGGGCATCTTCCACACCAGCGCACGGGTGCGTTTCTTTCGGATCGCATTTGGGGTGAGCGACTCAGAACAGACGATCCCAACGACCGAAGTTAAGAGCATTTTCGACGATTGTCGCAATGAACGAGTGATCATACAGTGGCGTGTGGATCAACCTATGCCAAGGCGCGAACTGCGGGCGGCTTTTCTGGCTATTCTATGCGTTGAACAGGCCTTGCCTCGTGGTGGCGACATCGTCATTTCCCATGACAATGGCTGGCAGATCATCGCCAATGCCGATGCGATTGATGCGGATCCATTGTTATGGGAGCCACTGGCCGAAAACGAAGCCCCAACGCATGTCTCGCCGACAACAGTGCCCTTCGCACTCTTGCCGCAAACACTGAAAGAGCTTCAATTTTTGCCGACAGTCCTGATCTCAAACACAAGACTGTCGCTTTATTTTGATTGATCGGCTTAAGCGCGGGTGGTGCCGTCTCCGGTGACCAGATATTTAAAGCTGGTCAACTGAGCCGCGCCCACCGGACCGCGCGCATGCATTTTCCCTGTCGCGATGCCGATTTCCGCGCCCATGCCAAATTCCGCGCCATCGGCGAATTGAGTTGAGGCATTGTGCATCAGAATTGCGGAATCGAGACGCTGGAAAAATCGATTTGCGACGGATTGATCCTCAGTAATCACGCAATCAGTGTGGCTGGAGCTAAACGTGTTGATATGCGCAATCGCACCATCAACGTCGTCGACAACTTTTGCTGCGATATCCATATCCAGATACTCGCGACCCCAGTCCTCTGCCGTTGCTGGCATCGTGCCTGCAATGGATTGCAAAGCCTCATCGGCATGAACACGAACTCCGGCATCGATAAGAGCCCTTAGAACGCCGGTTCCAATCGTTTCGACAATATCTTTGTGGATCAGCAGGCACTCTGCGGCACCACAAATTCCGGTGCGACGGGTCTTGGCGTTCATCACCACCTCAAGCGCCTTCACAGGATCGGCGTCTTTGTCCAGATAGATATGCACGATGCCTTCCAGATGGGCAAAAACCGGCACGCGGGCTTCGCGTTGAACAAGGCCGACAAGCCCTTTGCCGCCACGAGGCACGATCACGTCGACTGTGTCTACCATGGTCAGTAATTCCTGAACAGCAGCGCGGTCGCGGGTTGGGATCAACTGGATGGAATCCTCTGGAAGGCCCGCGTCTTTGAGGCCTTTGACCAAGCAAGACTGGATTGCACGCGAGCTATTAAAGCCTTCGGAGCCGCCACGCAGAATAACAGCATTGCCAGATTTCAAGCACAGCGCGCCTGCGTCGGCGGTCACGTTGGGGCGGCTTTCATAGATCACGCCCACGACGCCCAAAGGCGTGCGCACGCGTCGGATATTCAGCCCGCTTGGACGGTCCCAATCGGCAAGAACCTCGCCCACAGGATCGTCTTGCGCGGCGACAGCGCGTAGCCCGTCGCAAATGCTTTGTATGCGCGCTTCGTCCAGCATCAGGCGATCCATCATGGCATCGCTGAGGCCCTTGTTGCGGCCATAGTCCATATCCAGCGCATTGGCCTCAATGATCGCGGCACGCGCGTCCCAGACGGCATCGGCGGCAGAATTGAGCGCTTTGGCTTTAGCCTCGGCCGGGGCAAAGGCCAGCTCTGCACTGGCGGCTTTGGCGCGCTGGCCAATCTCTGCCATGAGGGCGGGAATATCTGCGATGTCCTTCATCAGATCTGTCCTTTGGTCTGTATGGGGCCGAAGGGAGCCTCCGGCGGGAGTATTTGCGGCAAGATGAAACCTAAAGCGCCATGTCGTCGCGGTGGATGATAACAGAGCGGGCCGGGTAGCCAAGGATTGCTTCGAAGTCCGAGCTGTGTTTGCCTTTGATGGCTTGTGCCTCAAGGCTTGTATAGGCTGTGAGCCCCTGGCCGAGTTTGCGTCCGTCCTGCGCGAGGATTTCGACCGGATCGCCGCGTTCAAAATCGCCTGTGACGCCGGAAATGCCTGCTGGCAAAAGGCTTTTGCCTTTTTGCAGCGCGGTTTCGGCGCCTTGGTCGACGGTGATCTGCCCTTGGGGTTTCATCGAGGAGATCCAGCTTTTGCGCGCCAGTTGTGGCGTGCCTTTGGCGGTGAACCACGTGGCGTTCGCTCCGTTTTCCAGTGCCTTCAGCGGGTTCAGCGTAGAGCCCTCGGTGATCGCCATAGCACAGCCGCCGCTGGTCGCGGTTTTGGCGGCCCAAAGCTTGGTGATCATGCCACCTTTGGACAGGCCAGAGGTCCCCTCGCCCGCCATGGCTTCGATCTCGGGGGTGATATCCGTGACCGTGTCGAAACGCTTGGCGGATGGGTCTTTTTGTGGGTTGCCGGAGTAAAACCCGTCCACATCCGACAGCAGGATTAACTGATCCGCGCCGGTAGTTAGCGCGATCTGCGCGGCCAAGCGGTCGTTGTCGCCGTAGCGGATTTCATCGGTTGCAACGGTATCGTTTTCGTTGACGATAGGCAGTACGCCAAGGGACAAAAGCTGCGCCAAAGTCGCGCGGGAATTGAGGTAGCGGCGGCGGTTGGAACTGTCCTCGAGTGTGACGAGCACCTGTGCGGTTGTGATGCCGTGGGGTTTGAGCGCGTCCTCATAGGCACCTGCTAGGCGGATCTGCCCGACTGCGGCGGCGGCTTGGGATTGATCCAGCGGCAGGTCTTTGTTGCCAAGCGAAAGCACGCCGCGTCCCAAGGCGATTGAGCCTGACGAGACCATGATGATGTCTTTGCCCATGCCCTTGAGCCATGCCACATCCTCAGCGAGGCTTTTCAGCCAGTCTTCCCGCAAAGCACCAGTGGTCCGGTCCACGAGAAGTGCAGACCCGATCTTGATCACCAGCCGTTTTGCATCGCTTAAGGCTGCCAAGGTGCTGGTTCCTCGTCCTGTTTCTTTTCGCGCAGGCGGGTGTCGTCGATCTGACTGCGCAGGGCGCGCAGCACATCGGTCACGCCTTCCTGGCTTGCGCCAGACATCAGCATGACAGGCCCGCCGACGGCGGCTTCGAGTTCTTCCTTCAGGAACTCGCGTTCCTCAGCATCCATTGTGTCGATCTTGTTTAGCACGGTGATGCGCGGCTTTTCGGCCAATACGCCACCGTATGCCTCAAGTTCTCCAATGATGGTTTTGTAGTCGCCAATTGGGTCCCCCGAGGTGCCGTCGACCAGATGCAACAGCACGGCGCAGCGTTCTACGTGACCAAGGAAGAGGTCGCCAAGGCCCCTGCCCTCGGAGGCGCCTTCGATGAGGCCAGGAATGTCAGCCACGACGAATTCCACATTGTCGACGCCGACAACACCAAGGTTGGGATAGAGAGTCGTGAATGGATAGTCCGCAATCTTAGGCCGCGCATTAGAGGTCGCCGCCAAAAACGTGGATTTGCCCGCATTCGGCAGTCCCAACAGACCCGCATCGGCAATCAGTTTCAGACGCAGCCAGATCGTGCGTTCGATGCCCTCTTGCCCGGGGTTCGCACGGCTTGGCGCTTGGTTGGTCGAGGTCTTAAACCGCAGGTTGCCCCAGCCGCCATTGCCTCCTTTGGCGAGCAACACGCGTTCTCCGACCTCAGTGAGGTCTGCGATCAGCGTCTCTTGGTCTTCATCAAGGATTTCGGTGCCTACAGGCACGCGCAAAATGATGTCGTCGCCCGAGGCACCTGTCCGCTGGTTGCCCATGCCGGATTGACCGGTTTTCGCAAAAAAGTGCTGCTGATAGCGGAAATCAATCAGCGTGTTCAGGCTCTCGACCGCCTCAGCCCAGACCGAGCCGCCATTGCCGCCGTCCCCGCCATCAGGCCCACCGTATTCGATGAATTTTTCGCGTCGAAAGGACACGCAACCGCTGCCACCCCCGCCCGAGCGGATATAGACCTTGGTCAGATCGAGGAATTTCATAAGAGGCGTCCTTTGGGGTTTTGCGAAGTCCCCTGCCTCATAACGCTAAGACAGGGGGAAGCTCAATTAAGTTTTAGGCTGTAGGTCCATGTTGGGACCGCCGCGTCGCGGGCGACCGAGAAGGTTTCGGCGTCGCCCAGATACTGAAAGCCGCAGTTTGTCAGTACGCGGGCCGAGGCCGGGTTGTCCTGAAAGACGCTGGCGAACATGACTTGGCTGTTTAGCGGGTTTGCATCGATCAGAGTGCGCACGGCCTCGGATGCTATGCCCGTGTTCCAGAACGGAGGCGCAACCCAATAGCCGACTTCGACCTTATGGTCGGCGATTTCTTTTAGGGAAATCAGCCCCATAACCTCGGCACCATTGCTTTTAAGACCGTCCAAGGCCCAGACATGTTCCGTGCGCTCAACCGCTTGTGCGCTTTTGATAAAAGCGTCAGTCGCTCCGGGCGGCAGAGGATGCGGGATCGTGGTTGTCATCCGCGCAACTTGTTGATCGCCCGCATAGACGTCGATCAGACCCTGATCAGACACGCGCAATGGGCGCAGATCCATGCGGTCTGTTTCAATCGTTGCCTGATTGATGATCGTATCATGCATCATGTGCTCTCTCCTCCAAGCAGGGCAAACAGGACGGACGCCACTGTGAGACCTGCTAAAATCCACATCAGATACCGTTCTGCAGCAGTCCCTGCGACGGTTTTTGCGATGCGGTCTCCTCCCAAAGCCCACATCGGGTGAAACACCAGCTGACAGGCCAAAAGACAGATGGCGATTGTCGCGGTGGCTTGCAAGGTGGGGGTGCCCTCGCTCACGAAATTCGTGAAGCCTTGCGTGATCATGGCCCAGGCCTTGGGATTGAGCGGATGCACCCAGAGCCCGGCGAAAAACCCGGGTGCTTTCGTACCTGCATCCGCGGCGCTCAGCCGCAGGTTCGCGACTTTCCAGGCGAGCCAGAAAATATAGGCCATTGAGGCGTATTTCAGGATCTCAAACGCCCAAGGCGCGCTGGCTGCCAAAGACATGAGACCAAAGCCAATCGGCCAGATGATCAGTTGTTTACCCAAAGCCACGCCCGCCACAAAGGGCAAGGACGCGCGAAACCCAAAGCGGGCTCCGGTGGCCATAAGCGCCATATTGGCAGGCCCGGGTGTTGCCACCTGGCTGGCGCCAAAGGCGAGAAACGGGAGTGTTGCAACGCTCATCGCTTGCATCCAACTGAACAAAAGAAAAGGGACCGGCGTTTCCGCCGATCCCCTAAAAACTTAAAACCTTAAGGTCGGCTTACTCAGCGGCCTCCGCCACCGGGAGAACCGAAATAAAGGTGCGGCCTTTGAGGCCTTTGTGGAACTTTACGTTGCCGTCGGTGGTTGCAAAGATGGTGTGGTCTTTGCCCATGCCAACGCCTTCGCCCGGCCACATCTTGGTGCCGCGCTGACGCATGATGATGTTGCCTGCGATCACAGACTCACCACCGTATTTCTTGACGCCCAAGCGACGACCCGCGGAATCGCGACCGTTACGGGAACTACCACCAGCTTTTTTATGTGCCATATCGTGTGTCTCCTATTTCTCGCTTACTTCGCCAGTTCTTTGGCTTGCTCAACCCAGCCTTCGCGCTCAATGCGGCCCTTGAAGGACAGCTTCTCGTCAAAGTCTGCGATCTCTGCTTCACCCCATGCCGCGATTTGCGCGAAAGAGGTAACGCCAGCGGCGTGAAGTTTCTTCTCAAGCGCTGGACCTACGCCAGACAGCTTTTTCAGATCGTCAGCACCGGCCTCTGCGGCTGGCGCTTCGGCTTTCGCGGCTTTCTTAGCAGGCGCTTTTTTCGCAGGAGCGGCTGCTTCAACAGCTGCGCCGGAAACGGAACCTGCACCGATTGCGGCTTTTACGCCGGACTTGTCTGCGCCAGAGGACAGAATGTCTGTTACGCGCACCAGAGTCAGTTTCTGACGGTGGCCAACAGTCCGCTTAGAGCTGTGCTTACGACGACGCTTCACAAATTTGATCAGCTTTTCGCCTTTGATCTGGTCGATCACGTCTGCCTGTACGGCAGCGCCTTCAACGAGAGGTGCGCCTACGACGGTTTTGTCGCCGCCCAGCATCAGAACTTCGTTGAATTGAATTTTTTCACCCGCGTCGGCTGCCAGTTTTTCTACACGCAGAACATCGCCTGCCTGTACTTTATACTGTTTACCGCCGGTTTTCAGGACTGCGAACATGTCCTATTCCTTCGATTTACCGCGTTATTTGGTCCCCTTTCGGGCGTTTCCGGCCTAAGCCACCTCAAACAGCGCGTCCCCCTTGGGACGAGATTGCAATAGATAAAGGCGCAAGGAGATCCTTACGCCGATGCGGGCTTATGTGCCGATCCTGTGGGTAAGTCAAGCAGGAGTTGCGGAATTCCTGCTTTTGTTGGGATTACAGATCCTGACTTGGCTGCAACTCGCCTAAACGCAACGCCAAAGCCTCAAATCGGTTGCCCATCACCTGATAATGCACCGCATTCATCAGCTCATAGACCAGCTGCATATCCGGGTGTTCCAGCGCCTCGGCATAGGCCAGAACCTCTTCTGATGTGAAATCCTGATAGGTATAGGCCGCCGAGGCCTTGGCCCCCTCTTCTATCGCGGCGAGAACTTCGGCCTCGTTGGCACGGATATTGGCCCAGAGCGCCTCTTCGTCGATGTCCTGGGCAATCACACCAGCGCGTGAGGCCGCCAGAATGAACCGCACCTGAATGGTTTGCAGCGCCCGCAGGCCGATGTTTTCCGGATCAATCGCGGCGCCCATGCGGACGAAATAGTCGGGACGCGGATCCTCTTTGGCTTCATAGAAGGCCAAAAGCTGTTCACCTGCGATTTGTTTCAGCTCGTCATCATCCATATGTGAGAGGTTTTCGGCCTGAACCAGGCGTTTGCCCAGATCGCTTCCGTAAAAGGCCACCGCATGGTCGAGCAGTTTCTGATCAAGCGTTTCCTCAAGGATGTCGAGCGCCTGTGTCTGCATGTCTTCGACGATAAAGACCTCTTTCACGAGGTTACTCCAGGTTTGACCAAAGGCATTGTCCTCTAGGCCCAGCATCGAAGGCGCGGATTCCGCACCAAGGGCGATGGAATCTAACGCCACATCAAAACCCGTGACCTCAAGAAATTCCTGCACATCCGCGCGATCAGCGGCTTGGACGATCAGAGGAGAAAGAGCCACAGACCCCGCCACGACGGCCGTTGAAAACATTCTGCGCAGCTTGTGAAACATGGGGCTCTCCTGAGGCGTTGACGTCTAGGGTTAAACTTAGGGCAAATCCGATAACAAACAATCACCATCGGCCCTTGCAGCGATCAAAAAACCGAGATAGACGACGGCTCTACCAAGCCCCCCGCGGAGAGGTGCCGGAGTGGTCGAACGGGGCGGTCTCGAAAACCGTTGTCCCTTCACGGGGACCCAGGGTTCGAATCCCTGTCTCTCCGCCATTACCCACAACAGTTAATCGTCAAAGTGAATATTCACCCGCCGGTTCTGTTTGCCCTTTTTCTCGATCTTGCCGATGCGCAGTCGTCCGATTTCGCCGGTGCGCGCCACATGGGTGCCGCCACAGGGTTGCAAGTCGATCTGATCCGCATCGCGTCCGATTCCAACCAGACGTACGCGACCTGACCCCATCGGCGGTTTCACGGACATGGTTTTCACCAAGTCGGGATTTGCCGCCAGTTCGTCGTCGGTGATCCAGCTTTCGTGTACTTCCAAATCGCGCTCGACCAATTCGTTGAGCTGCGCTTGAAGCGTTTCTTTGTCCGCAGGCGCGTCGGGCATGTCGAAATCCAACCGGCCTTTCTCGGCAGAGATGGACCCTCCGGTCACGGGCAAAGGGATCACGACGGACAGCAGGTGTAGCGCCGTGTGGATCTGCATGTGTTTGTAGCGGCGGTCCCAGTCGAGCGTCTGTGTGATCTCTGTCCCGATTTCGGGCAGGCGCGCGGGTTCTGCGGGCACTAGCGCGATCTCTCCGTCGAGTGTTTTGACCGCAGTGGCGATTTTCATCGTGCTGTCGCCCCAGGAAATCGCGCCGCTGTCACCAGGCTGCCCTCCGCCGGTTGCGTAAAACAGAGAGGCATCCACGACGATACCGCCTTCGGGCGTGTGGGCGACCACTTTGCCTCGCGCCGTGGTCAAATAGGCGTCGTCTCGGAAGAGAAGGTCAGTCATGGGGCGGTCCTGCGTCTGGTGTCGTTCAATTACTGGCCCAACCACGGCGAAATTCAATAGAAAAACCCGCGCTCTGGTTGAGAGGCGCGGGTTTTTCGAAACTTAGATGACGCGCAGCGTTTAAACGTCTTCGAAAACGCCTGGAATGCTGCTTGGCGCGTCGGTCAGCCAGGACGGGGTCGGTAGGCCTTTTTCGCGCAGGAATTCCGGGTTGAAGAGTTTCGACTGATAGCGCGTGCCATAGTCACAGAGGATCGTCACGATGGTGTGGCCTGGGCCCATCTCTTTGGCCAGACGTTTGGCGCCCGCGATGTTCACGCCAGAGGAGCCCCCAAGGCAGAGGCCTTCGTTTTCCAAGAGGTCAAAGACAATCGGCAGCGCCTCTTCGTCAGGGATCTGGAAAGAGTGATCCGGGGTGAAACCTTCGAGGTTGGCTGTGATACGCCCCTGCCCGATGCCTTCAGAGATCGATGACCCTGAAGACGCCAGTTCACCCGTCGTATAGAAGCTGTGCAGCGCCGCGCCCATTGGGTCTGCGAGGCCGATCTTGACGCCTTTGGGCTGCAGAACTTCCGCAACGCCGGCAAGTGTTCCGCCAGATCCCACGGCGCAAATAAAGCCGTCCACTTTGCCACCGGTTTGTTCCCAGATTTCTGGGCCGGTGGTTTCAATATGCGCGCGGCGGTTGGCGACGTTGTCAAACTGGTTCGCCCAGATCGCGCCGTTTGGTTCTGTCTTGGCCAGTTCTTCGGCAAGGCGGCCGGAATAGCGCACATAGTTGTTTGGGTTCTTATAAGGGGCCGCCGGAACCTGCACCAACTCCGCACCCGCCAGACGCAGCATGTCTTTCTTTTCCTGAGACTGGGTCTCGGGAATTACAATCACGGTTTTGAACCCCATGGACGCACCAACCAGCGCGAGGCCAATACCGGTGTTGCCCGCCGTGCCTTCAACAATCGTGCCGCCCGGCTTCAGCGTGCCTTTTTCCAGCGCGTCTTTGATGATGTAGAGCGCCGCGCGGTCCTTCACGGACTGGCCCGGGTTCATAAATTCGGCCTTGCCAAGGATCTCACAGCCGGTCTCTTCGCTCGCCTTGTTCAGACGGATCAGAGGGGTGTTCCCAATCGCAGTTGCGAGATCTGATGCAATACGCATTTGGCGCGCCTTTCTATGTTGCCCACAAACCCTGTGTAGGAGGAGTTTTGCGGGAACTCAAGACACCAATGCGTCAGTGATGTAAGCGCTTACGGTGGCGCGCCAGCCAGAGCGCTGCCAGAACCAGCGGTGCGTTGGCGGCCTGAAAGCTTTCGGTCATCTCCATGAGCGCGTCAAAGGAGTAGAGATAGGACTTGATATCCTCGGCTTCGCTATCAAGGCCATTCACGCCGGTGATGTCATCAGGCAGGTCCGCGATCCCAAGAAAGATGTTGAAATACTCAGTGTTACACCCGGGTGAGGCGTAACATTTGGCGACTGGGTGGAGCGTCTCAAAGGACAGATTGGCTTCTTCTCGCCCTTCTCTATGGGCTGTTTCTTCAGGCGTTTCGCCCGGGTCGACGCGGCCCGCGATGGGCTCCAGCATCCAGGGGGCTTTGTCACCACGCGCATACGGTCCTGCACGGAATTGTTCCACCAACAGCACGCGGTCGCGTTTGGGGTCGTAGGGAAGAACAATCGAGGCCTCTCCTCCGACAAAGACCTCGCGTTTCACAGGGCGACTCATCTCGCCGTCATATTGGCGAAAGGCCACTTCGGAGGTTTTCATGATGAAGAAGCCTTTGTGGGTCACCTCATCGCCGAAATGTTGCGTGTCGGCGCGCCCAAACCCACTGGGTCCGATGACGCGGTCTTCCGTGGCTGCGGTGAGCTGAGCATGGGCGCGGGCTCGAATCATGGGGAACATGAACTCGAGCTGATTTGCGTCGATGATCCCGAAATAGGACATGACTTCGACGGCGGCGATATCTGTGACGGCAGCGTGTTTCTCTTCCCATTTCTCAAGTGACCATTGGCCGTTGTCTTGCCAGTTATGCTCGATGGGGAAATAGACCTGTGCGGGCAGCGGGCCAGTCGCGGTATCGACGGTCACATCGCGCAGTTCATAATTGAAGCCGCCCTCGTAGTAATTCAGCCGCGCCACATCCTCGTCCAACAGGCCCACACACAAGAGGCCCTCAGCACATCCATCCATTTCAACGATCATCGGGAAATCTTCGCCCGCAATCGCGCGCGCCTGATGCCCGCTCAGTGTTGCTTCGTGCAACGTAATCGCCTCAAACCGATCCCCCAGCACGATCTTCAGCAGCGGCATATGCCGCAGCGTGCCGTAGAAAAACAAATCCATAAACTATCTCCAGCGGCGCGAGGCGGCCTCGGCCAGAATTGAGGTCGCAACGGTGCCAAGGCCAAAGGCCACAAGAACATCGGTGTTCAGTACAAGCAGCCCGTGATCAACCATCTTTTGCGCCACGTCCTGTAGCGCTTCGCTCAGGCTGCCATAGCCGATCCCCGTGGACTCGATGATCATCAGGCGGAACGAATGGCTAAAGAGCAAAAACAAGATCAGAGCAAAGAGCGCCGTCACGCCGTTGTTGATGGCCGAGGTCACGCCGTTGCCGGCTCGCCCGCCGAGCAATTTCCACCCCACCGACGCGGCAATCGCGCCGTTCATATAGGTGAAATAACCGAACTGTGTGCCCTCGGGCATATAGGGCTTGAACAGCTCTGATGCGATCATGGTCGTCACAGCAAATAAGATGGCTGCGATCAGTTTGGCTGCGGTGGGCATGTGCTCGGGCCTTTTTGGGTTTCGCTGATCATTGCCCGCGTTTGGTCAAAGCTCAAGCCTTATCCTAAAGTACCTTATCCAGCGCCGAAATCAGAGCGTCAATGTCCTCGGGTGCGGTGTAGTGCACAAAGCTCAGCCGCAACACGCCGGGATCCAGAGGCACGTTCATCGCGCCCAACGGTCTCACTGCGTAAAAGTCGCTCGCGTCGGCCATAATGCCATGCTTGAACAACTCTTTCGCCAGTTCTGCCGGATTGTCCTGAGTTTTCAACGCAAAGGTCGGTGCGCGGGTTTCTGCGGTCTGAGGACCAAGCATCTGGATGGTGTTCTTGCTGCTGAGGTACTCGATCAGGGGCTTTGACAGCGCGATTTCATGGTCGCGCAACAGGTCATGCAGCGCATGTGTCGTCGCGGATTGTGATCCGGTCTCGGCCGTATCGATGCCGTGATGCGCGGCCAAAGCCTCGAAATAGTCCACGATCCCCGCACAAGCCGCAACTTGCGCGTGATCCGGCCCCGCCGGAGAAAACCGCTTGTAAAGCGACCCGCCGTTAAAATAATGCGCCTGATTTGGCAGGATATCTCCGATGGATTTCCGCACGACCATAATGCCCTGATGCGGCCCATAGGTTTTGTAGGACGAGAACATATAGATGTCGGGGCCCATGCCGCCCACATCGGGAATGCCATGGGGCGCATAGCTCACGCCATCCACGCAAACAAAAGCCCCTGCCGCATGGGCCAGAGCCGTGATCTCGGCCACTGGATTGATCTCGGCAACCACGTTCGAGCAATGCGGGAAACAGACCAGCCGCACGCTTTCATCAAGCATGTCTGAGAGATCATCAGGGTTCAGATGGCCGGTCTCGGGATCAATTTGCCATTCTTTGACGGTGATGCCTGCCTCCGCCAACCGCCGCCACGCGCCGCTATTGGCCTCGTGGTCTTGGTTCGTCACGATGATCGCGTCGCCTTCGTTCAGCCACTCGCGCACGGCTTGGGACAGAACATAGGTGTTCTGCGTGGTGGACGGCCCGAAGGTGACCTCTTCGGTGTCGACCCCCATCCAAGCCGCCAAGCGGCTCCGCGCCTCATCCATCTCTTCGCCGCCCAAGCGGCTGGCATCATAGGACGCATAGGGCTGCACTTTGCGCTCGCGGTAAAACCGGGTGAGCCGGTCAATCACAGGCGCGCAGGCATAAGACCCACCCGCGTTCTCAAAGAACCGCATGCCCTCAAGGCTGCTTTCAGAAAACGCAGGGAATTGGCTGCGCACAAAGGCGAGATCCAGAGACATGGGAAAACCTCTTTACAGGGCCGCGCGGATTTTCTCGGCGTTGGCTTTGATTTGATCGAAATCACCCATCTGACCTGCAGGGCCCATAGGCACGCCGGCATGACGCGGGTGGACGTGGTAATGCAGGTGAAAGACCTCCTGCCCGCCTGCGGCCTCATTGAATTGCTGGACGGTGACGCCCTCGGCATCAAAGGCCTTCATGACCGCATGGCCCATCTTTTGCACGGTCGCGATGCAGGCGGCGAGCTGTTCTGGCGTCGCATCCAGCATATTGCGGCACGGCGTTTTAGGGATGATCAGGCAATGACCATCGGTGCGCGGCATGATGTCCATGAAGACATAGGTGTGATCGTCCTCATAGAGTTTCTCAGACGGGATTTCCCCGCGCAGGATTTTGGCGAAAATATTGTCGGGATCGTAGCTCATGGGTCAGGCCGTCTTGGTGGAATCAAAAAGCGAGGCACAGCGGTTGCCATGCCTCGCTTTCATAGAACAAGGTTTATGCGTTTACATCAACCACGACGCGCCCACGCACCTGACCTTTCAGAATGTCAGATCCGAGGGATGGCAAGTCGCTGAGTGTAGCCGGATTGATCATCGCCTCAAGCTTGTCCATTGGAAGATCGCTCGCAATGCGCTGCCATGCGGCCAAACGGTTGTCGTAGGGCTGCATCACAGAGTCGATTCCCAAAAGGTTCACCCCGCGCAGCAGAAAGGGGATGACGGTCGCCGGAAGACCCGCGCCGCCGGCAAGCCCTACCGCCGCGACAGAGGCACCATAGCACATCTGGCCAAGGACACGCGCCAGCATGTCGCCGCCAACGGCATCAACACAGCCCGCCCAGTTTTCGCTTTCCAGCGGGCGTTTTGTGGTCTCGTTCAGCTTTTCGCGCGCAACGATCTGGGTGGCACCCAGAGAGGTCAGGTAGTCGCTGGCCTCCGCGCGGCCAGTCACTGCAGCGACGTTGTAGCCAAGGTTTGCCAGGATCGCCGTCGCAACAGAGCCAACGCCGCCCGCAGCTCCGGTCACCAAAACAGGCTTCTCACCTTTGACCATGCCTTGGTTTTCCAGCGCCATCACCGCCAACATCGCCGTGAAACCCGCCGTGCCAACCGCCATCGCCTGACGTGTTGTCAGCCCATCCGGCAGCGGCACCAGCCAATCGGCCTTGACACGTGCCTTTTGGGCATAGCCGCCCCAATGGACTTCGCCCACACGCCAACCCGTTAGAACAACGCGGTCGCCCGCTTTGTAGCGATCATCCGAGCTTTCAGCGACTGTGCCCGCAAAGTCGATCCCCGGCACATGTGGATAGTTGCGCACCAAGCCGCCGCCCGGGCCAATGCACAGACCGTCTTTGTAGTTCACTGTCGAGAACTCAACGTCGATCAATACGTCCCCGTCTGGAAGATCACTCACGTCGATCGACTGTACGCTGGCGTTTGTTTTGCCGCTCTCGGCATCTTTATTCACTACGAGTGCGTTGAACATGACACCCCTCCCCTAAATCCAGAATTTCTCTTGCACGACGGCAGGACGCATCCCGTCGGTGGTCTCAACTTCTACTTTCGTACCCGCATCCCAATGGGTCATCCGCATCATGCCAATGGCCACATTTGTCTCAAAGTCAGGCGACCAGGCGGCAGAAGTCACCTGCCCCACCTTGGTGCCATTCGCGTAAACCGGCCAAGGGCGATCACAGCCCGGCACTTTGTCACCGCCAATTGCGATTGGACGGATCTGTTGCACGGGCCCTTCGGCAGCCACCCGCAGCAAGGCATCGCGCCCGATGCAACCAATGGCCGTGTGGGTGTTACAGAACTTGCCCAATCCACATTCATGCGGCGTGTTGTCGTCCGTCATATCGTTGCCGTAGCTCAGCAAGCCACCTTCGATGCGTTCAATGAGGTTCGGACAACCGGCGCGGACATTCAGGTCCTCGCCCGCTTCAAACAGAGCATTCCACAAAGGCATGCCGATATCCGTGCCATCGACATAGATCTCAAACCCGCCTTGTTTCGAATAACCAGAGCGCGCAATCGCCAGATCGCGGCCTTCAAACTGAAACCAGCCAAAGCGGAAGAATTTGATGTCGCGGACAGAGTCTCCAAAGACACGGGCCAACAGGTCATCAGATTTCGGACCCTGAATGCCCAGCGGAGACACGTCTGGCTCATCCACCAAAACATCCAACCGCCAACCATTCGCGATACCTTTGACCCAATACAGCAAGTCACTGTCGGCAATCGAAATCCACCAGCGATCTTCCGAGAGTTTAACCGCCACCGGATCGTTCAGCATACCGCCGGTTTCATCCACGATCGGCACATAGAAACACTGGCCGGGCATCATGCCCCGCAGATCACGCGGCGTGAGCATCTGCATAAGCTTGCCCGCATCTGGGCCACGCAGTTCGACCTGGCGCTCGCAGGCCACATCCCAGACCTGAACATGTTCCTTCAAGTGACGGTAATCCGCCTCGGGGCTTTCAAAGACCGTTGGCAAAAGCATGCGGTTATAGACCGTATAGGCCTTGACGCCCTGCGCCTCGACGCCTTCGGAAAACGGGGTACGGCGCAGACGCCGGGATGGTGAAATCAATGCCATTGCAAACTCCCAAATGCGCAGGCGGTGTCGGGGAAAGCCCTTACTTCGGGCCGGACCAATCGATTGGGCAGACCTCGGCGGATTTGCCCCCGAAATCCCAGACGCGCCCAAAGTCGCGCACGCGAGACTTGAGGCCTTTGGCGGCGATAATGTCGGGGCCCATCCAATATTTGGAGTTCGAGATCATCACCGGATGGTCAGGATCCGCGCCTTCCATCAGTTCGATCTCACCCTGGATTTTGCGGCCGATATAGATCGCACGACGTTTGCCCTCGCGGACGATCTCAACCTTTTCGCGTTCCGCACCGATGATCTCAGAGACCAGCATGGTGAAAAGCCCCGTGGTGCCGCCCGCTTGACCCGAGAAGATCTGCAGGATGCCGTTATAGGCCTTGCCGCTGGCGCGCTCATCCACATAGGCGGCGACCTTCCAGTTGCCCTCAGCCATACGCCCCGGAATGTCGACTAGCAGGCCGATGTTCAGGCCCGAGAGGTCTTCGCCCTCATAGTGGCCTTCATCGATGGCAATCGCCATCCAAGCGTGACAATGACCCTCGGTTGGCGGGTGCTTGCCCAGCGAGACAACGCAGGGGCAAAAGAGCTCACAGGAACAGTTCAGGAAGAGCTCTCCTTTAATCGCCCAGTCGGTCGGCGCAAGACGGCGACGTTTTGGATTGTCCATCCGGTTGTCGATCCGTTGCGAGATCGGCAGGCGATCCGCTTCTGGTCTTTTCTTCACAGCCATGAGTTATCCTCCATACGCCAGGTCAGGCATTGCGATCAGCAACAGCCCTGCAAGTATAAGTAGCACGCCCATCGGTTTGGTCACGACATGACCCACCTGAGGCAGTTTTTCCAAAATCATGAAGAGGGTCGCGAGCCCCATCCATGCCAAATTCATCACACCGCCGACAAATCCCAAAGACATAAAGCCCCAGCAGCAGCCGACACAGAAGGCCCCGAGGCCTGCGCCCATCTTGAGGCCCCCGATGAAACTCGGGTCCCAGCGGGTCATGAAATAGAGGGTCGGACTGTGGCAGACGCCGTGGCAGATCTCTTTGGCGCGGGTGAATTGAAAGACGCCGACTGCGATCAAGAGTCCCGCCGCGACATAGGGGGATTTCGCCACGCCCAGCATGTCAATCACACCGCCAAACAAAAGCGCAAGCTGAACACCAGAAATCAGCGCCGCAAACCCTACCCAAATCAGAAAGTAAGCTAGGACAACGCCATACATCCCTGCCGTCGTACCGTTCGCTGTGCGCGTCAGGTCGCTGTAAGCGCGCATTGTTGGGATCAGCGTCGGAAGCATCATCGCGGCCATCATCGCGGCCCACATGCCAAAGAGCGGGCCGAAATTCGCCATGGGCATATACATCGGCATACGCGGGTCCATCGCGGCCATGTTTTGGCCCATTGGACCCGGACGGCCAAGTATATCCAAATCCATGTCCATCGCCATGACGTACATCATCCACCAAGCCAACAGGATCAGGGCAAAGAACCCGACCCAAAGGGCGCTTCGGCTCATGTGGCTTAGTGTGGACAGCACGAGATGATTTCCCAAATAGATTGAATCCCTGCGCTATTAATGTCAGACAAATAGAAACACGCCAATAGTTAAATGTCAGACAAATGAAAATCGACCCTACGTCAAAAGCAGATCTCTCGATCCAAATCGCGAAAGCCATCCGCGAAGAGATCATGGGGGGCACCCTGCGGGTCGATGATCGTTTGCCCTCGGAAACAGAGCTTTGTGACCATTTCGAAGTGTCACGCTCTACCGTGCGCGAAGCGTTGAAGCGGCTGGCGGCACAGAACCTGATCCGTACGCAACGCGGGGCTTCTGGCGGGGCTTTTGTCAATCGTCTGAGCTATGACCAAGCGCGTGGGCATCATGTGACGACGTCCACGCTCTTGATGTCTATGAATGAGGTGGATTTCAAAACCGCTTGCGAGGCGCGCTATGCGCTAGAGCGCGCCTGCGCGCCTTTAGCGGTGGAGCGTCGGACGGCGGATCATTTGGCGACCATGCGGGTTGAGATCTTTCGACAAGGCCAGCCGGGGCTGTCTGACGAGAGTTTCTGCGATTCCGACGTAGCTTTCCACCGCGCCTTAGTGGACAGCGCGGGCAATCATGTTTTGTCTTATCAGCTGGCTGGGGCGGTTGAGGCCACTCAGCCTTTGATGAATATGATCACCTTTTCGGCGCGGTCGCGGGAAAAGATTATTGAGCTGCACACGGCGATTGCAGATGGCGTTGAAAACCATGACGCCGAATTGGTGGATGCGAAACTGGCGGAACTTAGCGCATATACGCTGCAGCTCAGCGAAAACGTTGCCAAGGAACGCTCAAAGCGCAAACAATCCTAGGCTTTTGTTAACCTAAAACGGGTTTGGTTGACGCATGTCCGCGAAACCTCTTGAACCGCATCAATGGATACACACGTTTTTCACGTCAAAGTCGGCGCGCGATGGGTTTGTGGTGCGTCGCAAGCTGCGAGACATTGAACGGTTTTGCGGGATGGAGCTGTTTTTGGCCGAGGTTCAGCGTCGAGGATATCGCGCCTATGAGAACTCAGGTCAGATCGTGGTCTGTTGCAACTCCGCGCCAATCAAACGGCTCACCTGACCCACGTTTTCTTTAAAAGAAAACGACAACGAAATCTTTTAAAGATTTCGCCCCTTCCATTAGGCAAGCCGCGCAATTATATAAGAATTGTCCTTTCGGGGACTATGGACATAAACGCGCTCGTAATAAGCGGATCGGACCCGGGGGCGGTACCCGGCGGCTCCACCAAGAGCGTATCTAAGGATACGTTGTTGATGGGGCCGAAATAGGATCGACGAACGTCTAAAGGGGTTAGCTTTGTTTCGGCTGTCTGCCACCGTTATCGGCGAAACTTGTACAATTGCAAATGACAATCGTGCTCCAGTAGCAATGGCCGCGTAAGCGACCGGAGATACTGAAATCTTAAGCCCTGGCGCCTAGCTGCGTCAGGCGGGGTTCGTAGGTACCTGGCAACAGAAACCTACACTTCCACCTCTTGACCGGTTTCACGCGCTATGGCACCCAAGAGCTATGGGGCACGCGATTTCCCCGTGAGGTTTAGGCCAGACAATCGCATCCTCTGACTTGCTTTCGCAAAGGATGCCCTGTGCCTGGATTTAACGAAATATCCCCCTCTTCTTTGATGCGATTGATCGGCACACCCGACTGTCCAACCATTTTAGACGTGCGAATACCCGAAGATTTGGCCGAAGACCCCGTCGTCGTGCCCGCCTCGATTTGCATATCTCATACGGATGTGGCGGGAATGGACAGCGCAAGGTTAAAAGACCGCATCGTGGTTGTTTGTCAGCGCGGCAAAAAACTAAGCCACGGCGCTGCGGCGCATTTGCGCGCCTCAGGCATCGCCGCCGAAGTCTTGGAAGGCGGCATAAAAGGCTGGCTGGCTGTAGATCTGCCGTCAGTTCCAATAACGACACTGCAATCAATTACGCAGACCTGGGTCACACGTCACCGCCCAAAGATAGATCGCATCGCCTGCCCCTGGCTGATCCGAAGGTTTGTTGATCCCGACGCGCAGATCCTCTTCGTGCCCCCAAGCGAGGTCGACGCTGTGGCAGAGCGCTTTAACGCGATCGCATTTGATATGGCTGATGGAGACTGGTCTCACGCTGGCGCTTTCTGCACGTTTGACACGATGATAGACCGCTTTGGTCTGCGCCATGAGCCACTTCTGCGCATGGCCGAAGTCGTACGTGCGGCGGACACAAACTCCCATGAGTTGGCTCCGCAAGCTGCGGGGTTATTGGCGATTTCTGCGGGCTTCTCTCGGCTTTACAATGATGACAACCGTCAAATGACTGCAATGTTTCCCCTTTATGACGCGCTCTATCGATGGGCGCGCGACGCCTTTGAAGAGACCCACGACTCGCCAACAGGGGCAAAGCTGTAACATGACACCAAGTATGTCCGAGCTCTTCCGCGTCTTTGGGCGCATTGGCCTGCTGTCGTTTGGAGGCCCCGCCGCCCAGATCGCCCTGATGCACAAAGAATTGGTCGAAACACGTAACTAGCTGAGTGAGCGGGATTTTCTCGGCGCGCTTAGTTTCTGCATGTTGCTGCCGGGCCCCGAAGCCATGCAGCTTGCAACCTACACTGGGTGGAAACTCCGAGGAACATTCGGCGGTTTGCTCGCGGGGCTTTTGTTTGTGTTGCCCGGCGCCTGCGTCATTCTTGCACTGGCAACGCTTTACATCTTTTATGCCGAGCTCTCTTGGGTTCAAGCCGCATTCCTAGGTATCAAAGCCGCCGTCATCGCGATCGTTCTTCAAGCTCTTTGGAAGGTCTCTAAAAAGGCACTTCAAGGCCCGCTCGCGTGGCTCATCGCAGCCTTGGCCTTTCTGGCGATCTATGTTGGAAACATCAGCTTTGTATTGATCCTGATCTGTGCGGCCGCGCTTGGCGCCCTAGTCTTTAAATCCCCTCAGGACGCGCCCCAAAAGCCACCAAAAGCCACAGGCAACGGTCTGGGACAAACCGCGATCTGGAGTTTACTTTGGGGCGCGCCCATTGCGCTGGTCTATATCTTCAATCAGGCCTTCCTGCTCGAGATCGCCCTCTTCTTTTCCAAGCTTGCCGTGGTCACTTTCGGCGGAGCCTACGCGGTTCTGGCCTATATGACCCAAACCGTCAGCACAGAATTTGGCTGGATCACGACGCCTCAGATGATCGACGCGCTTGGCCTGGCTGAAACCACGCCGGGTCCACTGATTTTGGTCACAGAGTTTGTGGCTCTGCTCGCTGGGTATCAAGAAGGCGGCGTTTCGTTGATGCTGACTGCGGGGGCGCTTGCACTTTGGTGCACTTTTGTTCCCTGCTTTCTATGGATCTTCACTGCGGCACCCTATCTGGAAAACCTTTTGAACCAGCCAACCCTCAAGGCCGCATTGTCTGGCGTATCAGCGGCGGTTGTGGGCGTTATTCTCAACCTCTCATTGATCTTTGCGCTCCATGTGCTGTTTGATGAAGTTTCGCTCGGCACCTTTGGCCTGAGGCCCGTATTGACCAGTTTCAACCTGCCCGCCTTCGCTCTGATGCTCTTGTCATCTGCTCTGCTTTTGGGGCTTCGCTGGCCTCTGGGTTGGGTTCTGCTCATCTCGACGGCATTGGCCAGCGCTCTGGCAATTCTTTAGCGATACAGCGCACAGCCGATCTTCCGTTTCCCGAAAAACTATTTATGTTTGGGGAAAGACGGAAATTTTAGGACGCTTCATGTCTCAGTCGATTGAATACGGCAATCTCATGCATCGCGCACTGCGGCGCCTCATCCAAGAGGTGCTCGAAGACGTACGTGACAATGGGCTGCCCGGAGAACATCATTTCTTTATTACCTTTGATACGCGGCACCCAGATGTGAATATCGCGGACTGGCTGATGGAGCGTTACCCCAGCGATATGACCGTTGTGATGCAGCATTGGTATGACAATCTCGAAATCACCGATGATGGCTTCTCGGTCACTTTAAACTTCGGCGACGCACCAGAGCCGCTCTATATCCCGTTTGAATCAATCAAAACCTTCGTGGACCCCTCCGTCGAATTCGGATTGCGCTTTGAAAGCCAAAGTGACGAGGACGGCGAAGATTTGGACGAAGAGACCGACGACACCACCGTAGAAGAGCTCGAAATTCCCGAGACCGAGGTCGAAGCAGTGCCAGCGGCAACGGATGCCGACGTTGTCAGCCTCGATAGCTTCCGCAAAAAATAACCACGCAAAGCGTTTTGCAAATTCTTCACACACGGGTGTTCCAAGCCGTGTTAGGGAGTGCGCAACGATTATAAGAGGGCAACTAGATGGCCAACCAACTCGCGATCTTTCTAGGTGAATTGATCCGCCGCCCGACCCAGGTCGTCGCACTCGCCCCCTCCTCTGTTGCCCTTTCCGAGGAAATGGCCGCGCAAGTGCCCCAAGGCGACGGCGCGGTTGTGGAATTGGGGCCCGGTACGGGCAAAATCACCACGGCTTTGCTCAATGCAGGCGTGCCAGCAAAAGATCTGCATCTGTTTGAATTGAATCCGGTCTTTGTGAGCCATCTTCAGGCTGAGTTTCCCGGAGTCGCTGTGCACGAAGATCGCGCCGAGAACGCCAGCACCTATGTTGATGGGCCTGTGAAGGCCGTGGTCTCGGGTCTGCCACTGCTGTCGATGCCATTTGAGGTTCAACAGGCCATCGTCGGCGGAGCCTTCGACCTGATGGGGTCCGACGGACGCTATATTCAGTTCACCTATGGCCCCAAACCTCCGGTCAACGAGCGTTTGCGCGGTGAACTCGGGCTGACATGGACCAAGTCACGTAAAATCTGGGGCAATCTCCCCCCTGCACGTGTCTATACCTTCACGCGCTCTGGCAACTAAAACCCGCTGCCGTCTGTTTGCGCTAAACCAGTAAAATAACGCCAAACGCATCATTTTGCCGCGCTTGCGTAGGCTATACCGATTGTATTTTCCGTGCGGTCGGCTATGACAGGTCTGATCTATTTTTGCCGGAGAAGACAATGTCTCAAACCCGTACCGAAACCGACAGCTTTGGCCCTCTAGAGGTTCCCACCGACAAATATTGGGGTGCACAGACGCAGCGTTCCATTATGAACTTCCCAATCGGATGGGAAAAACAGCCTGTCGCCATCGTACGTGCCTTGGGTGTGATCAAAAAAGCCTGTGCACAGGCCAACAAAGCCTCTGGCAAGCTGGACGCCAAGATTGCCGATGCTGTCATTCAGGCCGCGGGCGAAGTTTTCGAAGGCAAGTTTGACGACAACTTCCCTCTGGTCGTCTGGCAGACTGGCTCTGGTACCCAGTCCAATATGAACTCCAATGAGGTCATCGCCAACCGCGCGATTGAGATCCTTGGCGGCGTGATTGGCTCCAAAGATCCGGTGCACCCGAATGACCATTGCAACATGGGTCAGTCCTCTAACGACACTTTCCCGACCGCGATGCATATCGCGACTGCCATGTCCGTGCGTGACGTGCTGATGCCAGGTCTGACTAAGCTGGCCGAAGGGCTGGAAGCCAAGTCCGAAGAGTTCAAAGACATCATCAAAATCGGCCGGACCCATACCCAAGACGCAACGCCTCTGACCCTCGGTCAGGAATTCGGCGGCTATGCCCATCAGATCCGTCAGGGTATCGCCCGCGTCGAAGCCGCCCTGCCCGGTATCTACGAGCTGGCGCAAGGTGGTACCGCTGTTGGCACCGGCCTCAACACGCAAAAAGGCTGGGGCGAAACTGTTGCGGCGAATATGGCAGAAATCACCGGCCTGCCCTTCGTGACCGCGCCGAATAAATTCGAAAGCCTCGCAGCCCATGACGCAATGGTCTTTATGTCCGGCGCTTTGGCGACTGTGGCAGGTGCCATGTATAAAATCGCCAATGATATCCGTTTCTTGGGTTCCGGCCCACGTTCCGGTCTGGGCGAGCTGATCCTGCCCGAAAACGAGCCGGGCTCGTCTATCATGCCAGGCAAAGTGAACCCGACCCAAGCCGAAGCCATGACCCAGGTCGCGGCCCACGTCATGGGCAACAACGCGGCGATGACTTTCGCGGGCTCTCAGGGTCACTTTGAGCTGAATGTCTATAACCCGATGATGTCCTACAACCTGCTGCAATCGATCCAACTGCTCGGAGACGTTGCCGACAGCTTCACCGAACGTATGCTCAACGGCATCCAGGCCAATGAAGCGCGTATCGACAAGCTGATGAAGGAATCGCTGATGCTTGTCACGGCGCTGGCGCCAACCATCGGATATGACAACGCGACCACCGTCGCCAAGACTGCGCATAAAAACGGCACCACCCTCAAAGAAGAAGCCATCGCGCTTGGCTTTGTGGATGAGGCGACATTTGACGCGGTCGTGCGTCCAGAACAGATGATCGGTCCCAAAGACTAATGTCTGAACCGGTCAACCTGAACCGGTTTCGAAAAGAAAAGGCGCGGGCTGCCAAAAAGGCCCGCGCTGACGAAAACAGCGTGAAATACGGTCGCACCAAAGCCGAGAAACAGCGCGATATCCAACAGTCAGAGAAATCCATCCGAGATCTGGATGGTCATAAACGAGACAGATGAGCCGTCCCGTCAAACGATCCCTTACCCTTAAAGGCCATCGCACCAGCGTCTCCCTCGAAGATGAATTCTGGGCCGCATTCCGCGAAATTGCAGGTAAAAAAGACATGCCAATCAATGCGTTGGCCGCTGAAATTGATGCATCGCGTGACCTTGATGCAGGCCTCGCCAGCGCCATTCGCCTATACGTCTTGCAGCACTATAAAAGCGCGACGTAACTCGTTCATCTTGCAATAAATACTCGCGCCGCAGGCATTGCCCGCAGGGCAAATCACGCCTGAGACGCCACCAGACGCACCCGCTCGATCATCGCCTTCAGTCCGTTCGAGCGTTGCGAGGACAGATGGTCATTCAGACCCAAACGCGCAAATTCGGCTCTGGCATCGACGGCCAAAACCTCATCCAAAGTGAGCCCATTATAGAGCTTGCGCAGCACAGCAATCAGCCCGCGCACAATCATCGCGTCGCTGTCACCGTCAAAATACATGACATTGTCGTCGATCTTGGGATGCAGCCAAACCTGACTTGCGCAGCCATCGACCTTGGTGGCCGGCACTTTCAACGCGTCATCCAGAGGATCCATTGCTTTCCCCTGCTCGATCACATAGCGATAGCGCTCTTCCCAGTCCTCGATGAACTCGAAATCCTCGACAATCTCTTCAAATGCTTCTGCGGCCATGGTCACATTCCTCTGTTGCCCTTCACCTATGTCGCGGAACGGAAAACGTCCAGCCCCCAGCAAGCGGCTTTTCAACGCGGCGGCAATGCGTTAACTCGGTAAAGGACTAAGGGAGATGGCAGGCCAATGAAAAAGACAATCGGACTTCTGCTTATAGCGACGCTCACACTCAGTGCCTGCGGGCGTGTGCGGGACTCTGCGATCAATCCATTCAATTGGTTCGGAGGCTCTGAAACAGTTGAAACCACCGCCGAAGAAGTGAACCCGCTGATCCCTCAGGAACGTGAATCTCTTCTTCGTCGCCCAGAAGCCGAATATGCAGGCACCTTGGTGGCTGATCTCACGACGCTCAAGATCGAGCGTGTCGCAGGTGGCGCGATCATCCGTGTCAAAGGCATCGCGTCCACGCAAGGCGCGTTTGATGTCCGCATGGAGCCTGAAAACGAAGATCAAGAGCCCGTGAAAGGCGTACTGACCTATACGCTTCTTGCGGTTCAGCCTCCGGGATTCCGTCAAGGACCGGCGCAATCCCGCGAGATCACAGCAGCGGTGTTCCGCACCGATCAAGAGCTGGCGAACGTGCGCACAATCCGCGTCGTTGGCGCGAATAAGACGCTTCAGTCCCGGCGCTAAATCGCTCTAAAGTTTAATGATTTTGATGCTAGAACCTTTGGCGGTCAGAGCGATCTGACCGTCGCAAAGCCGCAGAGCATCCTCGCCAAAGACTTCGCGCCGCCAGCCCGACAAGGCAGGCACATCCCGCTCACCTGACGCCAAGCGGTCCAAATCTGACGTGGGTGCGATTAGTTTAGACGCAACGCCGGATTTTTCAGTCTTGGCCTTCAGCAAAACCCGCAAAAGATCCGCCAAGGCGGGGTTCACCTGCGCCTTGTCCTTGGGGTTCGCCACCTTCGGCATGTCTGATTGCGGGCACTCGATCCCGGCTTTCACGGCCTTAAGGATGCCATCTGCAATCTCGCCCTTGCGCGCCTCGCGCAACAAAAGGCGCGAGCGGCCCAAGTCCGCCAGAGATCCCGGCTTTGTCGAAGCCAGCTCAATCAGCGCATCATCCTTGAACACGCGATTGCGCGGCACATTGCGCTCTTGCGCATAGGATTCCCGGAACTTGGCCAACTCACGCACAATTGCCAGGAACTTCGGCGCGGTCGTCCGTGTTTTGACCCGCTGCCATGCATCTTCTGGCAAGAGCGTGTAGGTGTCCGCCGAGGTCAGCGTCGTGATTTCTTCAGTCACCCAATGTGTGCGGTTGTTTTCCTCAAGCTTGCCCGCGAGGAATTCATAGATTTTGCGTAGATGCGTAACATCCGCCAGCGCATATTTCTTTTGCGCATCTGTCAACGGGCGTCGAGACCAATCGGTGAAGCGGCTGGATTTATCCAGGCTCTGCTTTGCAATCCGGCGCACCAGCGTTTCATAGCCGACCTGTTCACCAAAGCCACAGACCATCGCGGCGACCTGCGTGTCAAACAACGGCTCAGGAAAAACACCCGCTTCAACGAAAAAGATCTCGAGATCCTGACGCGCGGCGTGGAAGACTTTGACCACTGAGGTATCGCGAAACAGCTCGTAAAGCGGCTCAAGCGACATATCTCCCACCAGCGGATCAACCAGAACAGCGTCGTCCCCATCAAAATCCGGCACTGCCATCTGAATGAGACACAACTTGGAATAATAGGTCCGTTCGCGCAGAAATTCCGTGTCGATGGTGACATAGGGCTGGCTGCGCGCCATGTCGCAGAACTGCGCAAGCTCTTCGGTCGTGGTGAGTGTTTTCATAAAGAGGTGATCTTCTTGATTGTCTTGCTCGTCGCCTTATCCACAGACCTACGTGGTCTATGACGAAATTGCAAACAACCTATTCGCTTATGCGTATATCACTCAGCTTTGAGAGAAGCTGCGAACTCACGTAGCACTTTTGGGTAGAGCTGATGCTCTTCTGATAGAACCCGCGCGGCCAGCGTTTCCGCTGTGTCGCCCTCTTGCACAGGCACAGTGGCTTGCCCAAGGATCGGGCCGTCATCCAAGGCGGGCGTCACAAGATGCACCGAGCATCCATGCTCTGTGTCGCCTGCATCCAGCGCCCGTTGATGCGTGTGTAAACCTTTGTATTTCGGCAATAAAGACGGATGAATGTTCAGCATCCGTCCTTCCCAACCGCCGACAAAATCTGCGCCCAGAATGCGCATGAAACCGGCCAGACAGACGATATCAACGTCGGCCTCTCGCAGCACTTTGTCGATGGCCGCCTCAAACCCAGCGCGGTCGCCTTTGAAATCGCGATGATCCACAACTGACGTCGCGACACCCTGTGCGGCAGCCTTCGCGAGGCCACCGGCTGTTGGATCATTGGCCAGAACCAGAACAGGTTCGGCTGCATGACCGGGCTCGGCCATGTCTTCTAGCAGGCGGACCATGTTTGAGCCGCCGCCTGTAATCAGAATAGCAACGCGGAGCGTCAAAGAAGGCTGCCTTGATAGCGCATTGCGCCCTCAGACGTGACCTTGCCGATGGTCACAGGGATCTCGCCGCATTCCGCCAGCGCTTCTTGAACAGAGGTCAGTTGGTCTGGCGCTACAGCAAGGATCATGCCGATGCCGCAGTTGAAGGTCTTGAGCATCTCGGCCTCAGACATGCCACCGGTTTGCGCGAGCCATTGGAAGACGCCGGGCAAAGTCCACGTGGACAGGTCGATCTCTGCGCCCAGCCCTTCTGGCAGAACGCGTGGCAGGTTTTCAGTTAAGCCGCCGCCGGTGATATGCGCCAGTGCATGCACGCCACCGCTGCGGATCGCAGAAAGCGCGGGTTTGACGTAGAGTTTGGTTGGCTTGAGCAGGGACGCGCCCAATGTGCCCTCTTCCCACGGACAATCCGCGTCCCAGCTGAGACCCGAGACTTCAACAAGCTTGCGCACCAGCGAGTAGCCATTGGAATGCACGCCGTTTGAGGCCAGACCCAGAAGGATGTCGCCCTCGGCCACGTCTGTTGGCAGGTCTGTACCGCGTTCCATCGCGCCGACGGAGAAGCCTGCGAGGTCGAAATCGCCGTCCTCGTACATGCCCGGCATTTCAGCCGTCTCACCACCGATCAGCGCGCAGCCGCTGTCTACGCAGCCCTGTGCAATGCCTTCGATGACGCGCGCCGCGGAGTCGGTGTCCAATTTTCCGGTCGCAAAATAATCTAGGAAAAACAGAGGCTCAGCACCCTGACACACCAGATCGTTCACGCACATGGCGACCAGATCGATCCCGACCGTGTCCATATAGCCTGTGTCGATGGCGATGCGCAGCTTGGTACCAACGCCATCCGTTGCCGCTACTAGAATCGGATCGGTGTAGCCCGCGTCCTTAAGGTCAAACAGCGCACCAAAGCCACCCAGACCTGCCATCACACCCGAGCGTTTGGTGCGTTTCGCAGCCGGTTTGATGCGTTCTACAAGGTCGTTGCCCGCGTCAATATCAACGCCCGCATCCGCATAGGTGATGCCGTTTTTGCCAGTGCTCATAAGAGGCCCCTCAGGTGGATCAGCTGCTTTGGGGGTCCAGTAAATCAAACCGCGCGGCCTCGCAAGGCAAAGGGGACGAATTGCGACATTGAGGTTGCCTCAGAGGGTGGATCAGGTATCGATAGGCGCAAGAAGTTAGGCAAAGGCGCGCGCGTGTCACTGATCAAACGCATTCAGGCTTGGGACAGCCGCAAACGGACCGAGGCCAATCGGGCTTTGGTGGCGGATTTCTCGGTCGACGCCGCCGAGCGCTATGTGACCTGGTATGATCACGGGTTTTTCCGGCGCTATTGGTCAAATTTACACCAGATCGCGCCGGGGGTTTATCGGTCGAACTATCCCAACGGGCGACGCTTTCCAAATTTGGCAGAGCTAGGTATCAAAACCATCCTCAACCTGCGTGGTGGCGCTGGTTCGGTGCCCTATTTGCTTGAGGAACACTATTGCCGAGATTACGGCATCACGATGCATACGCTCAATCTGAATGCCCGCTACGCGCCTGATCCAAAAGAGCTTTTGGCGCTGTTGGACCTGTTTGACTCGGTCGAAAAGCCCTTTCTGATGCATTGCAAATCCGGCGCAGACCGCGCGGGGCTCGCTAGTGCGCTGTATCTGATTCACAGCGAGGGAATGTCCGTTGCCGAGGCACAAGCGATGCTTTCGTTTAAGTATCTGCATGTGAATGATCGCAAGACGGGCATCATGGGCCATACCCTGCGCGCCTATGGGAGGGCGCAGGCGCAAACGGGTGTTTCTTTGCGAGACTGGCTTCTGCACGCGTATGACCAAGAGGCCGAGCAAGCGTCCTTTGATGCCGAGCGCAGAAACTAGCACAAAGCGGCATCTGCTCTCTTGACGCGAAAAGCCAATATGATAGCCACTGAAGCACAAGGTAGGGCCTGTAGCTCAATTGGTTAGAGCAGAGCGCTCATAACGCTTTGGTTGCGGGTTCAAGTCCTGCCGGGCCTACCAATATCTTTTTAAATCAAATGATTACGCACCACTTTAAATGTGATGCGCAAACTTTATCCCAGCGCGTAGCCTGCGCCCCGCACCGTGCGTACAGGATCTTCTCCGCCATGCAGACACAAAGCCTTGCGCAGACGGCCGACGTGCACGTCAACAGTTCGGCTATCGACATAGATGTCCCTGCCCCAGACTCGATCCAAAAGCTGTTCGCGGCTCCAAACTCGACCGGGCTTTTCCATGAAGGTCGACAACAGGCGGAACTCTGTTGGGCCAAGCTTCAGGGGATTGTCGCTGCGTGTGACGCGATGGGTTTCGCTGTCCAGAATGATGTCTTCATATTCCAGACGCTGGCCGACAGACGCCGGACGCACGCGCCGCAATTGGCTGCGCACCCGCGCCATCAGTTCCAGCACGGAATAAGGTTTTACCACGTAATCATCCGCGCCGGTTTCCAGACCACGCACGCGGTCAACCTCTTCGGCGCGGGCCGACAGCATGATGACCGGGATCAAGCGTGTATGCGACTTGCTTTTGATGCGACGGCAAATCTCGATACCGGAGATGCCTGGCAACATCCAATCCAGAACGATGATATCTGGCGTTTCTTCTTCGACCAGCAGGATCGCTTCGTCGCCATCCGCAGCGGCAACCACGTCAAACCCTTCAGATTGCAGGTTATATTTTAGAACTTCGCGTTGTGCCGGCTCGTCTTCGACCAGAAGAACCTTTGGGTGATCGTTGGACATAAGTGAGTCCTTTCCTTAGGCGTCTGCGGACTCGTCATCGGCCTCTAGGAAGCCAGTCTTAGGACGGTTGTCTTCTGGCATTTTGCCGGTGACCAGATAGATCACTTGCTCGGCAATGGCTGTTACATGGTCTCCCATGCGCTCGGTGTTTTTCGCGATAAAATGCAAGTGCATACAGGGCGTGATATGGCGTGGATCTTCCATCATGAAGGTCAGGAATTCACGGAACAGCGCGTTGTACATCTGGTCGATGTCATTGTCGCGCTCAAGGATCTCTTGGGCCAGCTCGACGTCGCGTTGGATATAGGCATCCAGCGCGTCTTTCAGCATCAGCTGCACTTCTTTGGCCATGCGACCAAGCGCACGACGAGAGCCCTCGACCGGTGACATATGCACGAGCACTGCATTCCGTTTTGCGAGGTTCTTGGCATAGTCGCCGATACGTTCAAGGTTGCCGGAAATTTTGATGACCGACAGGATCAGACGCAGGTCGATCGCAGTTGGTGAGCGCAGAGCAATCACACGGGCGGCTTCGTCATTGATCAGCTCTTCGAGCGCATCAATCGCGGCATCGCGTTCGCGCACCTTCTCAGACAGCTCTTCGTCGCGTTTGATCAAAGCTTGGCTGGCATCAAGGATCGCCTCTTCGACCAGCCCGCCCATTTTCATGATGTGCGCCTGAATGCCTTCGAGGTCGCGGTCAAAAGAGGATACGATATGGAGATCTTCGGTCATAGCTCTTACCCGATCCGGCCTGTGATGTAGCTTTCTGTGCGCTCATCAGTGGGGTTGGTGAAGATTTTGGAGGTGTCGTCGAACTCGACCAGATTGCCGAGGTGGAAGAAGGCGGTCTTTTGCGACACGCGCGCAGCCTGCTGCATTGAGTGGGTGACGATCACGACGGAATAGCTGGTGCGCAGCTCGTCGATCAGTTCTTCGACTTGCGCGGTTGCGATTGGGTCCAGCGCCGAGCATGGCTCATCCATCAACAGCACTTCAGGTTCAGTCGCAACGGCACGCGCGATACACAGGCGTTGCTGCTGACCGCCAGACAGGCCAGTGCCCGGCGCATCGAGGCGGTCTTTGACCTCATCCCAGATCGCGCCACGACGAAGGGATTTCTCGACGATTTCATCGAGCTCTGCTTTGGAATTCGCGAGGCCGTGGATACGTGGACCATATGCGATATTGTCGTAGATCGACTTCGGGAACGGGTTTGGCTTCTGAAACACCATGCCGACCTTGGCGCGCAACTGCACGGGATCGACCTTTGGGTCGTAGATGTCTTCGCCATCCAGACGGATGTCACCGGTCACGCGACAGATGTCGATCGTGTCGTTCATACGGTTCAGCGTGCGCAGGAAGGTCGACTTGCCACAGCCTGACGGGCCAATAAAGGCCGTGACCTTCTTGTCTTCGATCTCGACGGAAACGTCTTTGATCGCATGGGTGTCGCCGTAATAGACCTGAACCCCAGAGGCTGAGAATTTGATGTTTTTCTGCTCCACAGCGGTCTCCAGATTTGGTGCGTCATACATGAGTTTATCGTCCTTCTGCCGTATTACCAACGGCGCTCGAACCGACGGCGCAGGATGACCGCTACGGTATTCATTGTCACAAGAAAGACGAGGAGGATAATGATGCCTCCCCACGCGCGTTCGTAGAACGCGGGGTCTGCGCGTTTCGCCCACTCATAGATCTGGGCTGGCATAGCCGAGTTCGGGTCCAGAAGGCCCGAGGCCAGGCTGTCCGGTGGGTTGGACGCGATAAAGCCGATCATGCCGATCAACAAGAGCGGTGCGGTTTCACCCAAGGCCTGCGCGAGGCCAATGATTGTACCGGTCAGGATGCCGGGTGCTGCCAATGGCAAAACATGGTGAAAGACCGATTGCATCTTGGAGGCGCCGAGGCCGAGCGCCGCATCGCGGATCGACGGAGGCACGGCTTTGAGCGACGCGCGGGTCGAGATGATGATGGTTGGCAGGGTCATCAGGGTCAGCACGAGGCCACCGACCAATGGGGCCGACTGTGGCAGGTGCATATAGTTGATGAAGACCGCAAGGCCGAGGATACCGAAGACAATCGACGGAACTGCTGCGAGGTTTGAGATGTTCACCTCGATAACGTCGGTCAGCCAGTTCTTAGGTGCGAATTCTTCCAGATAGATCGAAGCTGCGACGCCGATTGGCAGAGCCAGACAAAGAACCACCAGCATCATAAAGAAGGATCCCGCCATGGCGACACCGATCCCGGCGGCCTCTGGTCGTTGGTCAGATGCATCTGCGCCGATGATGAAATCAATGTTGAAGCGCTTCTCAATCACGCCTGCCTCGACCATTTGATCTACGAAATCAAGCTGTTCGACCGACACGTTTTTGTCATTCGCAATACTCTCACGCGTCACGCGCCCCTTTTGATAGCCGTCGATCCGAGAGTTCGCGAGGAAGGTGAATTCAACGGTCTGACCAATGCGTGACACGTCTTCCAGCACAAAGTCGCGCATCTGCGCTGGCGCTGATTTGGACAAAAGCGCACTCATAGATTTGGACTTGAGATCGGTCTCAATGCCCAGCTCTTCGACTTTGGTCTCAAAGGCCGTTTTCAAAAGCGGGGCATAGCCGAAAGTCGAAACTTTCTTGATGTCGGCAATGTCTCGGTTGCCCTTTTTGTCGAGTTTCTTTTCGACAAGCTCGACATCGAGGGTAATGAAGGTCTGTTGAAACGCACCAAAGCCATTGCCAACGATTGTGGTCACAAGGACCACTAGCATCATCAGGCCAGCCGCAATAGCTGCGATCCCATAAGCTTTGAAGCGGGCTTCCGCGGCATTGCGCTTTTTGGTGCGCGCATCCAGCGTGTGGATCGAGGTTTTCACCGCGTTTTCGGGCATGCTTGCGTCGGTCATTCGTATTGTTCCCGATATTTGCGGACGATGTAGAGGGCCAGAACGTTAAGCCCCAGCGTTAGGACAAAGAGGGTCAAGCCAAGGGCGAACGCGACCAGCGTTTCTGGGCTTGCGAAGTCGCCATCGCCAGTCAGCTGGCTGACGATCCGTGTGGTGATTGTTGTGAGCGCTTCCAGAGGGTTACCGGCAAAGCGCGCGATGGCCCCTGCCCCCATCACCACGATCATGGTCTCACCGATGGCGCGCGAGGTGGCCAAAAGAATCGCGCCGACGATACCGGGCAATGCGGCAGGCAGGACCACCTGTTTGATGGTCTCAGACTTGGTGGCACCCAAACCATAGGATCCATCGCGCATCGACTGCGGCACTGCGTTGATAATGTCGTCAGAAAGTGAGCTCACGAATGGGATAAGCATAATGCCCATCACGATGCCCGCAGTTGCAACTGAGCGCGCATCAGTCATCCAGTCGATGCCTAAGTAACCACCGTCTCCGAAGATACGAAGAAGGAATGGGCCAAAGGTCACCAGCGCGAACAGGCCGTAAACGATGGTCGGGATGCCGGCAAGAATCTCAAGCAGAGGCTTGGCGAAGCTGCGCACGGGGCGGGACGCATATTCAGACAGGTAGATCGCAGCAAAAAGGCCAACCGGCACAGCCACCAAGAGTGCGACAAAGGAAATGTAGAGCGTACCCCACAAAAGCGGCAGGATCGAAAGTTCGGAGTCTCCGCGGAAGTTTGGCGCCCAGGTGGAGCCGAAGAAAAAGTCGGTCCAGCTGTGCAGGCCAAAGAAGTTGCGGGTTTCAAATACCATCGACAAAACGATGCCGACGGTTGTCAAAATCGCCAGAGAGGCGGCCGCGATCAACAGAACCAAGACACCGCGTTCCACCGTATTGCGGGCGCGGAAATTCTTGTGGGTCTGAGCAATCGAAAACCCAGCCCCTGCGATGGCGAGGCACAGTACCAAAAGCGTCATGATGACAGATCCAGTTGCCGTCATCGAGCGATAGGATTGCGCGGCCTTCAGAACGCTGTTTTCCACATTTGCCCCAAGCGCGATGCCGACTTCGGCAAGGCGGGCCCGCACGTCGGTAAACTCGGCGCGTAGGTTCTCGGACTGCGATTGGCTCATCAGCCCTTCAGCAACCAAGAGATTAAGCCCCTCGGCGACCCGGCGCACTTCGGACATCACCAGACCAATCGTCGAGCCCTCGGGAATTGCGCTTTCTGGCAAGCCAGATGAGACAACATTGTTGATGATCACACCCTGCAACAAAGTCCAAATGCCAAGCACCAAAAGCGCAGGGACCAGAACTTTCAAAGCGACATTGGTGCCGTAAAAATAAGGAAGAGAATGTAGGTTGCGGCTATCGCCACCCGCTGACTGCAACGCACGCATTCGTCCAACAAAAAAGCCGACCGTCGCAAGAGCAAAGACGATCAGCACGAGCCAAAGTACAGGCATGGATACTCCGTTTGTTTGGATGCGCAGGTGATAACCAACGGCTTTTCGTGAATGAGGACGGCGAGACCGCCGTCCTCGTGATTGCCTTAAGGCAATTACATGTTTGCGCCAAGCACTGCTTCGTCAGCAACCGCTTCTTGGGTTTCTTCCAGCTCTGGATCTGCAACCAGACCATAGGCTGCCAGGGGACCGTCTTCGCCCGCGATTTCGTCAGCTACGAAGAACTCAGCGTATTCTTTTACGCCTGGGATGACGCCGATGTGTGCCTTCTTGATGTAGAAGTACAGTGGGCGGGACACAGGGTATTCACCGGTCGCGATGGATTCGGTGGTAGGAACGATGCCGGACATAGTCGCAACTTGCAGCTTGTCGGTGTTGTTCTCGTAGAAGGCCAGACCAAAGACGCCAACGCCGTCTTTGTTGGATTCGATGGACGCCAGGGTCTCGGTGTAGTCGCCGTCGATGTCGACAGAAACGCCGTCAGTCCGCAGAGCGATACATGCTTTTTCAGCAGCTTTCTTGTCGCCACCGTTTGCCGCTTTGATCACGTCAAATGCGCCAGTTGCTTCACAGCCCGCCAGGATAACTTTGTCTTCAAACACTTCGCGTGTGCCGTGCTTGGTGCCTGGAACGTAAGCTGCCAGAGCTTGTGCAGGGAACGCTGGGTTTACGTCTGCCCAGGTTGCGTTGGTGTTCGGAACGATCTCGCCGTCAACCAGAACGGTGTCCGACAGAGCCAGGAACCAATCGGATGGGGTGAATTCAAAGCTTTCGCCGTTGATGTCGGATGCGAAAACGATGCCGTCATAGCCGATGCGAACTTCGATGATGTCGGTGACACCAGCTTCGGCACAAGCTTTGACTTCTTTGTCTTTGATTTTGCGGGACGCGTTTGCGATGTCGATGGTGTTTTCGCCAACACCTTCACAGAAACGCTTGAGGCCTGCGGAGGATCCGCCGGATTCAACAACTGGGGTCGGGAAGTCGAAGTTTTCACCGAAGGCTTCAGCAACGATGGAAGCATATGGAAGAACGGTAGAAGAACCTGCGACTTGAACTTGATCACGTGCTGCGGCGGAAGTGGCAGCGATGGCAGCAATCGCTACAGCGGACACGGTCAGTTTAACGGACATTTTTTAACTCCTGATTAGGGAAGCTCGTCTATGAGCAACCTGAGCGCGGAAGTAGGCTTGGTTGCTTACGCTTTTGTGACGCTTGTGTAACAGTTTTATGAAGCTGGTCTGGATTTGCTCTACAAATCCAATTTGCCCGTTAATTTTTCGGGAGGATCACCGCAAAAGTGCTGCCTTGCCCCAAGG
Organism: Cognatishimia activa; assembly: GCF_017798205.1. Lineage (NCBI taxonomy): Bacteria > Pseudomonadati > Pseudomonadota > Alphaproteobacteria > Rhodobacterales > Paracoccaceae > Cognatishimia > Cognatishimia activa. The sequence continues at coordinate 2,859,338 of NZ_CP060010.1, read as the reverse complement.
CACTCTCGATTTTCATGCGGCCACGGTGACGATTCACGATGTGCTTAACAATGGCCAGGCCAAGACCTGTTCCACCCATTTCGCGAGAGCGATGCGAGTCGATGCGGTAAAACCGTTCGGTCAGGCGTGGGATATGCACGGGATCAATGCCAGGCCCATTATCCTTCACTTCGATGCGAACCGCAGGACGGCGTAGAAACGGATCTCGGTCAACAGATTTGAATGTGACATTGACTGCCCCACCGCTGCCGCCATATTTTACAGCGTTCTCGATCAGGTTGGTAAAGACCTGCAACAGCTGGTCTGAGTCACCCAGCACATTGGTCTCAGACTCCAGCCCCTGGACCGAGATCTCGACCTCTTGAGCCTTGGCAACTTCGCAAAGGTTTCGCACGACGGTGTTCACGATGTTTGCAACATCTATGGAATCGGTCGGCCGCATGCGCGCTTCTTCTTCGACGCGGCTTAGGGACAAGAGATCCCCGACAAGGCGGTTCATACGGCTGGCCTCGGCCCCCATGATGCCAAGAAACCGATCTCGCGCGGCTTCGTCATTGCGCGCAGGCCCTTGCAGGGTTTCGATAAAACCAAGCAAGGCAGTCAGCGGTGTTTTCAATTCATGGCTGACGTTGGCGACAAAATCCCGACGGATTTCGCTTGCCTGTTCGACTTCGGTTACATCGCGAAAACAGGCAAGGACGCCTTTTGTCTCTCCGAACTCGACATAGGAACAGGTCACGTCATAACGGATCTCATGCCCTTCATCGGTGTGCAGATACACGGTGGTCTGTGGCTGTCTGGTGCGAATGCATTGCTCGAACGCCGTGCTAAAGCCCGGTTGTCTAAACACCAGAATAAAGGCACGGCGATCTCCGGCGTTGGGTTGCAGGCGAATGGCACGTTCATTGCCCCCCAAAAGACGCGCGTCCGTGCCAATCAAAACGGCTGGCAAAGGGATGGCTTCAAGCAGAGAGTCAATCATGATGGAACGGGTCTGAACGGCAGCGAATGTAACTTGGCGCAAACGTTCAGGATTGTTCTGCAAATGTAAAGGGGGTGGCTTTTGGCGCTAGATTTGCGCAAGCCCCGCCCGGAATCTGCGCATATTTTGCTGGTAGTTCAGTGCCGAGGCACGCAAGCCCTGAATGCCCTGTTCATCCAACTCGCGCACGACTTTGCCCGGAGAGCCCATGACCAGAGACCCATCTGGAATGACTTTGTTTTCCGTGATCAGCGCATTGGCTCCGATAAGGCAATTCTTGCCGATCTTGGCGCCGTTCAGGATCACTGCTCCCATGCCGATCAATGTATTGTCGCCAATCGTGCAGCCATGCAAAAGCGCCTTGTGCCCGATGGTGCAGCCTTCGCCCACGGTCAGCGGATAGCCCATATCTGTGTGCATGATGGTGTTTTCCTGCACGTTAGAGCCCTTGCCGATCACGATCTCTTCGTTATCGCCCCGCAGGGTTGCGCCAAACCAGACCGACACGCCCTCTTGGATCACAATCTTGCCGATGACATTTGCATCTGTTGCGATCCAGCTGTCCTCAGCGACCTGAGGCGAAACACCATCCAGACTATAAATGGTCATTCTTCCACCTCGATAAATTCGTCATGCAGGCCACGAATGAAATCCATCATTCCGGGTTGTTGGGACAGTTTTAAACGCTCGGCTGAAATAATCGCCTTGAGCCGGTCAAAGGTCGCATCCAAATCATCGTTGATTAGAACGTAGTCATAGCCATCCCAATGGCTGATCTCGTCCCAGCTTTTGGCCATGCGTTTTTGAATGACCTCAGAGCTGTCCTGTCCCCGGCTTTCCAGCCGACGGCGCAGTTCCTTGATCGACGGAGGCAAAACGAACACAGACAGCACATGATCCTGCAATGACGAGCGGCTTATCTGCTGTGCACCCTGCCAGTCTACGTCGAACAACACGTCCGAGCCCTGATCAATCGCGGCCTGAACCGGAGCCTTTGGAGAGCCGTAGAAATTGCCAAAGACATGGGCGTGCTCAAGCATGCCGTCTTCGGCGACGGTTTTCTTAAAGGCCTCTTCAGTCAGGAAATGATAGTCCACGCCATCCTGCTCGCCGTCCCTCGGCGCGCGTGTCGTCGCCGAAACAGAGAACTCAATCGTCGTGTCCCATTCGCGCAACCGCTTGGAAAGCGTAGATTTTCCTGCGCCTGAAGGCGAGGACAGGATAATAAGAAGGCCGCGGCGGTTTTGCATGGTCATTCCACATTCTGCACTTGTTCGCGCATCTGGTCGATGACGGTTTTCAGATCAAGGCCGAGGTTGGTCAGCTCAACATTCTGGGCTTTGGAACAGAGAGTATTCGCCTCTCGGTTAAATTCCTGCATCAGGAAGTCGAGCTTTCGCCCAATCGGGCTGCCTTTGGAGATCAGGTCACGCGCGGCTCCGACGTGGGCATTCAACCGGTCGATTTCCTCGGTCACATCGCTTTTCACAACCATCGTCGCCAGTTCCTGCGCGACGCGATTTTCATCCGCACCATCGGAATTTTCTAACACTCGTGCCAGATTTGCCTGCAGTGTGGCCTTCATCTCGTCTTTGCGCGCTTCTGCGATGGTTGCGGATTTCTCCGTCAGATCAGCAATCTCTGAAATCTGATTTTCCAATATTTCCGAGAGGCTTGCGCCCTCTGCCTCACGCATTGATTTAAAGTCAGTGACCAAATCTGGAAGCGTTTTCAAGATCTCTTGGGTCAGAAGTTTGACGTCTTTTTCCTGAGAGGATGCTTCAAACACACCGCGCAACCCAATGATATCGCTTGCCTTTGATGGCGCGAGGGAAATCCCTTGCTGCATCGCCTTATCTTCAATCTTTTCAAGAGCTGCGAGCACGTCCGTCAAATGCGCGTCGTTCAATGCAAAGCCCGAGGCCTCTTCAACCGCCTGTACACGCAACCCCACTGAAATCGACCCGCGGCTCAGCGATTTCGTCAAAACCGCGCGGATGCCCGCCTCTAGCCCTTCGATCCAATCCGGCACGCGAATACGGATGTCGAGCCCCTTGGCGTTCACGCCGCGCATGTCCCAAGTCCATTCGAAACCTTGTCCAGACCCGCTTGCACTGGCGTATCCGGTCATTGAATTCAGCATAAAGAGGCCTTTCGAAGTTCATTTGCAGCATTTAGCGCGATGCACGGGGCTGCTTCAATCTGTATGTCAGTCCAGAGTCAAAAAGGGCGGCTCATAGGAACCGCCCTTCTATAATCTAAATGCTTGGCTCAAACAGCCTGCTTGGCCGCCGCGCCTTCGCGCATGTTGGAGAGTTCTTCGGCCACAAGGAACGCCAATTCCAAGGACTGGCTTGCGTTCAAACGTGGGTCACATGCGGTGTGATAGCGCGAGCCGAGGTCTTCTTCGGATACGTCACGCAAGCCACCGGTGCATTCGGTCACATCTTGACCGGTCATCTCGAAATGGACGCCGCCTGGGATGGTGCCCTCTGCGCCATGTACGCCAAAGAACTCGCGGACCTCACGCAGCACGCTCTCAAATGGGCGCGTTTTATAGCCGGTTGCCGATTTGATCGTGTTGCCGTGCATTGGGTCACAGGACCAAACCACATTCGCGCCCTCTTCTTTCACGGCTTTGATCAGGCGTGGCAGGTGATCCCCGACAGAGCCAGCGCCAAAGCGCGCGATGAGGGTCAGGCGGCCCGCTTCATTCTCTGGGTTCAGTTTTTCCATCAGAACCTTGAGGTCTTCGGCGGTTGTGGTCGGGCCACATTTCAGACCGATCGGGTTCTGAACTCCGCGCAGGAATTCAACATGTGCTCCATCTGGCTGACGTGTACGGTCGCCGATCCAGAGCATGTGGCCAGAGCCAGCCAGCCAATTGCCAGAGGTGGAATCCAGACGTGTCAGCGCTTCTTCATATTCCAGCAACAGACCTTCGTGGCTGGTGTAGAAGTCCACAGAATGAAGCGTATGGGCAGTGTTGCTGTCCACACCGGCCGCGTTCATGAAGTCCAGCGCATCAGAAATGCGGTTCGCCAGGTTGCGGTACTTCTGCGCCTCTTCAGAGGCGGTGAAGCCCAGGGTCCAGGCGTGGACCTGATGCATATCGGCGTATCCACCTTGCGAGAACGCGCGCAACAGGTTCAGCGTTGCGGCGGCTTGCGTGTAGGCCTGCAGCATTTTCTTAGGATCAGGGATCCGCGCCTCGGACGTGAAGTCCAACTCGTTGATGATATCACCACGGTAGCTTGGCAGCTCCACGCCATTCACGGTCTCGGTTGGGGCCGAGCGCGGCTTCGCGAACTGGCCCGCCATACGACCGACTTTGATCACAGGAACTTTGGCACCGAACGTCAGCACCATTGCCATCTGCAACATCACCTTAAACGTGTCACGGATGTGATCTGCAGAGAACTGCGCAAAGCTCTCGGCACAGTCGCCACCTTGCAGCAAAAAGGCCTCGCCGCGAGACGCGGCTGCCAGTTTGGCTTTCAGGCTACGCGCCTCTCCGGCAAAGACCAGCGGCGGATAGCTTGCAAGCTGTTCTTCTACAGAAGTCAGCGCAGATGCATCCGTATACTCAGGCATCTGAACGCGTGGTTTGTTACGCCAGTCAGATTTTTGCCAATTCGCCATTGTCCTTACTCCGGGATTTTCAAAATGTTAGCGCTGCATCTATACTGCGTCGGTACAATAAGCGCCATAGGTCAATTATCTCTCTTGACGCCCGCGGCCCTCCTGCATCATGTGTGTTAATCTTCCAGCAATTCGCGAGATGGTGAGTCCTTTATATGTCGTCTCTTGTCCCAACGATGAATGTCACCCGTAACGGGTCAAAACCGCGCCGGTTCATCTTTGTTTTGATGAATGAATTCACCATGTTGTGCTTTAGTGCTGCGGTGGAAAGCCTGCGGATCGCGAACCGTATGGCAGGCCAAGAAATCTATGAGTGGGTTCTGGCCTCTGAGGACGGAGAGCCAGTGACCTGTTCAGCGGGTGCGACCTTTACCGTCGATATGGCTCTGGACAGCGTGCAGCGTGACGACACGATCTTTTTGTGTGGCGGGGTTAATATCCAGAATTCGACTACACCAAAGATTCTGAACTGGTTGCGCCGTGAGTCTCGCAAAGGCCCAACTGTCGGCGGGCTTTGTACTGCGGGCTATGCGTTGGCCCGCGCAGGCCTGCTTGAGGATCGCCAGGCGACCATACATTGGGAAAACCAGGACGGCTTTACCGAAGAGTTCGAGAACATCGAGCTGACCAAATCCGTCTTTGTGATCGACCGCAATCGCATCACAACCGCAGGTGGAACGGCCTCGATTGACCTGATGCTGAAACTCATTGCCGAGGACTATGACGAAGACCTTGCGAATGCGGTTGCCGATCAGCTGATCTATTCATCCATCCGCACGGACCAAGACACGCAACGTCTGTCGGTTCCATCTCGCATCGGTGTGCGTCACCCGAAACTGTCGATTGTGATCCAGATGATGGAAAACAACATCGAAGACCCGATCAGCCCGTCGATCCTCGCCAAAGATGTGGGCATGTCGACGCGCCAGTTGGAACGGCTGTTCCGCCGCTACCTGAACCGCTCGCCAAAGCGCTATTATATGGAGCTGCGCCTGCAAAAAGCTCGCAACCTGCTGATGCAGACCGATATGAGCGTGATCAACGTGGCCCTGGCCTGTGGATTTGCCTCTCCGAGCCATTTCTCAAAGTGCTATCGCAGCCACTACAACACCACGCCCTATCGCGAGCGTGGGTCTTTGTCAGGGCGTCTGTCGATCTAACGCGAGATTTTGTAGATCGCGCTGCGGTCCTCTGAAATGAACCAGATGCTGCCGTCTGGCCCTTCGCGCACGTCTCGGACCCGCAGGGTATCCATGGTTTTGATTTGTTCGACTTCGGTCTTCTGGTCTCCTGACAGACGCGAGATATAGTCGAACTTGAGCGACCCGATGAATATGTCGCCGCGCCATTCGGGAAACATGTCGCCCTCATAGATCATCAGACCTGACGGAGCCATGGATGGGTCCCAGAAGTGCTCTGGCTGGACCATGCCTAATTTACTAGTGCCTTCTCCTACTGTGGCTCCTGAATAATGGGTGCCATAGGAAATCACAGGCCAACCGTAGTTTTGCCCTTGAACGATCAAGTTCAATTCATCCCCACCCTTTGGGCCATGTTCGACCGCCCAAAGGTCACCTGAATTGCTTATGTCCATGCCTTGCGGGTTGCGGTGACCGTAACTCCAGATTTCAGGTGCATCTTGATCCAGAAATGGATTGTCTTCTGGGATCGAGCCGTCGCGGTTGATCCGGATAATGCTTCCGTTGCTGCGCGACAAATCCTGAGCGGACGGACGGTCACCGCGATCTCCAATCGAAACAAACAGCGTTCCATCGGGGGCTTCAACGACCCGGCTGCCGAAATGGGTTCCGCCTCTGGCACCTTTGGTCATTTTGTAAATCACGCGCAGGTCTTCCAGCATAAGGCTATTAGTATTGAGTTTGGCAACCGCAACACTGGTTCCGATGCCTTCTTCGAGCGCGCCGGCGAAGGTTAGGAAAATTTCCGAACTCGTTTCAAAATCCCGCGCAGGGGCGACGTCAAGCAAACCACCCTGCCCCTGAACCTTAATTTCGGGCAGCCCGGAAATGCGACGCATGCGCTCGCCTTCTTTGTACAAAAACAAGCGTCCGCGTTTTTCGGTGATGATCATCGATCCATCAGGTAGAAACCCAAAGCCCCAAGCCCCGTTAAGGCCGCGTACTTCGCGCGTGATGTTTACAGAACCGATCGAGACCTCGTGGACGCGTGCAGCAAGCGGGGAGCTTAGCAGAATGCAGAGACTGAAAAGCGCTGCGCATAATGAAGACGTGAAACGGCCGATTGCGTTCATTCTCGAATTCCCTCAATCAACTTAATGTAGAGTAACATGCTTCAGACTTCACCTTTGGTAAACTGGAATTTTCGACTTCCTAAAGAGATAGTATCTATTAGCTAAATCGAAAGTCACAACCAAATGACGCTCGAACACGTGACCTTCAGAGTTTGATCAGTGTGTACTGGCTTTTGATCGTGCCTGATCAAGTACGTTGAGCTCAAAGCGCGATTCTGCGCGGCAAACACTTCGATGATTCTTGGTGTATGAAGTGGTCGAAAAGTGTGATTTAGAATTTTGTTCGAAATTTTCTGACTCTATGGAAAAATTCAGAACAATAGATGCCATGCAAATGGGTTTCCTGTGAAATCTACTAAAATAGTGGTCAAAAAGGAAAATCTGGTTGCGGATTGGCAAAATATTTGCGTCACTGCTGCCCATGTCGCCCCGAAGGTCGTGGCAGGTTTTTGCACATTTAGTGTAGACATATTGCAATAAACCCGTAGGTAAGCGACGCAAAATTCTGAAACGGGCCAACAAATGGTCCGATCATGGGAGTGTAAAAATGAAAAAACTACTCACAGCTACGGCTGCAACCGCTCTGCTTGCCAGTGGCGCATTCGCAGGCAGCCATTCTGAGAACATCAAGATCGGTGTTATCCTGGGCTTCACCGGCCCGATTGAATCGCTGACCCCACATATGGCGGCAGGCGCAGAGCTTGCGATGTCCGAAGTCAACGAAAGCGGCGCTCTGCTGGGTGGTGCGACTGTTGAGTCTGTCCGTGCTGACTCCACCTGTATCGATGCAGGTGCGGCGACTGCTGCGGCAGAACGTCTGATCACGGCTGATGGTGTAAAAGGCATCATGGGCGCTGACTGTTCCGGTGTGACCGGCGCGATCCTGAACAACGTGGCGCTTGCAAACGGCGTTGTCATGATCTCTCCATCCGCGACATCCCCAGGCCTGTCCCACAACGACAATGAAGACAACGGCCTGTTCTTCCGCACCGCGCCTTCTGACGCGCGTCAGGGTGTTGTGATGACCGAAGTTCTGATGGAAGAAGGCATCAAAGAAGTCGCGGTCACCTATACCAACAACGACTATGGTAAGGGCCTCGCAGACAGCTTCGTCGCAGCATTCGAAGCAGCGGGCGGTTCTGTGACCATCTCTGCCGCACACGAAGACGGCAAAGCAGACTACTCTGCTGAAGTTGGCGCATTGGCATCTGCAGGCGGCGACCGTCTGGTTGTTGCAGGCTACGTCGACCAAGGTGGCGCGGGCATCATCCGTGCAGCTCTGGACACCGGCGCGTTTGACACGTTCCACTTCCCAGACGGTATGATCGGCCAAGCTCTGCAGGACAACTTCGGTGACGAAATCGAAGGCTCCACCGGTCAACACCCAGGTACCGACAGCCCAGGTGCTGCGAAGTACACCGAGTTGGCAGCAGGCGGCGACTTTGACCCGACCTCTCCATTCTCTCCAGAATCCTATGACGCAGCGGCGCTGATCATGTTGGCGATGCAGGCGGCAGGTTCTTCTGACCCAGCGGCATACAAAGAGAAAGTCATGATGGTGGCAAACGCACCAGGTGAGCTGATCTATCCAGGTGAGCTGGGCAAAGCCCTTGAGATCATCGCAAACGGTGGCGACGTGGACTATGTCGGCGCATCTGCGGTTGAGCTGATCGGCCCAGGTGAATCTGCGGGTAACTACCGCCAGATCGTCATCCAGAACGGCGAAATCACCACTGCAAAATATCGCTAAGATCGTTTGATCTTGTAAATAGGAACAGCCCGGAAATTCCGGGCTGTTCTTTTATAAACTCGACAAATCGCGAGGGGGCTACTCTATGATCGTCGTCGAGGACGTACATAAACATTTCGGCGGGTTTCACGCCGTTGACGGGGCCACAATGACCATTGAGCGGGGCTCGATCACCGGACTGATCGGACCCAATGGTGCCGGAAAAACCACTCTTTTCAATGTGATCGCGGGGGTTCTTGAGCCAACCTCTGGTCGTGTCACAATGGACGGCGAAGACATCACCGGTCTGCCGCCACATACGCTGTTTCACAAAGGCCTGTTGCGCACCTTCCAGATTGCGCATGAGTTTTCTTCGATGACTTGCCGCGAGAACCTGATGATGGTCCCCGGCGGTCAATCAGGTGAAACGCTTTGGAACACATGGTTCGGGCGCAAACGGATTGCCGACGAAGAACGTGCACTGCGAGCTAAGGCCGATGAGGTGCTGGAGTTCCTCACGATTAGCCATATTGCGGATCTTAAGGCGGGTCAGGTCTCTGGCGGTCAGAAAAAGCTTCTGGAGCTTGGCCGCACCATGATGGTCGACGCCAAGATCGTATTCTTGGACGAGGTCGGCGCGGGTGTGAACCGTACGCTGCTCTATACGATTGCGGATGCGATCAAACGTCTGAACGAGGAACGCGGATATACATTCGTCGTAATCGAGCACGACATGGAATTCATCGGTCGACTTTGTGATCCGGTCATTTGTATGGCCGAGGGCAAGGTTCTGGCCGAAGGCACATTGGATGAAATTAAAGCCAATGAGCAGGTGATCGAAGCCTATCTGGGCACCGGTCTTAAGAACAAGGAGGCGGTCGGCGGATGAGCGAACCGTTTTTGATTGGTGATACGATCACCGGCGGGTACGGCAACGGGCCGGATATCCTGCATGAGTGTACGATCTCTGTGAACCCCGGCGAAATTGCCGTGATTGTGGGGCCGAATGGTGCTGGCAAGTCCACAGGCATGAAGGCGCTGTTTGGAATGCTGAACGTGCGCTCGGGCTCTGTGAAACTGGATGGCGAGGATATCACCTCGCTCAGCCCACAGGCACGGGTTGTGAAGGGCATGGGGTTCGTGCCTCAGACCAGCAATATCTTTACATCGATGACCGTTGAGGAAAACCTCGAGATGGGCGCGTTCATTCGCACCGATGACATCAGTGATACGATGGAACAGGTCTATGAGCTCTTCCCGATCCTGCGCGACAAACGCGATCAGGCGGCGGGTGAGCTGTCGGGTGGTCAGCGTCAACAGGTGGCCGTGGGACGCGCGTTGATGACCCAGCCCAAGGTTCTGATGCTTGATGAGCCGACCGCGGGCGTGTCTCCGATTGTGATGGATGAGCTGTTTGACCGGATTATCGAAGTCAGCCGCACAGGCCTGCCGATCCTGATGGTCGAGCAGAACGCCCGTCAGGCGCTTGAGATCGCGGACAAAGGCTATGTCATGGTGCAGGGGCGCAATGCCTATACCGGCACCGGCAAGGAACTTTTGGCCGATCCCGAAGTTCGCAAATCATTCCTCGGAGGCTAAGAGATGGATTTTCTGAACGCCCTCGTGGCACTTTTGAACTTTGTTGTGATCCCGGCGACCGCCTATGGCAGTCAGCTCGCGCTAGGGGCGCTTGGGGTGACGCTGATTTACGGGATCCTGCGGTTCTCGAATTTTGCGCATGGCGACACTATGGCCTTTGGGGCAATGATTGCAGTGCTTCTGACCTTCTGGTTCCAGTCCATCGGGATCAGCTTTGGGCCACTGCCCACGGCGCTCTTGGCCCTGCCCTTCGCGATCCTTGGCTGTATCGCTTTGGTTTTGATCACGGACCGTCTGGTCTATCGGTTTTACCGAGAACAAAAGGCCAAGCCCGTGATCCTCGTGATCGTCTCCATGGGTGTCATGTTCATCATGAACGGCCTTGTGCGCTTTATCATCGGGCCAGATGACCAGAAATTCGCGGATGGTGAGCGTTTCATCATCTCGGTGCGCGAGTTCAAGCAACTGACGGGCCTGCGTGAAGGTCTGGCGATCAAGACGACCCAAGGTATCACCGTTGTTGTGGCTGTGATCGCTGTGGTTTTGCTCTTCTGGTTCCTGAACCGGACGCGCACAGGTAAATCCATGCGGGCCTATTCCGACAACGAAGATCTGGCGCTGCTGTCTGGGATCAACCCAGAACGCGTAGTGCTTTATACGTGGATGATCGTGGCGGCTTTGGCGACGGTTGCGGGCGTGCTTTACGGGCTCGACAAAACCTTTAAGCCGTTTGTCTTCTTCCAGCTTCTGTTGCCGATCTTTGCGGCGGCCATTGTCGGAGGCCTTGGTAACCCGCTGGGTGCCATCGCAGGCGGCTTTGTGATCGCCTTCTCGGAAGTCACAATCACCTATGCTTGGAAAAAGGTCCTCAGGTATCTCTTGCCAGAGAATCTGGAGCCCGACGGATTGGTGCAACTCCTGTCCACCGACTATAAATTCGCAGTCAGCTTTGTGATCCTGATCATCGTGCTGCTGTTCCGTCCAACCGGCCTATTTAAGGGGAAATCGGTATGAGCGAGACAACAAGAAACACCCTTTACTTCGCCCTTGTCGCTGTCCTGTTGATCGGCACGGCAATTTTCCAAAGTGCCAATACAGCGCTGTTCATCCTTAATATGGGTCTGATCTCTGCGATCATGGCTTTGGGTGTGAACCTGCAATGGGGCTTTGCCGGGCTATTTAACGTCGGTGTCATGGGCTTTGTCGCTCTCGGAGGCCTTGCGGTCGCCCTGACCTCTATGCCCCCTGCTCCGGGCGCTTGGGCGTCCTCTGGCGGACCGATGATCGTGCTGGCCTTGGCCTTTGGTGCGGCAACGGTGGCTTTGGCGGTCTATGTGCAAAAGAAGATGGCCGCGGGGCGTGCCAAGATCTTCGCGACCGTTGGGATCCTTGTGGTCGGTTTTTTAATCTATCGCGCGATCTTTGATCCGGCGGTGGGTTTTGTTGAGGCGATCAATCCGGCGAATGCGGGCAATATCGGTGGCCTGAACCCCGGTGGCGTCGAGAACTTCAAGGCGCATGGGTATATGACCATCCTCGGCTGGGGCTTTGGTGGCCTTTTGGCGGCGGGTGCGGCCTGGGTGATCGGTAAAACCGCTCTTGGGTTGCGGTCTGACTATCTGGCGATCGCGACGCTTGGTATTGCAGAAATCATCATCGCCGTGATGAAGAACGAAGACTGGCTGGCGCGCGGTGTGAAGAACATCATCGGTATGCCACGTCCTGTGCCTTACGAGATCGACCTGCAGAACTCTGAGAGCTTTGTAGCCAATGCGAATGCCATCGGGATCGATCCGGTGACGGCGTCGACGCTCTGGGTGAAACTCGGCTATTCGGTTCTCTTCACCATCGTGCTCGTCGTGATCTTCCTCATGGCCCAAGCGGCATTGAAATCCCCTTGGGGCCGCATGATGCGCGCGATCCGCGACAATGAGGTTGCTGCAGAGGCCATGGGCAAAGACGTCACCAACCGCCACCTCCAGATCTTTATTCTCGGCTCTGCGGTCTGTGGCATTGCAGGCGCGATGATGACAACGCTGGACAGCCAGCTGACACCGGGCTCTTACCAGCCTCTGCGCTTCACCTTCCTGATCTGGGTCATGGTGATCGTGGGCGGCTCTGGCAACAACCTTGGTGCGGTTCTGGGTGGCTTTGTGATCTGGTTCTTCTGGGTTCAGGTGGAACCGATTGGCCTGTGGCTGATGCAGTTGATCACCTCGGGCATGGCTGAAGGGTCAGCGCTGAAATCACACTTGATCGATTCCGCGGCGCATATGCGACTGCTGACGATGGGACTGATCCTTCTGCTGGTGCTCAGGTTCAGCCCAAGGGGCCTCATCCCTGAAAAATAATCCTGTCAGTTTGTGACAGTTTAAACGGCTCCCATCTTGGGGGCCGTTTTTCGTTTCGGCAGGAAAATACCCAGATCCTGCGCCCCTTTGCGGCAAACTCTCGCCGCATTGATACGTCATCCTATCCCCTCGAATAGCACATCATACGTGCACGCGATTGTCAGAGGCAGTGATGACGAAGAGGCTGAAAATACAAAGAGATTTACCCACATCAGGTAAAGACCCCTGTTTTATTGAAACCGAAAGGAGCCTAGAAATGCAAAGCAAGCCAGAGCAAACCGCAAGCCAGACTGCGCCCAGCAAAGACGCAAAAAAGGCAGAAAACCAAACCCGCAAAACCGGTCCAGTTTATTCAGATTGGGCGATGATATGACCATGACAGCCCGTTCAGGCGTGTTAGATTGGCGCCATGACTACACCTGTTTCAGCGATCCGCAATCTCGGCCCGGCCTACGAGGCGGCTCTTGCCCGCGTGGGCATAAATTCGGCCGAGGAACTGCGAGCCTTGGGGGCTGACACCGCCTACGAGATGCTTTTGAAAGACGGCCAGCGGCCGCATTTCATTGGCTACTACGTCTTGGTGATGGCCCTTCAGGGACGGCCCTGGAATGACTGTAAGGGCAAAGAGAAAGACGCGCTGAGGGTCAAGTTTGACGCCATGAAAGCGCGGTCTTTTGACAAGGGGCTCGGTGAATTTGAGCGGGTTCTGGATCAGATTGGAGTGATAAAAAAGTCCGCCTGAGGACGCACTCGATGGAATTTCTCGCGTCTACCTAATCTTGCGACGTACCGCCCTAGCGATCTGATCGAATATGGCGCGATCTCCGGACGCTGACGCCACGATCATTCCCCCTTCAAGCGCCGCAACGACCAGAGCGGCAGTATCGCTCGGATCATTTACGCCATGGGCTTTAAAAAGATCCTCGAGCCAGGCTTTATTCATACTAAAAAACAGCTTCGTCCGTTGATTGACGTTTTCAGGAAGACCAATCGCCTCTGCCCCCATGATCGCGCACAGACAGATAGATTCATTCAAAACGAGCGCATCGGAATAGAGAGTGACAAAACCATTCAAAGCGGTCTCGAGGTCGTCGGTATCTATCTCATCCAGCGCCACTTTGAAGCGGTCTGCATAACGCGTAACCAATGCCTCGCCTAAATCCGGTTTGGTCGGGAAATGATAGTGCACACTGGCGCTTTTGATCCCGACATCCTGCGCCAAATCCCGGAAACTCATCTCTGAAAACCCTGCTCCTCGCACGCGCTTTTCAGCAGCGGTCAAGATTTTTTCTTTCATTGTCAGTGACATCACTTGGCTCCACCTATCATGTGATAGGTAGCCATTGACTCTCAATAATGCAAGCCCTAGATTTTCCCTACCTACTGATAGGTTGATGCAGGAAAGGACCTAGTGATGGAGCTTAACGCCGATTTCCAAAAACGCGCTGTCGTTCATTCGGACCGCGAGGATTGGATACCCTCACCAATGAAGGGTGTGGATCGTAGAATGCTGGATCGGATTGGTGATGAGGTCGCGCGAGCGACCACCATCGTACGCTACGCGCCAGGCAGCGCCTTTTCTGCGCATTCCCATGCGGGCGGCGAAGAATTCCTTGTTCTGGATGGTGTTTTTCAGGACGAACACGGTGACTTTCCTACTGGAACCTATGTGCGAAACCCGCCCACCACGTCTCACACGCCAAGTGCAGCTGAGGGTGCCACGATTTTGGTAAAGCTCTGGCAATTTGATCCGAATGATCGCCATCAGATGTCGGTCGATACGACAAGGCAAGACCCTCAATGGATCTCCGAAGGTCGTTCAGAGATCCCTCTTTTCGAAGATGAGCGCGAACGTGTTCGCATTGAACTCTGGGAGCCAGAACAAGCGATCTCTCAAGACCACAAGGGCTTTGAGGCGCTGGTGCTGGAGGGGAGTTTTACCGAAGGTGGTGAAATGTTTGAGAAGAACTCCTGGCTCAGACTTCCTGCCGGTATGCCGCTTGACGCGACGGCCGGTCCTGACGGCGCGCGTCTTTGGATCAAATCCGACCATCTCGCGGTGCCTCCAACCGCTCCAAATCTATAGGCGACCCAGATGACCAATTCACCCCTAGCCCTCGTCGCGGGTGCTGGACCCGGCTTAGGCCAGACCCTGATCTCTGAATTCAGCTCTGGCGGCTTCAACACAATTGGATTGAAACGCAACGTCGTGGGGTCAGAATCCGAGGCGCTTGAAGCGCTCGATTTAACTGATGCCGACCAAGTGCAACGCAAAGTCGGACAGGTGATCGAAACACATGGAACCCCGAAACTGGTGGTACACAATACCGCCAAGCTCGTGATCTCTGACTTTGAGGGCACGACAAACGAAGACTTCGAAAAAACCTGGCGCGCTTTGGTCTTGTCGGCCGTCAATCTCGCCCGCGCCGTGCTGCCTGCGATGGCTGAGACCGGCGGCGGGACATTCATCGTGTCTGGCGCCACGGCCAGCCTGAGGGGTGGTGCGAATTTCGCAGCATTTGCCTCGGCCAAAGCCGGTTTGCGCAGCTTAACTCAGTCCTTGGCACGGGAATACGGTCCAAAGGGCGTCCACATAGCGCATGTCATTTTGGACGGGATAATCGACACCGAGGCCAGCCGAGCACGACATAGTTTGTCACCCGATCGCATGATGAACCCTCAGGATATTGCCTCAGTTTATCTGACACTTGCGCATCAACCAAAGTCCACTTGGACGCATGAATTGGACCTGCGCCCTATGGGGGAATCCTTCTGATGCAAACCGAAGTATTGATTGTTGGAGGCGGCCTTTCTGGCCTCGCCCTTGCGGACAGACTGGCGCAGGACGGAATTGAGTTCATCCTCGTCGAAGCGCAAGACCGGCTAGGCGGGCGCATCCTGACGGAATATATCAAAGGCGGCGCTTTTGATCTTGGCCCGGCGTGGTTCTGGCCAGGACAACCCCGCATGGCCGAAATGGCGTCTCGGTTTAACCTTCCGGTCTTTGAACAATACGCGGCGGGTGATCTGATGTATCAGGATCAATCCGGCCAAGTGCAGCGCGGTCGAGGATATGCATCGATGCAAGGATCCTATCGCCTTGAGGGTGGTATGGGGGCTCTGATTGGTGCGCTCGCGCGGTCTTTGTCGCCCCACAAAGACCGCATATTCCGTGGCTCGCGTTTGACTGACGTATATCACAATGGCGGCCTCCCCTCCGCGCGTGTTCTTCAAAATGACAAGGAAATCAACGTGCAAGCCAAGCAGATCGTGTTGGCGCTGCCTCCGCGTGTCATTGCCGAAACCATCGCCTTTCATCCACAAGTGGAACCATCTCAGATCAAAGCCATGTCAAGCATTCCGACTTGGATGGCGGGACAGGCCAAAATTGTAGCCGTTTACGACGTGCCACATTGGCGAAACGCCGGTCTGTCTGGTGATGCGATGAGTCGTAAAGGGCCCATGGTCGAAATCCACGATGCGTCACCTGCCAAAGGTGGGCCCTACGCCCTTTTCGGTTTTGTGGGCGTCCCTGCCCGTGTGCGGGCTGCTCACCGCGAGGCGTTGCTTGAAGAGGCGCTCAACCAGTTTGTCGCTTTGTTCGGCCCCGATATGGCACATCCAGAGGCGCTGCTTTTACAAGACTGGGCCACATTGCCCGAGATCGCCGGAGATCTCGATAAAACCCCAGCCGCGTATCACCCCGCCTATGGGTTGCCTGATCCACTGCGCCTCCTTGGGCAAAAGGGAATTCACTTTGGCTCGACTGAGACGGCGCGTGGGTTTGGAGGCTTTTTGGAAGGGGCGCTCGAGGCCGCGGAAGCCAGAGCGCAGGACTTGAGAGAGGCCTTAAAAGCAGCGGCTTAAGAGACTTAAGTCTCTGTAAATAAAAAAAAGCCGCGTCCCCAATGGCGACGCGGCTTTTCGTTTGTCAGATGGTGTGGCTTAGCCAACCAGCTCCAGACCGGAGAAGAAATACGCGATTTCAACTGCTGCGGTTTCTGGTGCGTCGGAACCGTGAACAGAGTTTTCACCAACGGATTCAGCGAATTCTGCGCGGATGGTACCAGGTGCTGCGTCTGCTGGGTTGGTTGCGCCCATGACTTCGCGGTTTTTCGCGATGGCGTTTTCGCCTTCCAGAACCTGTGCAACGATTGGTGCAGACGCCATGAATTCGCAGAGTTCGTCGTAGAAAGGACGCTCAGCGTGAACGGCATAAAACACGCCTGCTTGCGCTTTGGTCAGGTGAATACGCTTTTGTGCAACGACGCGCAGGCCAGCTTCTTCGAATTTTGCGTTGATCGCGCCGGTCAGGTTGCGGCGGGTGGCGTCAGGTTTGATGATAGAGAACGTGCGTTCCAGAGCCATGATGATCCCTCGGATTAAAGATTGAATTGCGCGCGCACTACCATGGGCAGCGCCCCTTGGGAAGCCTAAAGGCGCGCGATCCTATCGGGTTTTCTCCAGAAACTTATCCACAGAAAATTTGAAGCCTCCTACAGAGATTTTAGACCCCTATATTGATTAACCATAATAGGTATGATTTTCATATTAACTATGGAAAGAGACTCTACCCCCGATCCGATGATCCATGCCATGGCCCATGTGGGTGGCAAGTGGAAGCTGATGATCCTCTATGTGATCGACAATGGCTCCAACCGTTTTGGCGCGATGCAGCGCGAGATCCCGAAGATCACGAAACAAATGCTGTCCCAGCAGCTTCGCCTGCTTGAGGCGGATGGGCTGTTGAAGCGCAAGATTTTCGCCGAGATCCCGCCGCGTGTGGAGTATTCCCTCACGAAACGCGGACGCGCGCTTTTGAAGGTCGTGAATGCGATGAAAACCTGGGGCGAACAGGATCTCGCGGCCTCGGAAAAACCTGAAGAAAAGTCGCAACTGGCGATGGACCTCTAAGCGCGCATTGACTTTGCCCTTTGGCTGCGAGAAGTCGGGGGCATGTTGCGCATCTCTGATATCAATTATGCCGTTGCCGGACGTCCTTTGTTTGAGGGTGCGTCTGCGGTAATCCCCGATGGCCATAAAGTTGGCCTTGTCGGGCGCAATGGCACCGGCAAAACAACTCTGTTTCGCTTGATCCGCGGAGAACTGGCTTTAGAGAGCGGCGATATCGCCCTGCCCAAACGCGCGCGTATTGGTGGCGTTGCGCAGGAAGTGCCCTCCTCTGACGTTTCATTGCTGAACACGGTTTTGGCGGCTGACACGGAACGCGCGGATCTCTTGGCCGAAGCCGAAAGCGCCACAGACCCAACAAGTATCGCCGAAATTCAAACCCGACTGGCCGACATTGACGCCTGGAGCGCCGAGGCGCGGGCGTCCTCGATCCTCAAAGGGCTTGGGTTTGATGATGCCGAACAACAACAACCTTGTTCAGACTTTTCAGGCGGTTGGCGCATGCGCGTGGCATTGGCCGCCGTTCTGTTCGCGCAGCCAGACCTTCTGTTGCTCGACGAGCCGACCAACTACCTCGACCTCGAAGGCGCGCTCTGGCTGGAAAGCTATCTCGCGAAATATCCGCATACGGTCATTATCATTTCCCACGACCGGGGATTGCTCAACCGCGCCGTCGGCTCAATCCTGCATCTCGAAGACAAGCAGCTCACGTTCTACCAAGGCCCTTACGATCAATTCGCCCGCCAGCGCGCCGAGAAACTGGCGCAGGCCGAGGCGATGGCAAAGAAACAAGAGGCCCGCCGCGCGCATTTGCAGAGCTATGTGGATCGGTTCCGCTATAAGGCCGATAAGGCGAAGCAGGCACAGAGCCGTCTGAAGGCTCTGTCTAAGATGCAGCCCATCGCCAGCCCGCAAGAAGCGGCGCTTCGGGCCTTTGCGTTTCCCTCACCCGAGGAATTGTCGCCGCCCATTATCCGTATCGAAAGTGGCAGCGTGGGCTATGGCGAGGTGCCTGTCCTAAAACGCATGAACCTGCGGATCGATCAGGACGACCGGATCGCTTTGCTGGGAAAGAACGGTCAGGGTAAATCAACCTTGTCGAAACTTCTGTCCGATCGGTTGGGTCTAATGGACGGCCGGATTGTCAAATCCTCCAAGCTGCGCATCGGCTATTTCGCGCAGCATCAGGTGGATGAGCTGTTTATCGACGAGACGCCTCTAGACCACCTGCGCCGAGAGCTTAAGGAAGAGCTGCCCGCCAAGCTTCGCGCACGCCTTGCGGGTTTTGGCCTGACCGCAGATCAGGCCGACACTGCCGTTGGCCAACTGTCAGGAGGGCAAAAGGCGCGGTTGTCTCTTTTGCTGGCCACTTTGGACGCGCCGCATCTTCTTATCCTCGACGAACCGACCAACCACCTCGACATCGAAAGCCGCGAGGCTTTGGTGGAGGCTCTGACCAACTATTCCGGCGCCGTGATCCTTGTGAGCCACGACATGCACCTCTTGTCGATGACCGCGGACCGGCTTTGGCTCGTGAACGACGGCGGTGTCGCGCCCTTTGACGGAGACCTTGAGGCCTATCGCGACATGCTCTTGACACGCGAGAAAACCGATACGCCAAAAGACAAACCCAAAGCACCCAAACGCCCCTCACGCGATGCCATTCTTGCGTTGCGCGCTGAGGTGCGCAAATGCGAGGATCGGGTGACCAAGCTGACCGAGATGCGCGAAAAGCTCGACGAAAAACTCGCCGATCCGACGCTCTATGATGGCAGCAAAACAAATGACATCGCGGTTTGGCAAAAGAAACATGCCGAAGTCATCGACGCGCTGGATCGCGCTGAAAGGCTTTGGATGGACGCACTGGAAAAGCTAGAAACAGCAGAGGCTTAGAGGAGGGAATTATGGCAGTAGATACAGCATTCCTCATTACGTCCTTTGTGACGCTTTTCGTGATTATCGACCCCATCGGCCTTATGCCGATCTTTATCGCCTTCACGCCCGGCATGTCTGCGCAACAGAGGCGCGCGGTGGCGTTTCGATCCTGCATCATCGCCTTCTTCATCCTGGCGCTCTTCGCGTTTTTTGGCGAGGCGGTTCTGGGTTTCGTCGGCATCTCAATGGCCGCCTTCAAGATCGCAGGCGGCGTGCTCTTGTTTCTGACCGCGCTTGATATGTTGTTTGAAAGGCGGCAAGAACGCCGCGAAGGCCGTGTGACCGAAGTTCCCGATCCTTCGGTCTTCCCCCTCGCCATTCCGATGATCGCAGGCCCCGGCTCTATTGCCACTGTGATCCTGCTCTCCGGTCAAATCGACGGCATCCAAGGCCCAATCCTGATCCTTGGCGTCGCCCTTGCCGTCATGCTCGTCGCCGTTGCGCTCTTTATGGCCGGCAACCTGCTGGAACGTGCACTCGGAGATATAGGGATCAACGTGGTTACTCGCCTTCTGGGCATGCTACTTGCGGCATTGTCGATACAGTTCATCCTTGATGGGCTCAAAGATTTTGGTTTTGTCTAACATTTCAGTCCTTTGAGCCCTATATCGGTTTGACGGAGGACTGAATGTCAGAATTTGAAATCATGCATCTGGTGTATCTGGTGGCGCTGTTGGTCTTTGTGGCCTTCTCGCTGAGCCCGATGTTTCGTGCGAATTTCTGGCGCACCATTCAGCAATTGATGATCTGGGGGCTGATCTTTATCGGCGTGGTTGTGGTGATCGGGTCCTGGGATAATATCCGTTCTGCTGCCCTGCCCCCACAAGTCGCCTATTCCGAGGATGGCACGATTGAAATCCCGAAATCCTATGACGGACATTTCTATGTGACCGCTTTGGTCAACGGGGCCGAGATTGATTTTGTCGTGGATACCGGTGCCTCTGATTTGGTGCTGTCTCAGAAAGATGCGGTTTCAGCGGGCTTTGATCTGGAGACTTTGGAATTCCACGGTCGCGCCATGACGGCCAATGGCGAAGTTCGGACTGCACCGGTGAGATTGGACTCGGTTGCTTTGGGCAAGTTTGACGACAAGAACGTGCGCGCGCGGGTGAATGGCGGGGACTTGGATATCTCGCTTCTGGGAATGAGCTACTTGAACCGGTTCCCCACGATCACAATGACACGCAATCAACTTGTCCTATCGCGTTAGGTGTGACGCTTAAGCGTCTGCAGTATCACGCTTTTTGACCCAGTTCCCTGTTTCTTCGGACCAATACTGCGCCGCGCATCCCGCATCTGTCAGCGCTTTCCATTGCTGTCGAGCTCGGTCCATTGCCGCGGGGTCGTGGCCGTCAAAAAGGATGCAAACACGATCCGAGGCATTCACCTCCTCGGGTGTGATCTCTGCCCCATCGACGCCCATGATGCATCCGGCGCCGTTTGGGTTGTCTACGGCCGCAGTTAACAGAATTGGCTGTAGCGCATCATGCGGGCCTCCGGCCTGCCCATGCGGCAGGAAATCCTCTTCGCGGCCCAGCCAGAGCTTCTGATCCAGCCAATCCATCCGCGCGGCCTCTGTGCCCCTGACCAAGACTGTCCAACCCGCGCCACGCGCCTTCTCCAGAAGGATTGGCAGCGTGACCTCAAGCGGGCGTTGCGTCAGGTGATAGAAAAAGGCCGCGCCCATGGGTTATTTGGCCTCAAACATGTCTTCGACCAAGCGGTTAAGCGCCAAAACGCCCCAACCTGTCGCGCCTTTGGGGGCATAGGCTGTGTCTGCCTTGACCGAAGCGACACCCGCGATATCCAAGTGAATCCAAGGGGTTCCATCCTGCACGAAGCGATGCAAGAACTCTGCAGCGGTGATCGAGCCCGCCGGACGTCCGCCGACGTTTTTCACATCCGCAATGCGGGATTTCAGCTGATCGGCATAGGCTTTGCCCAGAGGCATGCGCCACGCGCCCTCGCCTTCAGCGGCGGCGGCTTTGAGGAAGGCGTTGCAGAGTTTGTCGTCGTTGGAAAACACACCTGCGTTCTCATGGCCCAAGCCGATGATGATCGCACCGGTGAGCGTCGCTAAGTCGATCATGCCCGCAGGTTTAAAGGTTTCTTGGGCGTAGTGCATGACGTCGCACAGAACCAAACGGCCTTCGGCGTCTGTATTGATGACTTCGATCGTGTCGCCCTTCATCGAAGTTACAACGTCGCCCGGACGCGTGGCATTGCCCGACGGCATGTTTTCAACGAGGCCCACAAGGCCGACCACATTCGCCTTGGCTTTGCGCAGAGCCAGCGCGCGCATCGCGCCAGCAACAACGCCAGCGCCGCCCATGTCCATGGTCATGTCTTCCATGCCACCCGCAGGCTTGAGAGAGATGCCGCCCGTGTCAAAGACAACGCCTTTGCCGACCAGCGCTAGCGGCGCGTCGTCTTCCTCGCCGCCAATCCATTTCATCACGACAACCTTAGAGGGGCTGTCGCTGCCTTGACCGACGGACAAAAGGCTGCCCATGCCAAGTTCTTCGAGCTTGTCTTCTTCTAGAACCTCAACGATCAGGCCGATATTTTGCATATCTTCCAGACGGTTGGCGAATTCTGTTGTTGTAAGGTGGTTGGCCGGTTCATTGACCAGATCACGAGTGAAGAACACGCCCTCCGCAATCGCCAAAAGCGGCGCGCTGGCCTCTTTCAAAGCCGCTGGTGTCGTCGACATGACCGTCACTTTGCGCGCGTCTTCCGCTGGGGCTGCCGTTTTATGCGCGTCAAACCCATAGTCTCGCAGCGCCATGCCCATAACGATTTGCGCGGATTGTTTGTGGTTGCCCAGGCAAGCTAGCACTTCCGCATCTCCGCGTGCCTTCGCCAACGCCACACCTGCGGCGCGCGCTTCTTCGATTGTCGCGCGTGGCTCGAGGCAGATCACATCCACCGCTTTGGCCGCCATACCGACCGGATAAGCAAGCACCCGCGCATCGCCGGTTTTGATGCCCGCTTCTACCAAACGTTTCACAGCCCCTTTGGTCAGACGATTGACCCTGCGTGCGGCGGTGTCCATGCGCCCTTCCGCGCCCACCAGAATGGCCACACGGCCTTCAAATCCTGCGATTTCGTCAATTTCGACGTCCTGAAACTCAAAACTCAGCGGTGATACCACGGGGATGCTCCTGTTTTCTGTTGCCCCAAGAGTTAGCCCGCCCGTGCCCGCTTGACCAGATAGCAGTTTTCCACAGACGCTAAATGCTTTATAAAAGGTCAACAAAAAGAAAACTGAGGAGCGCAGGTGTGAACAGATTCGACCGCTATATGCTGTCGCAATTCATGACGCTGTTCGGCTTTTTCGCGCTGGTTCTAGTGTCGGTCTATTGGGTCAATCGCGCGGTGGTGCTGTTTGACCGTTTGATCGGCGACGGCCAGTCGGTTTTCGTGTTTTTCGAATTCACCGCTATGACGCTGCCCAATGTGGTCAAACTTGTGCTGCCGATTGCGGTTTTTGCGGCGGCCTGCTACGGCACCAGCCGCCAGATGGCGGACAGTGAATTGACGGTTATGCAGGCGACGGGGTTCAGTCCGTGGCGATTGGCGCGTCCTGTGTTCACCTTTGGTCTGTTCATTGGGGTTATGATGGCTGTTTTGGCGAATTATCTCGTGCCGCTGAGCCTGGATCGTCTGGACACCCGCGAGCGCGAGATCGCAGAGAATGCAACGGCGCGATTGCTGACCGAAGGTGTGTTCATGCATCCCAATGAGCATGTGACCTTTTACATTTCCGAGATCTCACCCGAAGGCGTCCTTAAGAACCTCTTCATGTATGATCAAACCTCTGAGGATCAGACGCTTATCTATTCAGCGGACGAAGCCTATCTCTTACGCGACGAGAACGGCCCCAAACTGATTATGGTGGACGGCTTGGCGCAGATTCTGACGGATGACGGTTTGCGACTCTACACGACAAACTTCGGTGATTTCACCTACGACATCAGCGAGTTTCTCAACTACAACAGCAACCGGTTGAAAGCGCTGGAGCGCACGCCAACGCTGGAACTGTGGCAAGAGCCTCGTCGTTTGGCCGCGGTTTTGGCCTGGCAAGTGCGTGAGACCGAACCGGATCTCAATGGAATGGGCTGGGTTCAAGCCGAACGTCACGGTCGGATCGCGGCTATCACGATGTGTATCGTTTCAGCCCTCGTGGGGTTTGCCACCTTGCTGTTGGGCGGATTTAGCCGCTTTGGTGTGTGGCCTCAAACCGTCGGAGCCTTCGCGCTCTTAGTTATTTTGGAAGCCATGAAGAATGCCTTGGTCAACACAGTCCGCTTGGATCCAAACATGTGGCCCACGCTCTACGCGCCAACGATTCTGGGTGGGCTGCTGGTGGCCTTGATGCTCGCAAGCCGCGCTTATCCGCTGCCTAGTTTGCGGTGGGTTGCGTCATGACAATGCACCTCTATTTCGCGCGCCGCTTTTTCGTGTACTTCCTTGGGCTCACAGCAGTCTTCTTTGTTCTTTTAGTGCTGTTTGACCTGATGGAGCAACTCCGTCGTTTTAGCGTTCAGGAGTTGGGGATTGTCCGCATTTTGCAAATGCTCGTGTTGAACGTCCCAAAAGAACTCTATCAGATCTTTCCGTTAATAATGATCCTCAGCTCACTGGTTCTATTTCTGAACCTCGCCCGCAGCAGTGAGCTGGTCGTGGCGCGAGCAAGTGGTCGTTCTGGTCTCATGATCCTTCTCGCGCCTGTCAGCGTTGCACTTGGGATTGGCCTCTTTGGTGTCACGACGATGAACCCGATCGTTGCCGCCACCACTAAGCAATATGACCAACTCGCCCTCTTCTATCGCACAGGCGCAAGCCGCGCGATTTCGATTGGGTCAACCGGCCTCTGGCTGCGTCAAGGTGGAGATGATGGGCAAACGGTGATCTATGCGCATGGTTCGAACCATGACGCTTCTGTCTTGGTGGACGTGGACTTTGTCACCTATCGCGAAGGTGGCGGCCCGAGCCAGCGTATCCGTGCCGCTCAAGCAGAACTGCGCACCGGTGAATGGCATTTGACCGACGCAAAGATCTGGCCGCTGGATCGGGGAATAAATTCAGAGGCCCAATCTGAAACACGCGCGGAAATGACGATTTCGACGACGCTAACCAGCGACCAAATCCGCGATAGTTTTGGCAAACCACGCACGGTATCTGTCTGGGAGTTGCCGCAGTTGATCGGCCAACTTGAGGACGCAGGCTTCTCCACACGGCGTCACCAGATGTGGCTGCAGCTCGAGCTCAGCCAGCCGGTGTTCCTTGTCGCCATGGTGCTCGTGGCTGCGGCCTTCACCATGGGGCATACGCGCATGGGACGCACGGGATTGATGAGTCTAGCGGCAACACTCTCGGGGTTTGGACTTTATTATATCCGGAACTTTGCACGGATCCTTGGCGAAAATGGACAAATTCCGATAGAACTCGCAGCATGGGCCCCGCCTCTGGCGTCTGTGCTTTTGGCCCTTGGGTTGGTTTTACATATGGAAGACGGGTGACGATTTGCGCGCACTAAAACGCATATTGATGCTCGCTGCGACATGCAGCAGCTTCGCGCTGACCGCTCCTTTATGCGCGGCGCCGTCTGAGCAAGTCGTGCTGCTTGCGGATTCCGTTTTCCTGCGTGGCAATAGCATACTGACCGCGACAGGCAACGTCGAGGCGATCTCGGGTGAAGCCGTGCTTACGGCCAGTAAGATCGTTTATAATTCGGTCACAGACCAAATCACCATCACCGGTCCAATTACAGTCACCGACGGAGGTGCTGTCGAGATCTTTGCAGACTTTGCCGAGCTTGATTCAGCCCTGCAAAACGGTCTTCTAACCAGCGCCCGATTGGTTCTGGACCAACAGGTCGAATTGCAAGCCGATAGCATTCAGCGCATTGATGGGACCGTCTCTGAACTCAATACCGTTCAAGTCACATCCTGTAATACCTGCGCTGAAGGCGAGACGCCACTTTGGTACATACGCGCGAAGAAAGTCACGCATGACGCTGAAGACAAAAAGCTTTTACTCGAAGAGGCTCAGCTGCGCATCTTGGATGTGCCGGTCTTTTACCTACCGCGCATGCGCCTTCCAGATCCAACACAGGACCGTGCGACGGGCTTTCTGATCCCCTCGATTCAGCAACGTTCTCGCATCGGTCTCGCAGCCAAGATCCCCTATTTCATCGCCATCGGTGATCACCGCGACCTGACACTAACTCCGTATTTTTCGCGAAATATGACAACACTAGAGGCGCGTTACCGCCAGGCGTTCCGAACGGGTGAAATCACTCTGAACGGAGCGGTGACTGATGATAACTTCAGCGGGTTCAACTCTCGTGGATATTTGTTTGCCGAAGGCGAATTTGCCCTGAAGCGCGACTATACACTGTCGTTTGATGCGAAGTTCACCAGCGATCAGGCCTATCTGCTGGATTATGACTATGGCGCGTTTGACCGCCTCAATAGTGAATTGGCTTTGACCCGCGCATCACGGGATGAGAACACGCGGTTTGCCTTTAACCATTTCCGAAGTCTTCGTACGACTGAAGACAACGAGACCATCCCGACCTTGGTCTTGTCTGCTCAAACTCAGAACCGTATTCAACCTGCCTTTGGTGGTGAAGTGCTGTGGGAGCTTGAGTTTCATTCCCATGCACGAGAGTCTCAGATCACGACCGATGCCAATGCCGATGGCATCGTCGATGGGCGCGATGTGCATCGTCTGAACGCTGAAGTCGGATGGCGGGATTCCTGGTGGACACAAGGCGGATTTAATTTTGGCGTCGAATCTCACTTGGCTTTTGATGTTGTCAACACGGCGCAGGATGCCACCATCACAACGACCAATTACTCTGAGGTTACCCCGTCCGTCGCGGCCAATATGCGCTATCCATTGCAACGCATGACGGCCTCTGGTGCGCAACAGGTGATTGAACCCGTCGCGCAACTTGCTTGGTCCGGTGGCACGACGCGCGATGGGGCGACAAGTGACGCAATCGCGAACGACGAGAGCTCAAGAACCGAATTTGACGAAGGCAATCTTTTGTCTCTGTCCAGATTTGCATCTGATGACCGTCGAGAACGCGGGGTGAGACTCGCCTATGGCCTGAACATGTCTCACTTTGGCGAAACTTGGAATGCGGGCCTGTCTTTTGGACATATCATTCGGGAAGCAGATCAGGACAGCTTCTCTGTTTCTTCCGGCCTAACCGGTCGCGCGTCAGACCTCTTGGTCGCGGGTCAGATGACACATGATAATGGACTTAGCATCACCGGACGCATGTTGCTGGATGAACAGATATCTCTGACCAAAGCTGAAGCAAGTGGAGGTTGGCACAACGACCGTCTCGGGGTGAATGCCTCTTATGTTTGGTTGGGACAGGATGCTGAAGAGAACCGTCCGGACATTCTGGCGGAATGGAACCTCGACAGCAGCTATCGCATGACCCGCCATTGGACAGGCCTCGCGAACTGGCGTTTTGATGTGGCGGACAACCGAACCACGGAAGCAGGCGTTGGGCTGGAATACCGCAATGAATGCGTGAAAGCACAATTGGCTGTTTCACGCCGCTTTACATCCTCGACCAGCGTGCAACCGGTCACAGATTTGAGTTTTACTGTGGAATTGCTTGGTTTTTCCGCCAAGACACGCGACAAGAGCTATAGCCGAAGCTGCAACGATGCAGCCTACTAAGACAAAGACCTAGGTGACTGAACGCATGACACATAAGATTTTTGCCGCTTTCCTGAGCCTTACACTGGGCATGATGGGTACTCTGGCATCAGCACAGGGACTGTTTTCACCGGCAATCAAGGTGAATGACGGGGCTGTCACCTATTATGAACTGGATCAGCGCATCAAGTTCATGCAGTTCATCAACCGACTGGGCGATCTTGAAACATTGGCCCGCAAGGATCTGGTAGAAGACCGCCTAAAGGCACAGGCCGCAGCGGAGCTCGGAATATCTATTAGCGCAGAGCAATTGGCAGCAGGGCTCGAAGAATTCGCAGGCCGCGCGAACCTGAAAGCTGACGAGGTTATTGCGCTCATGGCCGAGGCGCAGATTGACCGGCAGACATTTGAGGATTTCGTCCGCAACGGTCTGTTGTGGCGAGAAGTCGTTCAACTGCGCTTCCGTGGCCGCGTTCAGATTTCTGACGAAGAAATTGACGCAGCCCTTGGCTCTGGCGGCCAAGCTGGCTTGCAGGTGCTTCTGTCCGAGATCGTAATTCCGATCAACGCGCAAAACCAGGCGCAAGTTCAGGATCTGGCCTCACGTATTTCAAACCTTACCACGGAATCGGCCTTTGCGGATGCGGCTCGGCGTTTCTCGGCTGCTGGCACACGTACCAATGGCGGGCGTATGCAATGGCTGCCGATCAATCGCCTGCCACCAGCACTACAACCGGTAGTGGTCGAAATGCGCCCCGGCGAGATCTCGGACCCGATCCCACTGGGTAATGCCATTGCGGTTTTCATGATGCGCGGTATCGACGAATTGCCATCACCCGCCCCGCGTTTGGCAGCGATCGAATATGGCATCCTACGCATTCCCGGAGGTCGTAGCGACGCCGCTTTGGCGCAAGCGCAGGACATTCGCAATCGTGTCGACACTTGCGATGACCTCTATGCCATCAACAAGGGCGGTCCTGACGAAGCTTTGACCATCACCGCGGAACAACCAAGTGCGATCCCGCGGTCTATTTCGCTCGAGCTGGCTAAGCTTGACCGCCACGAGGTCTCGACAGCTCTGACCAGCCCCGATGGATCGCAACTCTATTTCCTGATGCTCTGTGGCCGTACGGCTGCGTTAAACGAAGACCTCAGCCGCGAAGACGTGTTGAATGCGCTGCGCAATCGTCGTTTGAATTCCTACGCGGAAGGCTATCTTGATCAGTTGCGCTCTGAAGCGGTGATCGTTCAGCAATGACCCAAAACATCGCGCCGATTGCCCTAACCTGCGGAGAACCCGGCGGGGTTGGGTTGGAGTTGGCTGAACGAGCCTGGGAGGTCTTGCGCACCGAGCTGCCTTTCTTTCTGATCGCCGATCCCCGGCATCTTTCCGGACGCGTGCCTTTTAAAGAGATCGCGGACCCGTCAGACGTCGACCGCGTGATCGAGACGCATTTACCTGTGCTTAGCCATTCCTTTGCAGGCGATGCGCGCCTCGGGAGTGCGGATCCCAAGAATGCACTGGGCGTGATCGAAGCCATAGAACGCGCGGTGTCGCTAACGCGCTCAGGCGCGGCAAGCGCGGTCTGCACGGCTCCAATTCATAAGAAAGCACTGAAGGACGGCGCGGGGTTTGCCTTTCCTGGCCATACGGAATTTCTGGCGCATCTGGCGGGCGCGGATCGAGTGGTCATGATGCTGGCCTGCGATCAGCTGCGCGTGGTGCCGACAACGATCCACATTCCTCTGCAGGATGTCGCGCAGACCCTGACCTCTGAACTCTTGGAAGAGACGATCCGGATCACCGTCAACGACCTTAGAAATAAGTTTGGCGTTGCGTCGCCGCGTGTGGCTGTCTCGGGCCTCAACCCGCATGCTGGCGAAGGTGGGGCGATGGGACATGAGGACGATCAGATCATCGCGCCCCTTGTCGAAAAACTGGCCAAGGAGGGAATGGCGATCACTGGCCCCCTGCCCGCCGACACGATGTTTCATGCCCGTGCCCGTGCTGCCTATGATGTGGCCGTCTGCATGTATCATGATCAGGCTTTAATCCCGATCAAGACGTTGGATTTTGACCGTGGTGTAAACGTAACCTTGGGTTTGCCTTTCATTAGGACTTCGCCCGATCATGGCACGGCGTTCGATATCGCCGGTAAGGACATTGCCAAGCCCGACAGTTTGATCGCTGCCTTGCGTATGGCGCGCGACATGGCTATGGCGCAGACAGCGGCAACGGCTGCGCTTTGAGTATTTGGGGCAAGATGAAATATGGCCGGAATTGATCAACTTCCCCCTTTGCGTGAAGTGATTGGCGCACATGGTTTGTCTGCCAAGAAGTCCTTGGGACAAAACTTTCTGCTCGATCTGAACCTGACGGCCAAGATTGCGCGGCAAGCGGGCGATTTGTCTGACTGTGATGTGCTCGAGATCGGCCCCGGCCCCGGTGGTCTGACACGCGGGCTGCTAGCTGAAGGCGCGCGTAAGGTTCTGGCGATTGAAAAGGATGCTAGGTGCTTACCGGCGCTGGAAGAGATCGCAACGGCTTATCCAGACCGTTTGCAGGTGATCAACGGGGATGCTTTGGAAGTGAACCCCCTAGAGCACCTGACTGGACCGATCCGCGTTGCGGCCAACTTGCCCTATAATGTTGGCACAGAGCTTTTGGTGCGTTGGTTAACGCCTAAAGTCTGGCCGCCGTTTTGGCAGAGCCTGACCCTGATGTTTCAGAAAGAAGTGGCCGAACGGATCGTGGCGCAGCCGGGATCAAAGGCCTATGGGCGTCTGGCAATCCTTGCCCAGTGGCGCTCTGAGGCCAAGATCGCGATGCATTTGCCGCCCGGCGCCTTTACGCCTCCGCCGAAGGTGAGCAGTGCTGTGGTGCATCTGACCGCGCTGGAGACGCCAAAGTTTGAAGCGGATGCTGAGGTCTTGAGCCGCGTGGTCGCCAAGGCGTTCAATCAGCGGCGCAAGATGTTGCGAGCTGCCCTCAAAGGTGTGACGGCTGATATTGAGGATCGCCTTCAAGCCGCTGGCATTGCCCCGACAGAACGCGCGGAGAATGTCTCGCTTGAAGCCTTTTGCGCTTTGGCACGTGAGGTTGCCAAAAAATAACCCCGGCCTGAACCGGGGTTTTCTTTATTCAGCGGCTTTGGGCTCTTCGCTGGGCGCAGCCTCTGGCTGAGGCTTGCGCCGGCGCGGCTTGCGCTTCGGCTTTTCAGCAGGCGCTTCGGCTTCTGGCGTTTCCACCAGACCCGACTCGCCGCTGTCGGCAACTTCCATGACATCA
This sequence comes from Cognatishimia activa, assembly GCF_017798205.1. Classification (NCBI taxonomy): domain Bacteria; kingdom Pseudomonadati; phylum Pseudomonadota; class Alphaproteobacteria; order Rhodobacterales; family Paracoccaceae; genus Cognatishimia; species Cognatishimia activa. The sequence continues at coordinate 2,828,939 of NZ_CP060010.1, read as the reverse complement.
GGTTGCGGAGCGTCGGCTGGATCTGCGGTCGGTGCATCAGACTGCCCCTGCGCCTCGCGTTCCTGACGTTCCATACGGGCTGCACGTTCACGGTCGCGTTCGGCCTGACGGTCGCGGTTCTGACGTTCCTGTTCCTCGCGACGAGCTTCCATTTCACGCTGTGCTTCTGCCAGCATGCGCAGATAATGTTCTGCGTGCTGTTGGAAGTTTTCCGTCGCAACCCGATCGCCGCTCAATTGGCTGTCGCGGGCGAGTTGGTTGTATTTGTCGATAATCTGTTGCGGGGTGCCGCGCACCTTGCCTTCTGGGCCGTTGCTGTCAAACACACGGTTGACGATATTGCCCGAAGGACGATTGCGGTTGTTCTTATTCCGCGAACGGGATTTCGAAGATCTCATTGTTTGCTGTCCAAACTCTGGAATGACTGCTTTTTGACCCGGACGCTTGAGATGCCCTTATGCATCTTCGGTCCATGTTTTCTGGGGTTTTCATCTTGCGGGACCTGCGAAACGCCGTCCTGCGCTCAGATACAATACCGTTACCTCTCCAGTGCGGGGCTGACAAGGGTAAGTGTTGAATTTTTTCGATTTGGGCGGAGGAGTTCACCGCTTTGTCATGACTGATGTGCAGATACCACACGGTCGTGGCCGTTCAGGTCCTTGTGGCAGGCGACTTGCGCGAGGCCCGCGTTCTGAAAAATGCGCACCACATCTGGTCCTTGGCGGTAGCCGATTTCAACGAGGATGCGGCCCTGAGGGGCAAGGTGTTTGCGCGCGCCTTTCGCAAGGACTTCGTAGGGGGCCAGACCGTCGCCGCCGGGTGTGAGCGCCAGATGCGGGTCGTGGTTTAAGACATCAAGGGACAGCTCCGCCATTTCCGCGTCAGAGATATAGGGTGGGTTTGAAACAATAAGATCAAATTCACCTCTTATCTCACTGAACCAATTAGATTTTATTGCCGTGAGGCGACCCAACACAGAAAGCGTTTTTGCATTGCGAAGGGTCACATCCAGACAGGCCTGACTGATATCGCTGGCGTGTGCTTGCGCCTCTGAAAGCTCAGCTAGAAGGGTTAAAGCAATGATACCGCTGCCGCATCCCAGATCGAGAATCGTGTCGGGTTTTGCACCCTTGAGCGCCAGATCGATCAGAGTTTCTGTTTCGGGACGCGGGTCCAAAACATCCGGTGTGATTTCGAAATCCCTACCCCAGAAGTTCCGACGCCCTAGGATCTTTGACACCGGTTCGCGCGCCGCGCGACGGGCCAGAAATCCATGAAACTCTTTGGTCTGGGCCTCGGTGACCTTAAGGTCAGGTTCAAGCGACAGTCGGGCTGCTGGCATGCCGATGACCTCGGCCAGTAAGAGCCGCGCGTCGCGTTCCGGTCCTTCGATTCCCGCCTCTCGCAGCGCTTTCGCGCCTTCCATCAGGACTTGGCGGAGAATCATCCCTGCATATCGGCGAGCTGCGCCGCCTGATCGTCTGCGGTGAGCGCGTCGACGATCTCATCGATATCGCCCTGCATGACTTGGTCGAGCTTATAGAGCGTGAGGTTGATGCGGTGATCGGTCATACGCCCTTGCGGGAAGTTGTAGGTGCGGATGCGCTCAGAGCGATCACCGGAGCCCACCTGTGATTTCCGGTCAGCCGAGCGCTCGCTGTCAATCCGCTGACGCTCCAGATCATAAAGCCGCGTTTTCAGAACCTGCATCGCGATTTCGCGGTTGCGGTGCTGGGATTTCTCGGAGCTGGTGACAACGAGACCGGTTGGCAGGTGCGTGATACGTACCGCTGAGTCCGTCGTGTTGACGTGCTGTCCACCTGCGCCTGACGAGCGCATGGTGTCGATGCGCAGGTCGTTGGCGTCGATCTGGATGTCCACGTCTTCAGCCTCTGGTAGCACAGCAACAGTGGCCGCCGAGGTGTGAATACGTCCGCCGCTTTCGGTCGATGGCACTCGTTGCACACGATGCACGCCGCTTTCGTATTTCAGGCGCGCGAAGACGTTCTCGCCTTTGATATGGCCGACGACTTCTTTGATGCCACCAAGCTCGGTGGCGTTTTCCTCGATGATCTCGAATTTCCAGCCACGCGCTTCAGAGTAGCGCTGGTACATGCGCAGGAGATCTCCGGCGAAAAGCGCTGCTTCATCGCCACCTGTTCCGGGGCGAATTTCAATCATCGCAGGACGCGCATCAGCCGCATCTTTCGGCAACAGCGCTATTTGCAGCGCCTTTTCGGCCTCGGGCAGTTGTTCTTTCAGCGCAGGCAATTCCTCTTCGGCCAATTCCCGCATGTCGGGATCGTCCATCATGGCCTCGGCTTCCTCGAGGTCCGCCAACAACTGGCGATAGGCCTGAATTTGCTCGACCACAGGTTTCAGGTCGGAATATTCCTTGGCCAGCGCGGCGATATCTGCGCCGGCGGCTCCGTCAGCCATTTGCGCCTCGAGAAACTCGAACCGCTGGGTGATTTGTTCTAAACGCTCGAAAGGTACCATGGGGCTACGTTGCGTATCGCGCGGGTTTGGTCAAGAGGCGAAACTATGCTAGATTGGGCTTATGCTACGTTCTTTTGTTATCAGTCTTTTGGTCACAAGCGCCCTGCCCGCCGTTGCGGATGTCACAAGCCCCAGCGGACGTACGGTGGAGTGTTATTGCACAGATCGCACCGGCAGCCGTGTGGAACTGGGCGAGTTTATCTGCATGCAGGTCGATGGGCGCATGTTCATGGCGCAATGTCAGATGTCTCTGAACAACCCGATGTGGCGCGAAATAGCGCCGGGCTGTTTAAGTTCTTCTGTGCGTGAGGGGCTACATGGCCCGCAAAGCGTCAATCCAGGCTTTGACCCTCTTGCCGTTTACCCCGAGGTCTGAGCGACCGAACCGCAAACGACTATGAATCTTGATGGTGTCGCCATCGAGCTTCACCGTCGCGTAGTCAGGAAAACCAAACCCTGCCGACCGCGTGACATAGGTTACGAACCCCTCTGATACCGAGCCAGCGAGCACCTTCGTGCGCGGAGTGGCCTGTGCGATCTCATCCAGCTTTGCCATTGTCGATGCGTCGCCCGAAATCACGCGTTTCACGCCGCTTTCCTCGTCTGCATCTGCGGTGAAATCGGTCAGCCTGTGGAATTTCTCGACATTCGTCGGCGCGACCCGAACATAACCCGCAAAAACGACAACAATCGCCAGAATAAGATACACGAAGGTCATCGTCTTTTTCCTTTTCGCATTCATTTGATCCAGATAGGCCCGTGAAGGACCATTTAAAGAGCAAATGAGGTGCCCCTTACGTCAACGGCTGCGATTTTTCGACCAAACGCGCAAAGAAGGACGCCCCGACCGGAGAAACCTCGTCGTTGAAGTCATAGTTCGGGTTGTGCAAGCCCGCGCCTTCTCCTTGGCCAAGGAAGAAATAGGCGCCGGGGCGGGTATTCAGCATGTAGGAAAAATCCTCCGCGCCCATTTCCATGCCGGTGTTTGGATCGACGGCGGCCTCGCCAGAAACTTCGCGGGCCACTTCGGCGGCGAAATCCACTTTCTCGGCATTGTTGACAGTTGCGGGATAGCCAACTTCGATTTCGACTTTGGCGTCGACATTATAGGACGCCGCCTGCCCCGCCGCGATCTCGCGGATGCGGCTGTGGATAAGGTCTTGGACCTCGGGAACAAAGGTCCGGATCGTGCCACCGACATAGGCGGTATCGGGGATCACATTGTCCGCAGAGCCAGAGTTGATCATAGTCACCGAACATACCGCCTCGTCGCGCGTATCATGGTTGCGGCTGATAATGGTCTGGATCGCATTCACGATGCTAACGGCTGCCACAATCGGATCCGCGGTTTCCTGAGGATAGGCCCCATGACCTCCGCGTCCCTGAATATTGATGTGGAACGTATCGACCGCCGCCATGATCGGGCCAGGTTTGGAATAGAAGTGCCCCACATCCAGCCCCGGCACATTGTGGATGCCAAAGACTTCGCCGATACCAAAGGTGTCCATGATCCCTTCATCGACCATGACGCCAGCCCCGCCGCCGCCTTCCTCGGCAGGCTGAAAGATCAGGGCAACGCGGCCGTTAAACTTGCGTGTCTCAGCCAAATAGCGCGCCGCCCCCAAGAGCATGGTCGTATGGCCATCATGCCCACAAGCGTGCATTGCGCCTTTCACGGTCGAGGCGTGCTCGAGCCCCGTTGTCTCTTCCATCGGCAAGGCATCCATATCCGCGCGCAGACCTATCGTCGGCCCATCTCCCTGCCCATTGATGATCGCAACAACACCCGACGTCGCAATGCCTTCGTGGATTTCGTCCACGCCAAATTCTTTCAGCCGCTCGACCACAAAAGCGGCCGTCTTATGGCAGTCAAACTGCAGTTCAGGGTGCTGATGCAAATAGCGCCGCCAGGTTTTCATATCCTCGGCATAATCTGCAATTCGATTGACGACAGGCATGGCTATTCTCCCTCGCGCTGGATAGCTTGCGCGTAGCAAACACCGAACCGGAGAAACCTGCAATGGCTGATGACGCGCTGATCCATAATCCAAAGGGCGGCATGCCACGGTTGCTTGAGATCATGCGCCGGCTTCGCGATCCGGACACCGGCTGTCCCTGGGATATCGAGCAGGATTTCGCGACGATCGCGCCCTACACCATCGAAGAGGCCTATGAGGTCGCCGATGCGATTGATCGCGAGGCTTGGGATGAGCTTAAGGGAGAACTGGGCGACCTGCTGTTTCAATCCGTGTTTCACGCTCAAATGGCTTCCGAGAAAGGTCTGTTTGATTTCAACGATGTGGCCGACACGATGTCGGATAAAATGGTCGCGCGCCATCCGCATGTCTTTGGAGACGAAAGCCGCGACAAATCCGCGGATCAGCAAACCCGCGACTGGGAAACCATCAAAGCCGCTGAGCGCGCTGGAAAGGCGCAAAAAGGCACATTGGATGGGGTGGCGATTGGCCTGCCTGCCTTGTTGCGGGCGTTGAAACTGCAGAAACGCGCGGCGCGGGTTGGGTTTGACTGGCCGGACACGTCTCATGTGATCGACAAGATTGTCGAAGAAGCCAAGGAGCTTGAAGAAGCGCGCGATACGCTGACGGAAACGGAAATCGCCGAAGAATTCGGAGACCTGTTGTTTGTCATGGTTAATTTGGGCCGCCACCTTGGTCTGGACCCGGAAAACGCCTTGCGGGCGACCAATGCGAAATTCACCCGCCGCTTTGAGAAAGTCGAAGAAAAACTGGCGGCGCGCGGCAAAACGCCATCACAATCCACCCTCGAAGAAATGGACGCTTTGTGGGATGATGTAAAAACCGATGAAAAAAATCGGAAATAATGTCTGATAAAAAGATTCAGGTATTGACCCTACTAAAAAACTAGGATTAATAACGGCCATACCGATAACAAAGGATGGCACAGCCATGACGATCTTCAAATCCACAGTTTTTGCTGCAGCAGTCGCGGCAACTGCACTCCCTGCCCTTGCTGACGAAGTGAACATTTACTCTTACCGTCAACCAGAACTGATCAAACCGCTGACTGATGCCTTCACCGAAGAAACTGGCATCAAAGTCAACGTTGCATTTCTTGCAAAAGGCATGGTGGAGCGTCTGCAAGCCGAGGGTGATCGCTCTCCTGCAGATGTTGTCCTGACCGTCGATATTTCCCGCCTGGCCGCCGTTGTAAACGCGGGCCTAACCCAGCCAGTTGAAAGTGACGTTCTGGATGCAAACGTCCCAGCTTCCTACCGCGACCCAGAAGATCACTGGTACGGCCTGACCACCCGCGCACGGATCGTCTATGCCTCTAAAGACCGTGTCGCAGACGGCGAAGTCACCACCTACGAAGACCTCGCGGACCCGAAATGGGAAGGCCGCATCTGCTCTCGTTCCGGCACACATGCCTATAACGTCGCGCTGGTTTCCGCAGTTCTGCATCACCATGGCGAAGAAGCCACCAAGACTTGGCTGGAAGGCGTAAAATCCAACCTCGCGCGCAAGCCTCAGGGCAATGACCGCGCACAGGTCAAAGCGATCTGGGCCGGTGAATGCGACATTTCCATCGGCAATACATACTACATGGGCAAAATGCTGAGCGATGACGAGCAAAAAGCATGGGCCGACAGCGTCAATATCGTCTTTCCAACCTTTGAGGACGCGGGCACCCACGTGAATATTTCTGGCGTTGCGATGACCAAAGCCTCTCCTAACCCAGAAAACGCGCTGAAACTGATGGAATTCCTGACCTCTCCGAAGGCGCAGGAAATCTATGCGACCGCAAACTTTGAGTATCCCATCGCAGCAGGTACATCTGCGGATCCTCTGGTCCAGGGTTGGGGCAGCTTTGACGCGGATACGGTGAACCTGATGACATTGGCGGGCAACCGTGCCGATGCGATCAAACTGATCGAAAGCGTTGATTTCGACGGCTAAGGCCATCGTCACAGAGTTCCAAAGGGGCGCTTCGGCGCCCTTTTTCGTTTTTGTATCGCTGCCGCATAAGTATTTCTTTACTTGGCGGTCAAAATTCAAATGATGGTCACTTCAAGACCGCCAGCAAAAAGCCGCGCACATGACCCAGTCCCGCAAAATCATCATCGACACAGACCCCGGACAAGACGACGCTGCAGCGATTTTCCTGGCACTCGGCAGCCCAGAAGAGATCGACCTGCTTGGCATCACCACAGTCGCTGGCAATGTACCGCTCGCGCTGACGTCTAAGAACGCGCGGATCGTCTGTGAATGGGCGGACAAACCGGGCACTAAGGTTTTTGCGGGCTGTGATGCGCCCTTGTCGCGTCCTTTGGTGACGGCGGAACATGTGCATGGGAAGACCGGTCTGGATGGGCCGGACCTGCATGAACCCACGATGCCTCTGCAAAAGCAACACGGCGTGGATTTCATCATCGAAACCCTGCGGACAGAACCAGCCGGAACGGTCACCCTGTGCACGCTCGGTCCGCTCACGAACATCGGTCAAGCGTTTAAGACCGCACCGGATATCATTGATCACGTTCAGGAAATCGTTCTGATGGGTGGGGCGTATTTCGAGGTCGGCAACATCACTCCGGCTGCCGAGTTTAACATCTATGTCGATCCAGAGGCCGCCGAGATCGTCTTTACATCAGGTCTTCCAATCACTGTCATGCCGTTGGATGTAACGCACAAAGTACTCACCACCGCACCTCGCATTCAGGCTTTACGCGATCTGGGCACAACCGCAGGCACCGCAATGGCCGAGATGGTGGATTTCTTCGAACGGTTCGATGTCGAGAAATACGGCTCTGCGGGGGCTCCGCTGCATGACCCCTGTGTGATCGCCTATCTGCTGAAACCCGAACTATTCCAAGGCCGCCACATCAACGTCGAAATCGAAACCACCTCAGACCTGACCCTCGGCATGACCGTCGCCGATTGGTGGGGCGTCTCAGATCGTAAGCCCAATGCGATGTTTATGGGCGATGTGGATGCAGATGGCTTTTTTGCCCTGCTGACTGAGCGGATTGGCCGCCTCTGATCTGGTCGCTGACCGGTGGGACCTCTATATAGACGGCATGAGCATCTCGATCCCCTTTGACAACAGCTATGCGCGCCTGCCTGCGCAACTGTTTACGCATCTTAATCCAACGCCGGTCAGCGATCCCAAGCTGATCGCCTATAATGCGGCGCTCGCGGCGGAGCTTGGGATCACCGATGAGGGCAGCGAAGAGGATCTGGCCCGTATTTTCGCAGGCAATGACGTGCCAACGGGCGCTGAACCCCTCGCCCAGCTCTATGCTGGTCATCAATTCGGCCAATGGAACCCGCAACTTGGGGACGGGCGCGCCATCTTGCTCGGCGAGGCCAAAGGGTGCGACATCCAACTCAAAGGCGCAGGCCCCACACCCTATTCTCGAAACGGAGACGGTCGGGCCTGGCTCGGTCCAGTCCTGCGGGAATATGTCGTGTCAGAGGCCATGCATGCGCTTGGCATTCCGACCACCCGAGCTTTGGCCGCGGTGGAAACCGGAGAGGACATCTATCGCGAAACCGCCCTGCCCGGCGCGGTTATCACACGCGTGGCCTCGAGCCACATTCGAGTCGGCACGTTTCAGGTGCTGGCAGCGCGCGGCGACCAAGAAGGCCTGCAGGCGCTGTTTGAACATGCAGTGGACCGCCACTACCCGGACGCGGGGTCTCCGCTGGAGTTTCTGAATGCTGTGATTTCCGCGCAGGCAGCTTTGGTGGTGAAATGGCTTTCGGTCGGCTTCATTCATGGGGTCATGAACACCGACAACTGCGCGATTTCCGGAGAAACCATCGACTATGGCCCTTGCGCTTTCATGGACGCTTTCCACCCGATGCAGGTGTTTTCTTCGATCGACCGACGTGGGCGCTATGCCTATGGCAACCAGCCTGACATCATCGTCTGGAACATGGCGCAACTCGCGACGGCTTTGGTGCCTTTGGTTGAGAATCGCGAAGCGGCCGTCGCAGAGTTCACCGCCGCCGTTCACGCCATGCCTGCGATGATCCAACGGCTGTGGCGCGAGGCTTTTGCCAAGAAGATCGGGATCGCCAACCCGCGTCCAGAGGACGAGAAACTTGTCACGGACCTCATGGGTCTCATGGGCAAGCAAGAGGCCGACTTCACCAATACCTTCCGAGGCCTTTCCGAGGGCAATGCGCGGGATCAATTCGTGGATCGCGAGGCTTTTGATGATTGGTCAGAAACATGGGAAAAACGTTTAGAGTCAGAGGACAACCCGACTGACCTCATGCGATCCGTTAATCCGGCTGTCATTCCGCGCAATCACCGGATCGAGGCCATGATCACCTCTGCCGTTCAAGGGGACTACGGGCTGTTTCACACTCTGCAAGACGCGCTCGCGTCGCCCTATGACACGCCAAAGATTTTTCCTGACCTTCTCCATCCACCAAAAGATGAAGAGCGCGTGACGGCAACCTTCTGCGGGACGTAACCCGCGGATCAAACCTTGACGCCCGCGCCTTTGGCAAAAAGACTGGGCTTTGACCCAGTTATCATGTGAGCGCTATGGCCGAATTTTACGTCTATGATGTCTTTTCCTCCGAAGCCTTTGGAGGTAACCAACTTGCTGTTATTCCCGACGCAACGGCGCTGCCAGAAGAAGACCTGCAGCGGATCGCGCGCGAGTTTAACTTCTCAGAATCGACTTTTGTCTTCCCGCCAGAGGACCCTGCCCACACCGCGCGTGTCAGAATATTCACGCCCACCATGGAAATTCCATTCGCGGGCCATCCCACAACCGGAACAGCCGTCGCGCTTTCAGATCAAGGCACTCCGCCAGACATGGTGCTCGAGCTCGGGGTTGGGCCGATCAAGTGTCACGCAGTGAACGGGCAGGCCCGATTCACGACCGAAGTGCCTCTGGAGAAACTCGCAGCGCCGTCACTTGCGCATGTTGCTGACGCTTTGGGCCTTTCAGAGACCGACGTAGAAACGTCCACGCATGCGCCGATCTTGGCCTCTGTCGGCCTGCCGTTCACGATCACGGAACTCAAGTCCCGCGAGGCGCTGGCCAATATCGTCACCAATGTCGCAGCCTTCCGTCAGGGGGCCGAGACCTATCCCGGCGCACTGGATTTCGCACAATTCGCCTATGTGACAGAGGGCGACACGATCCACGCCCGCATGTTCGCGCCTCTGGACAATATCCCAGAAGATCCGGCCACCGGATCCGCTTGCGCGGCTCTTGGGGCCTTGCTGGCCGATCTCACCGGCGCGGATCAGGCGCTGACGATCCGTCAGGGCGAGGATATGGGGCGCCTTAGCGTGATCCAACTGAGCACCACGGGCGGCGCGGTCACCATTTCCGGTGCCGCAAAACGCGTGATGCAGGGGCGTTTGGTCTATTAACGCGAGCGACGACGCGGCGGCTCGGACCCGCCTTGCCCGCTGCGTTTGCCTGACGGCTTGCCTCGGAACTTGCCACCGGGTTTACCCTGAGGTTTGCCGCCGCGCGGCTTGTCATCGCGTCCGCCCCCAGAATGCCCTTTTGGTTTGCCCGAAGGTTTCCCGTCACTTTTCCAAACCCGCTTGCTTTTGGGCTTGTCAGAGCTTTCTACCCGTGCGTCGTCTGAAAAACGCCCTTGCGGCTTGCTGTCGCCCGAACGGTTCGGTTTCCCGCCCTGCCCCTTGCCGCGCCGAGGCTTTCCGCCAGACGGTTTATCAAACACCGTCACGTCCAGATCAGGTCCAAAATCGCTATCAGGCGCAGACCGACCTTGGCCGCGGCCACGTCCACCCGGCTTGCCGCGACGCGGCCCGCCTTTGGATTTGCCCTTACCGCCTTGCTCTTCGAGCCCCATCCACGGTCGACCGGAGGCCACAGGGATCGTGAACTTCATGGTCTTTTGGATGTCTTTCAGTTGATCGATCTCGTCCGGCGCGCAGAAGGCGACGGCCTTGCCGTCCATACCTGCGCGCGCGGTGCGGCCGATGCGGTGCACATAGTTGTCAGGCACATTGGGCAGGTCGTAATTGTAGACGTGACGCACATGAGGAATGTCTAATCCCCGCGCCGCAACATCGGTGGCGACAAGCACCATCGCATGACCTTCACGGAACTCTTTAATCGCGCGTTCGCGCTGACCCTGGCTTTTGTTGCCATGGACGGAAGTTGCTGTGAAACCAGAGGCTTCCAAGGACTTCTTCAGACGTTCCGCACCGTGTTTCGTACGAGAAAACACGATTGAGGCCTCGCCCATGTGGTCGGCCAAAAGCTCTTTCAGCAGATTGGTCTTTTCGGCCTTTGCAATGAAGTGAATGCTTTGGTCGATCTTGTCCGCTGCCTTGCCCGGAGGTGAAACCTGAATGCGGATCGGGTTCTTAAGATAGGTCTGCGCGATCTCATTCATCTGCTTGGGCATGGTGGCCGAGAACAGCATGGTCTGACGTTCGAACGGCAACACGTCGGCAATGCGGCGCAAAGCGTGGATGAAACCCAGATCGAGCATCTGATCCGCTTCGTCCAAAACAAGGAAATCGGTGTCCTCAAAATCCAGCGCGTTGCGTTCCATCAGGTCGATCAGACGGCCCGGAGTGGCGATGATCACATCAGTGCCTCGCTCGACCCGTTTGATCTGAGGGTTGATGGCGACGCCGCCGACCACGATACCCACTTTAAACGGCGTGCCTTCGACCATCTCTTTCAAGGACGCAGCAATCTGGTTCGCCAGCTCGCGTGTTGGCGCGAGAACCAAAGCTCGCAGGGTCTTTGGCGCAGGTTTCGTGCCATAATCCGACAATTTCGCAATCAGCGGCAGGCCAAAGGCCAGCGTTTTACCGGTGCCGGTTTGCGCCAGCCCCATCACGTCCTGCCCGTTCAAAGCATGCGGAATTGCGCGGTTCTGGATTGGGGTTGGTTCGGTCAGACCCTTTTCAGCCAAACGGTCGACCAAGCGCTTGGGCAAGCCAAGCTCATCAAAATGTGCCATTGTCTTTGTTCGCCCCAAGGGACGCCTATGTGAGTGCTCCGTCCCAGCCACAAGCCACGCCGTATACGCGCCTGTCTGATCCGGATTGCCCCACGCGTGATCTTGGGAACAGAACATCTGATGTCGGGACAAGGCCCTGCTAGCTCACGCAACAGACATCAGAGGAAGCGGCTTTGCGCCTTTTTGGCGCGCGCGTCAAGGCTCATTAGTCGGGGATAACTCGGCAAATGCTGTAGCCAGCCGCCTTTTGCCCCTGTATTGAAAAGATCAGAAAGACCCCGGAGCCCCCATGAGCGACACGATTCTAGCCCGCTGCGAAGCCAAAGGCCTGCGTATGACCGAACAACGTCGTGTGATAGCAGGCGTCTTAGAAGAAAGCGCGGATCATCCGGATGTCGAGGAACTCTATGCGCGTGCCTCTGCGCGCGATGCGGGGATTTCTTTGGCGACGGTTTACCGGACAGTGAAGCTGTTTGAAGAAGCGGGCATTCTTGACAAGCTGGAATTCGGCGACGGACGCGCGCGCTATGAAGATGCGGAACGCGACCACCATGATCACCTGATCGACATAAACTCTGGCGAAGTCATCGAGTTTATGGACCCCGAGATCGAGCAGCTTCAGGAAAAGATCGCCGAGAAACTCGGCTATCGCCTCAAGGGGCATAAGCTGGAGCTTTACGGTGTTCCGATCAAGTCGCACGGGGCCTAGGGCATGAGCAATCTGCGCTCTATGGTCTTTATGATCATGGGTATGGCGACCTTCGCTGGCGCAGATGCGATGATCAAGCTGTCATCCAGCGACACCACGACCGGGTTGATCATGATAACCATGGGGCTCGCGGGAGGATCAGTCTTTCTTGCGGTCTGTGTAGCTTCGGGCACCGCGGTTTTGTCACGGTTGTTTTTTCATCCCGTGATTTTGCTGCGCAATCTCTTTGAGGTCGCTGCGGCGTTCTTCCTGTTCCAAGCATTTGCGCTAAATGAGCTGTCGACGGTTGCTGCCATTTTGCAGGCAATCCCGCTTATCCTGACCATTCTTGCGGCTGCTTTTTTGAACGAAAAGGTCGGGCCGCGCCGCTGGACCGCCGTGGCGATTGGATTGCTCGGGGTTTTGATCATCATTCGCCCAACTGGCGCAGGCATCGGGTGGACGGATCTCTTGGCCGTCTTGGGAACGCTTTTCCTTGCGCTGCGTGACCTGGCATCCCGCCTGGCTCCTCCTGAGGCGAGCACGCCTTTGTTGTCGGTTTATGCCTTTATGTTGCTTGTCCCCATGGGGGCGGTGCTGAATTTTACCCAAGGTGGCGCGTGGCACATTGCGCCTGCGTCTTGGGGGCCGTTGAGCCTGATGGTCGTGCTGTCCGTCACCGGATACTATTGTGTAACCACCGCCATGCGGATCGGAGATGTATCCGCGGTTTCGCCCCTGAGGTATTTCCGCCTGCCCTGCGCGGCCATTCTGGCGTATTTCCTATTTTCAGAAGTGCCTGATTGGCAAACGATCCTCGGAGCAACACTCGTCGTTGGATCCGGCCTCTTCGTCATGTTGCGAGAGGCACAGCTTTCAAGTCCAAAATGAGAGACCGCAAAAGCCTTAGCTTACTAGAGGAAAACGCGCCCAGAAGGTCGCGCCACCGTCTTCATTGTTGAAATAGCCAATTTCACCGTCCATGCCTTCGGTCATCTGTTTACAGATCGACAGACCAAGACCGGTGCTTTTGAACTTTTTCTTGCCGGTCGTATGCGCTTGGGTAAAGCGTTGGAACATCTTACCTTCGAGCTCATCTGGCACGCCAGGACCGTGGTCGCGCACGGCAAATTCCACCTGTCCTTCTTTGATATTCAGACCCAACTCAATTTCAGACTCAGCGGGCGAAAATTTAATCGCATTGGACATTAAGTTCGCAAGGATCTGTTGCAGGCGGTTTACGTCTGCATTGATGTAAATCGGATCATCGCCAGGCTCGCCGGCGACAGAAATCTTCTGACCGTCTTGGATATAGCCCTGCATAGACAGAACTGCATCTGCGGCTGCATCGCGTACATTCACCTTTTCCAGGTCGTAATGCATTTCGCCGGATTCAATGGACTTAAAGTCCAGGATCTCATTAACCATGTGCAGCAAGCGGTTGCTGTTGCGCTGTGCCAGTTGCATGAGGTTTCCAATTGGTCCGGGCAATTCACCGAGTTGACCGCTGTTGGCCATTTTCAGAGCACCCAGAATAGACGTCAAAGGCGTACGCAATTCATGGCTGATCATCGCCAGATAGTCATCCTTGGACTTCTCGCGCATGACGAAGTCGGTTACATCCGTGTGCAAGCCAACCATTTTCAGAGGTTTATTGTTCTCGCCCCATTCGGTGATGCCGACGTCGGACTGAATCCAAATCCATTCACCATCTTCGTGACGGAACCGAAATGTCACTTTGCTGCGCTTGATTTCGCGCGCGAACATTTTTGCGTCTTCTGCTTGAACAGTTTCCAGATCGTCAGGGTGTACGCGGGACAGCCATTCTTCCTGAGCAAGGATTTCTTCGTCGACATCCAGGCCGATCATCCGTTTCCACGCCGGAGAGGCAACCGAAATACCGGTCACAAGATCTAACTCGAATACACCAATGCCGGCATCTTCAAGTATGTCGAACGTATTTAGCTTTTCCATACCTGTCCCAGTCGCGCTTTTCGCTTCGACCATGAGATTGCTTACAACTGCTTTTAACACAACGCTACCCTGCTCTTGTGGTTATTCAAAAACCTCTTCGAATACCAGCGAAAGCGTCAATAACGAGCAAATTAGCCCAGAATTTGACCCAAACTTGCACTTTTTACGATTATAAACAGGTGAGCTAGAGGCGACTCTCCCTTATGAAGGTACTATCTAGAAATTGTAACAATCTTAAGTAGTATTTTGTTAGCGCTATCGGCCATCGTTTACATTTCAAAATAGCCTGCTATTACAGCGCCAACTGAATTTACTGCCGGGACATCCTATCATGAGCACCATCATTGACATCCACGCACGCGAAATTCTGGACAGCCGGGGCAACCCGACCGTCGAGGTTGACGTCACCCTCGAAGACGGCACGGTGGGCCGCGCAGCTGTGCCTTCTGGCGCATCAACTGGCGCCTACGAAGCGGTGGAAAAGCGTGACGGCGATAAAGCGCGTTATCTTGGCAAAGGTGTTCTCGAAGCCTGCGCGGCTGTAAATGGCGAGATCGCGGAAAACCTAGTGGGCATGGATGTCACCGAACAGGTGGCCATCGATTCCGCGATGATCGAGCTGGACGGCACCCCAAACAAAGCACGTCTGGGCGCGAACGCTATTCTTGGTGTGTCTCTGGCCTGCGCAAAGGCAGCTGCTGATTTCACCGCGCAGCCTCTGTTCCGCTACGTTGGTGGCACCTCGGCCCGTGTCCTGCCTGTGCCAATGATGAACATCATCAATGGCGGCGAGCACGCAGATAACCCAATCGACATTCAAGAATTCATGATCATGCCGGTGTCCGCCAGCAACGTGAAAGAAGCCATCCGCATGGGCGCCGAAGTCTTTCACGCGCTGAAAAAAGAGCTGACGGCGGCTGGTCACAACACAGGTATCGGTGATGAAGGCGGTTTCGCGCCAAACATCGAAAGCACCCGCGCTGCTTTGGACTTCATCAAAGTTGCGGTTGAAAAAGCCGGCTATGAGCTGGGCAAAGACATCTATCTGGCGCTGGATTGTGCGTCCTCTGAATACTTCAAGGACGGCAAATACGAGCTGAAGGGCGAAGGTAAATCCCTGACATCCGAGGAAAATGCGCAGTATCTGGCGGATCTTTGTGCCGACTACCCGATCATCTCGATTGAAGACGGTATGGACGAGGACGACTGGGCCGGCTGGAAAATGCTGACAGACCTCATCGGAGACAAAGTGCAGCTTGTGGGCGATGACCTTTTTGTGACCAACCCTGCCCGTCTGGCGGATGGCATCAAGCAAGGTGTCGCGAATTCCATGCTGGTTAAAGTGAACCAGATCGGCTCTCTGACCGAAACATTGAAGGCCGTCGATATGGCGCACCGCGCGCGCTACACCAACGTTATGTCTCACCGTTCCGGCGAGACTGAAGACGCCACCATCGCGGATCTCGCGGTCGCCACCAACTGTGGTCAGATCAAAACCGGCTCTCTCAGCCGCTCTGACCGTCTGGCGAAATACAACCAGTTGATCCGCATCGAAGAAATGCTGGGCGAAACTGCGGAATATGCGGGCGCGAGCATTCTTAAAAGCTAAGCGACCTTAGCAACAGTTTCAAAAGCCCCGCCCTTTCGGTGGGGCTTTTTTCGTTCGAGTGATTGCCTTTGATCGCCCACCATGATCTCTGTCCAAGAAAAAGAGGTATTGAATGCTGAGTGCCGGTTTCCATCAAGTTCCAAAGGGCCATGTTACCACTGTTGTGACACATCTGGAGATGCATGCGCCTCAAGCGCGCCCTACGCCTGAAATCGAAGGTGTGAGTTTCAAAAAGCACGACGCTGTTGCACCATCGGACTATCGGAAACTCTTTCGTCGGATTGGTGAAAACTACCTCTGGTTCTCGCGCCTTCATCTGAGCGATGAAGAGCTGCTCGAGATCTTTGGAAACCCGGATTACGACCTCTACACATTGCAACGCGATGGTGAGGACCTTGGCCTATTAGAGTTGGATTTTCGCGTGTCTGGGGCGTGCGAGCTTGCGTTCTTTGGATTGGACGATGCCCTGATCGGAACCGGAGCCGGACGATATCTTATGACCCAAGCGATCACCCTGGCCTTTCAACGCGATATCACGCGATTTCACGTTCACACATGCACGTTAGATAGCCCTCAGGCCTTGGCTTTCTATATTCGCAGTGGCTTTAAGCCCTACAAGCAAGAGATTGAAATCGCAGAAGATCCCCGCTTGTCCGGAGACCTCCCCATGACCGCAGCCCCGCAGATACCGGTATTCCCATGACCCCAGCAGAGATCATCAAACACCTCGACCTCACACCGCACCCAGAAGGTGGGCACTACCGTCAAACCTGGATCGCGGAGGAGGACGGTCGGCCCTCTGGCACGTCAATTTATTTTTTGCTGCAAGCAGGTGAAAGATCACACTGGCACGCCGTGGATGCGACAGAGATCTGGCACTATTACGCCGGCGCGCCCCTGTTATTACATCTCTCGGCAACAGATGAGGGCCCGGCGACAACGCATACTCTTAGCCCGGACTTTGCCAAAGGTCACGCGCCTCAACTGATCGTCCCAAAGGATCACTGGCAGGCGGCGGAGACCACTGGGGAGTATACTTTGGTAGGATGCACGGTATCCCCTGCATTTCAGTTTGAGGGCTTCACCCTCGCCGCTCCGGATTTTGATATCCCGCGCGGCTGACTTTATGCCTCCGGCGGGGATATTTCTGGCAAGCGAAAACCCGGTTTCATCTTGCTAAAATACTCAATTCCAAGCTTTAAGTTGGCTCACTAAGGGTGCCTCCACCTACGAGGGCCATAACACCGGTGGTCGCAGGACTAGAGGTCGGCAGGCCCCGCGCCACCCTCGCTGCGAGATAGGCAAAGGCTTGCGCTTCGAGCATGTCGCCGTTGAGGCCACAGGATTCTATTGGCGCGACGGGACAATCCAGTGAGACCGTCAGCATTTCCATCAAAACGGGATTGTGACGCCCGCCGCCTGTGACAAAGACCTGTGACGGTGGCTCTGGACAGTGATCCATACCTTGCACCACGGCAGCGGCGCTCATGGCCGTTAGGGTCGCAACCGCGTCAGAGGTAGAGAGTTCAGAGACCAACCCGATCATTTCCGAAAAATCGTTTCGATCCAGTGACTTTGGCGGAACTCTTGTGAAATAGGCCTCTTGCAAAAAGAGTTCCAGAGCTCCGGTTTCTACCGTGCCTTTGCGCGCTATGGCTCCGTCTTTGTCAAAGGGCTGTCCGGTCTGGGCCAGCATGAAGTCATTGATCGGCGCGTTCGCGGGGCCTGTGTCGAACGCCAGCAAAGCGCCCTCTTCTTCCGCGGACTCGCATTGCGGATTGACCCAAGTGATATTGCCCACGCCGCCAAGGTTCAGGAACACCACGGGGTGGTCGCATTCGATTTTCCTGGCGCAAGCAAAATGGAAAAACGGTGCCAGCGGCGCGCCTTCTCCGCCAAGTTTGATGTCTGCGGAGCGAAAATCCCACACGGTTGGCACGGACAGCGCTTCGGCAAGCGCGAGGCCATCTCCTACTTGCAAGGTTCCGCGACCACGAGGTTCATGCGCCAGTGTTTGACCGTGAAAGCCAAAGAGATCGCAATCTGTGAAATCGCCAAAGGCCTCAAGATGCGCCTCTTGAACGACGTTTGTCGCTGCATCGACCCCGTCTCCGGTCCATTTGCCTAGAGCTGCGCGCAGGACATCCTGTTCGCGTGATGAATACGGCCGAAATGCGTGGCGATCTGTGGCTTCAAACGTCACACCATCTGTCTCGATCACCGCCACATCCACGCCGTCCAGAGACGTGCCCGACATGGCACCTGCGACACGAATTGGCCCCTTGCTCAATTTGGCCTTCAACATGGTCTTTTCCTTTGCGGCCCGCCTGCTTATAGATGCGCTCATATCATATGAGACGGATACCATGACCTACCACCCCAAATCGGATTTCATTGCAGTGATGATGGAGCGCGGCTTTCTGGCTGATTGCACCGATTATCAAGGCCTCGACGAAGCTCTGATCAAAGGCGTGGTGCCAGGCTATATCGG
Organism: Cognatishimia activa; assembly: GCF_017798205.1. Lineage (NCBI taxonomy): Bacteria > Pseudomonadati > Pseudomonadota > Alphaproteobacteria > Rhodobacterales > Paracoccaceae > Cognatishimia > Cognatishimia activa. The sequence goes on along the minus strand of NZ_CP060010.1, from coordinate 2,810,715 downwards.
CTTTGATGCGACGGCGAAGTCGTTGCATGTGGGATCCTTGATCCAAATCATGATGCTGCGTTGGTTGCAGAAGACCGGGCACAAGCCGATCACCCTGATGGGCGGAGGCACGACGAAGGTCGGTGATCCTTCGTTCCGCGCGGATGAGCGGCCTTTGCTGACCGAAGATCAGATCAATGACAATATCAGCGGCATTCAGCAGGTTTTTGCGAAGTATATCGACTATGGTGACGGCGAGACCGATGCTTTGATGCTGAACAATGCGGAATGGCTGGATGGTTTGAACTATCTGGAATTCCTGCGCGACATCGGGCGGCATTTCTCTGTGAACCGGATGCTGAGCTTTGAATCGGTCAAATCTCGCTTGGATCGTGAACAGAGCCTGAGCTTTCTTGAGTTCAACTATATGATCCTGCAGGCCTATGATTTCCTTGAACTGAACCGCCGTTATGGCTGTTTGGTGCAGTTCGGCGGCAGCGATCAATGGGGCAATATTGTCAACGGGATCGACCTGACACGCCGAGTGATCGATCAACAGATCTTTGGCCTGACCTCGCCGCTTCTGACCACGTCTGATGGCAAAAAGATGGGCAAATCGGCGGATGGTGCGGTCTGGCTCAATGCTGAGATGCGCAGCCCTTATGAATTCTGGCAGTTCTGGCGCAATACAACGGATGCAGATGTGGGCCGCTTCCTAAAGCTCTATACAGAGCTGCCGGTGGAGGAATGTGATCGTCTGGGCGCTTTGGCGGGATCTGAGATCAATGAAGCCAAGGTGATTTTGGCCAATGAGGTCACGACGCTTTGTCACGGCGCGGATGCAGCTGAGGCTGCAGAGGCAACGGCGCGTGAGGTCTTTGAAAAAGGCGGTGTTGGTGCGGATCTTCCGACGCTTTCGTTGAGTGCTGATGATATTGGCGATGGCATTTCTGTGGTGCAATTGATCGTGAAATCCGGCCTCGCGAAATCTGGCAAAGAGGCCAAGCGTCTGATTGCAGAAAACGGCGCGAAACTGGATGACCAGCCTCTTACAGAAGCTGGGCGGGTGTTTACTGCGGCTGATCTGGCCTCTCCGATCAAACTGAGCGCTGGCAAAAAGCGCCATGCTTTGGTTCAATTGGCATAGGGTTTGACGACCAAAAGAGAACAGAGAGCGCCCTTAGCGGCGCTCTTTTTGTTTCGACGTTCGGTCACATTGGACTCAGCGCGCGGCCCGAGGGTAAGTGAACGCACGTTCAATTAAAATCGGAGATCCTCATGAAACTCGCCACAACAGCCGCTGTCATTTCTGGGGCCGCTTCTGGTCTGGGTGAGGCCACTGCACGGCATTTTGCCGAGCAAGGTGGGCAGGTTACGATACTGGACAGGGACGTCGAGCGCGGTCAGGCGGTAGCAAAAGAGATCGGCGGGTATTTTGTTGAAACCGATGTGACAGATGAGGCCTCAGTTCAGGCGGCCATGGAGTTTGCCGTTGAAAACATGGGGAAAATCACGGCCGCGGTGAATTGCGCGGGAATTGCGCCAGCGGCGAAGACACTGGGGCGCGATGGCCCGCACGATCTGGCAATGTTTCAGAAAGTCATCGACATCAATCTGGTCGGGAGTTTTAACGTGGCGCGCTTGGCGAGCGCGGTCATGGCAGAGAACGCGCCAGAACCTGACGGTGCGCGCGGTGTAATTATCAACACGGCCTCGGTCGCTGCGATGGAGGGTCAAAAGGGTCAGGCGGCCTATGCAGCCTCCAAGGGTGGCATTGTGGGCCTGTCTCTGCCGATGGCGCGGGATCTGGCGAAACAGGGCATCCGCGTGATGGCCATTGCGCCGGGGATCTTTAAGACGCCTATGCTGATCGGGTTGGGGCAAGAGATCATGGATGGATTGGCAGCGGATGTCACATGCCCTCCGCGTCTTGGTGATCCGTCTGAGTACGCGCGTTTGGCGGGCTTTATCGTGGAATGTGGCTATCTGAACGGTGAAGTGATCCGCATCGATGGGGCTTTGCGGATGAAATAGTCGAGGGGCCCGCCCCTCGAGCACCCCGGGATACTTATTGCAAGAGAAAGCCTAGCCTTCGGCTTTCTCTTCGAGCTCCATCCATTCTTCTTCGGCTTTAGCGACGGCCTCTTGGCGTTCGACCAGAGCCTCTGTGGCTTTCTGGAACTTCACGGGTTCTTTGGTGAATAGTTCGGGGTCTGACATGAATTCTTCGAGCTTGGCGATCTCGGCCATAAGGCGGTCGATTTCAGCAGGCAAAGCATCGAGGCGTTTTTGTTCGGCGAAGGTAAGGCCCTCTTGTGGGGCTTTATCTTGCTTTACCTTTTCCTTTTTGGGCTTTGATTTTTCTGCCTTTTCAGGCGCATCTGCTTTGCGCTGCGCGCGGTAGTCCGACCAGCCACCGGCGTAGACAATCGCCTCACCATTGCCCTCCATCGCGATGGTCGTGGTCGCCACGCGGTCAAGAAAGTCACGGTCGTGGCTGACGAGAAGCACGGTGCCGTCGTAGTCATCCAGCAGCTCTTGCAAGAGGTCGAGCGTTTCAACATCCAGATCGTTGGTGGGTTCGTCGAGAACCAAAAGGTTGCTTTCCCTGGCCATGAGTTTTGCCAGCAAGAGCCGCGCTTTCTCGCCGCCAGACAGAGACCGCACCGGTGCGCGGGCCTGGCGTTCGTCAAAGAGGAATTCCTTGAGATAGCCCACGACGTGTTTCGGGTTGCCGCGCACCATGACTTGGTCGGCTTTGCCCGAGACACGCATCTCAGGGTCTCCGGTCAGGCTGTCCCAGAGGGTCATGTCTGGGTCAAGCTGGGACCGTGTTTGGTCAAAGACCGCGGGGATCAGATTTGTGCCGAGGGTGACGGTGCCGCTATCAGGCGACTCTTGGCCCATGAGCATTTTGATCAATGTCGTTTTGCCCACGCCATTGGGGCCGACAAAGGCGATCCGGTCGCCGCGTTGCACCAAAAGATCCAACTTTCGCACGATGGGTTTGTCGTCAAAGGCCTTCGCCAGCTCTTTGACCTCGATGACCTTACGACCGGACTTTGGCCCCGCCTGAAACTCCATCGCGGCAGAGCCCTGGCGTTTGATTTGTGCCGCCCGTTCTGCACGCAAACCTTGCAAAGCCCGCACGCGCCCCTGGTTGCGCTTGCGCCGCGCGCTAATGCCTTCGACCGCCCAACGCGCTTCGGCTTTGATCTTTCGATCGAGCTTGTGGCGCTGCATGTCTTCGTCTTCCCAGGTCTTGTCGCGCCAGGCTTCGAAATCGGCAAAACCCTTGTCTTGGCGACGCACCATTCCCCTGTCAATCCAGAGGGTTGCGCGGGTGAGCTCACGTAGGAATGCGCGGTCGTGGCTGATCAAAACAAAGCCCGCGCGGGTGGCTTTGAGTTCGCCTTCAAGCCAGGCAATCGCTTCGATATCGAGGTGGTTTGTCGGCTCGTCCAATAGCATCAATTCTGGCGCCTCGGCCATGAGTTTGGCCAAAGCAGCACGCCGTCTCTCGCCACCTGAGGCGGTCCCGACAGAGCGCGCTGGGTCAAATTTCAGCCCCTCACCTGCCCGTTCAACCTTATAGAGTTCACCGGCATCCAACCCAGAGGCGGCGAAATCACCGAGCGTGGCAAAGCCCTCCATCGTGGGGTCTTGCTCCATATAGCCGACCGACACGCCCGGTGGCACAGTGATCGCCCCTTTGTCGGCCTCAACCAATCCGGCCATGACTTTCATCAAGGTCGACTTGCCCGAGCCATTGCGCCCAACCAAAGCCACGCGGTCGCCCGGTTGCACCACCAGATCAAGGTTATCAAACACCGGATCCCCGCCGAAAGTCAGCGTGATCTCACTCAGTTGCAAAAGAGGTATACGAGCCATGGCGACCAGCTAAAGCCGCCCTTAGCAGAGGTCAACCAGCATCAGGCGGACATGGCCCGCAAGAGGCGTTTGCGCGCGGGGGGAATCGCTTTGATCTCAAGGCCTGTGAAAACATGCAGTGTGTTCATCTGCTCATCGACTACGGCATGGTCGCTGACCCAGCCGCCCATCATCAGATAGGTGCGCAGCAAGGGGGGCATGCGCAATTGCGCTTGCTTTAGGTCAGGTTTCCTGCGCAGGCGGGCAGCGAATTGAAACACCTTGGGTGCTTTGACCCGCGGCAACCAGCGTTTTGGCGCGATATGGCGGTCGCGCAACATGGCAAAAGCGTCGAAATACTCTTTGGCATCCGTGCCTTTGAAGGAGGAACAGCCAAACAGCAGTTCCACGTTGTTATTGTCGACATAGGCTGTCATCGCCGCCCAGGCGACGCGCAAGATATCTGGGTCTTGGACCTCGGGATGAATACAGAAACGTCCCATCTCGACCATTGTGCCCTGAAAGTCTTGCAAGGCGCTTAATTCGTAATATTGCGCCGAATAGCTCTGCGCGATCTCATTGCCGGAATTTAGTGGCAAGAACCGGAAACAGCAGACCAAAGCCCCTGATTTGCGGTCTTTCACCAGAATATGTGTGCAAATCTCGTCAAAGGCGTCGGCATCCAATCCGTCTACCCCTTTGAAGGCCAGATGCCTCAAACGTTGCGCGGCCTCGATCTCTGCGCGCGTCGTCGCCTCAAAAGCTTCGTAACGGGATTTCATCAAGCCAACCATACCAAGGCCTCACTCTTTCGTTCGACCCCGATATAGGTGCGCGCCCATGACAAGATAATGACAGCGTGACTTAAAGCAGCGCGTTCGGGTCAAAACTGCCAAGGTTGCCCAAAAGCTGGCGGATGAATGAGATGTTGTTCAGACCATTGTCCGTCACGCGACGCGACAGCACGACGACTTGTCCGTCCTCAAGACCAAAGCGTTCGACGTTGGACACGATACCATTGTTGTCAAATGTCACCGCCACCAGTTCGCGACTGATTTCAGTTGGACGGCTTGGGCCAATTGTGCGCACGCGGCTGCGGACGTAATAGAACCCGCCGTCTTCCAGCACACCACCTGCTGTGGGCGCCCCCAGCGTTTCTGCGACACTATCTTTAGTGTCGACACCGATTACCACTTCGGCCAGTTCTTCTTCGCTGGGCACATAGCCGTGATTGCGATACTGCGCGGAACATCCCGCCCCAAGAATACACAGAGCGAAAATAGCCGCTTTCACTGGTTTTTTCATATTGGCCATCCCTGCCCTCTTGTCTTGGCTTTCCGAGATACTTATCGGCTAAGAGAATGAAGGATCAAGGTTCAATTGCGAAAAGGAAAATTCCGATGCCTGCATCAGAGCCCGCAAAAACCACATATGCTGTTGCGGAGTTGCCCCAGAATAAGGCCGTTTCCTTTAAGATCGTGCCCGAGGGTGCCGCGCTAAAGACGCTGGCTGACGAGCTTGGCATCCTTGATCTGCGCAAACTGCGCTTTGAAGGAGAGATCAAGGCGCGCGGCAAACGCGACTGGCTCGTGAAGGGGCAATTGGGCGTGACCGTGGTGCAGGCCTGTGTGGTGACGCTTGATCCTGTGACGACCCGGATCGACGCGCCGGTAGAACGGCTGTTTCTTGCCAATTACGCCGCGCCCACCGAAGAGGAATACGAAGTGACCGATGAGGATTCGGCCGATCCTTTGGGAGACACCATCGATTTGTCAGAGATCCTCATCGAAGAACTCAGCCTCAATCTGCCGCTTTACCCACGCACAGAAGGTGCAGATCTCTCCGAATCCGTCTTTTCCGAGCCGGGAATCGCCCCCATGCGGGACGAGGATGCGCGCCCATTTGCAGGGCTCGCCGGTCTGCGGGATCAACTTGCGCAGAAAGACGAGAAATAACACTTGCGTTGCGGCAATTTCTGACTATTTTCGCGCGCTCATCGGAATTTAGCGTTGGACTTGGCCAAGCGATCATCGTAAAGCCTCGGAACGCTCAGAAATCGGGCCTTTTTGGCCCCCAAGCATTGAATAGGTTGCGACATGGCTGTCCAGCAGAATAAAGTATCCAAATCACGCCGCAACAACCGTCGCGCGCATGACGCATTGGTTGCTGCAAATCCAAACGAATGCCCAAACTGTGGTGAACTGAAACGTCCTCACCACGTCTGTGCGTCCTGCGGTCACTATGACGACCGCGAAGTCGTCGCTATGGCTGACGAAATTGACCTGGACGACGAAGCGGCATAAATAAACGGAACTTGGGGCCGCTATGTCCGTGTTAAGTGAAGAACAGAACGCGGGTGAAAAGCGCACCATTATTTCCGTAGACGCCATGGGTGGCGACCGAGGGCCGGCAACTGTTGTTGCCGGTATTTCTCGTTCTGCGAAAAAGAACCCTGATATCGGGTTTATCCTGCACGGCCCTAAGGACGAGCTGGAAAAGCTCGTGTCACGGCGCAAGCTTCTGGCGGGTCGTGTCGAGATTCGTGACGCAGCTGATGTCGTCACAATGGATGACAAACCTAGCCAGGTGATGCGCTCGGGCAAGAACACATCCATGTGGTCTGCCGTCGATTCTGTACGCAATGGCGAAGCTGATGTCTGCGTGTCCTGTGGCAACACCGGCGCGTTGATGATGTTGTCGGTCGTGCGTCTGCGTAAACTGCCCGGCGTGAACCGCCCCGCGATTGCGATCCTTTGGCCCTCCAGCAACCCTCAGGGGTTCAATATCATGCTCGACGTGGGCGCAGATATTCGCGCGGACGAGCGGGACCTGCTGCAATATGCTCTGATGGGTGTCTCTTATGCGCGCAACGGCATGGAGCTGGACCGCCCACGCGTTGGCCTGCTGAATGTGGGCACCGAAGAGCACAAAGGCCGCGCGGAACTGAAAGCCGCGCATGAGCTGATTTCCGAAAAGGCTGATGAAGCCAATTTCGACTTCGTAGGCTTTGTCGAAGGCGGAGACATCCCGGGCAATAAAGCCGATATCATTGTGACCGACGGTTTCACCGGCAATGTCGCGCTGAAAACCGGCGAAGGCACCGCGAGCCTGATCGGTAACCTGCTGCGCGAAGCCTTTAAATTCTCACCAATGTCCCGCTTTGCGGCTTTGCTGGCCTATACCAGCCTGCGTCGCCTGACCAAGCGCATCGACCCGCGTCGCGTGAACGGAGGCGTCTTTTTGGGCCTTAACGGCACGGTCGTGAAATCCCATGGCAGCTCGGATGCCACAGGCGTCTCTGCCGCCATCAAACTCGCCTTTGTCCTGGCGCAATCCGGTTTCAGCAAAAAGCTTGCTGCGCGGGTTGCATCTACGGTGCAACTCCCCCAAGATGACGTGGGGACAGGCGAGAAGAACGGAAAATAAAACATGACATTACGCGCTGTCGTGAGAGGGGTTGGTCACTACCTGCCCGAGCGTATCGTACCCAATGCAGAGTTCGAAAAGACTCTGGATACCTCTGACGAATGGATCAAAAGCCGGTCCGGTATTGAACGTCGCCATTTCGCCGCCGAGGATGAAACCACATCAGATTTGGCCACTAAGGCTGCGCAGGCCGCTTTGGAAAACGCAGGGCTTACGGCGGACGACATCGACGCAATCGTTCTAGCGACCTCGACCGCAGACCTGACGTTCCCGTCCGCGGCCACCATGGTGCAAAACAATCTTGGCATGACCAAGGGTTTTGCCTTTGACGTTCAAGCCGTCTGTGCTGGCTTTGTGTTTGCGCTGACCAATGCCAATGCTTTGGTGGTTTCGGGTCAAGCCAAGCGCGTTCTGGTGATCGGCTCTGAAACCTTCTCTCGCATCATGGATTGGAAGGACCGCAGCACCTGTGTGCTGTTCGGCGACGGCGCCGGCGCGCTGATCCTTGAGGCGCAGGAAGGTAGAGGCACATCCGAGGATCGCGGTGTTCTGGCGACCGATCTGAATTCTGACGGCCGCTATCGAGATATTCTTTACGTAGACGGTGGGATTTCCCAACGCACCACGGGTTTCCTGCGCATGCAGGGCAAAGAAGTCTTCCGCCACGCGGTCGAGAAGCTCGCGAAAACAACGCAAACGACGCTGGATGCGGTTGGTATTACAACCGATGACGTCGATTGGGTTGTCCCGCATCAGGCCAACATCCGCATCATCAAAGGCATCGCCAAAAAGATGGATATGCCGATGGAGCGTGTGGTTGTGACGGTTCAGGATCACGGCAACACCTCGGCTGCGTCTATTCCGCTTGCCATGTCTGTCGCGCAAGCCGAAGGCAAGATGAAACCCGGCGATATCGTCGTCACCGAAGCCATCGGAGGCGGTCTGGCCTGGGGCTCTGCGGTCATTCGCTGGTAACATCCCTGCCCGTCACGCATGATTATTGCTTAAACCCTTGTTTCCAAGTCATTGTTCTTGACTTGGAAAAAACCCTTCACGTAATGTGACCGAAAGTGACAACGGGGGTTGAAGATGAGTGAGAATACACTGACACGGATGGATCTGAGCGAAGCGGTTTTCCGCGAGGTTGGTCTGTCTCGAAATGACTCAGCGCAGCTGGTTGAAAGCGTGCTGACCTATATGTCTGACGCGCTTGTCAAAGGCGAGCAGGTCAAGATCTCCTCTTTCGGAACCTTCAGCGTGCGCGACAAGGCCGCCCGTGTGGGACGTAACCCGAAAACCGGTCAGGAAGTTCCGATCAATCCGCGCCGTGTTCTGACCTTCCGTCCGTCGCATCTGATGAAAGATCGCGTCGCGGCGGGAAACAAGAAATAAGCCGACTTTAAATGCCCAAGTCCAGAGACGCTTTTCGCACAATCAGCGAAGTTGCCGAGTGGTTGGATGTCCAGCCACACGTCCTAAGGTTTTGGGAATCAAAGTTTTCTCAGGTGCGCCCCGTAAAACGGGCTGGCGGTCGGCGGTATTACCGTCCGGCCGACATGCAGCTTTTGGGCGGCATCAAGAAGCTTCTGCATGATGATGGGATAACTATCAAAGGCGTGCAGAAGCTGCTGCGCGAAAAAGGTATCAAAGAGATCTCTGCCCTGTCCAAAGCAGTGGACAGCGACGAGGCCGATGCCGCCGCCATCGAAGCCACGATCGCGCGTGAACTGCCAGAAGCAATTGAAAAGCCAGAGGTCGATCCGCTAGAGGCGCAGATCTCTGACATCGTTGCGGGCGAGACGCCACAAGAGACCGAAGAAGAGAGCGTAGCGCCATATGAGGTGCCGGCTGTCGCCACTGCGACCGAGGACGATGACTTCGAGGACATCAAACTCGAGCCCGCGCCAGAGGTCAAAAGCGCGGTTCCACGCAATCCATTGGCGGATGTGGCCGAAAGCTGGTCTATGCGTGAAGCGTTGATTGCCGAACTGATGACCACCCAGGATATCGACCCGGCGCATCACGCCAAAATGGCGCAATCGCTCAAGGCGCTTGAGGCGGTGATTTCTCCTGATCAAGCGGCGGCCTCTGCGTGACAGAAAAGCTGGAATTTGGGTCTTGCCCCTCCGGGCAAAACCGTTATGAACGACACCACCGTCGGGCTATAGCGCAGCCTGGTAGCGCGTCCGTCTGGGGGACGGAAGGTCGCAGGTTCAAGTCCTGCTAGCCCGACCAAAACAAATCGCTCGAGTGCTGCTCGCCTCGGGCGTTTTGTGTATCTGGAGGATGACATGCCCGGAGTTCTGCCGAGCCAAGCCATTGAAACCATGATCGAAAATGGCGAGATCACGCTTGATCGTCCTTTAACAGAAGGTCAGGTGCAACCCGCCAGTCTGGATCTGCGGTTGGGCACTGTGGCCTATCGTGTCCGCGCGTCTTTCCTCGCTGGCGAGGGTCGTACCGTCGGTGAACGTCTCTCTGATTTCGAGATGCACCGCATCACACTCACTGAGGAAGGTGCGGTTCTGGAAAAGGGCTGTGTCTATCTGGTTCCTTTGATGGAAAGCCTCGCCCTGCCCGACGGTATCACGGCGGTTGCGAATGCGAAGTCCTCAACCGGGCGTCTGGATTTGTTGACCCGTACGATCACGGATGGTGGCACGGAATTTGACCGAATTCCGGCGGGCTACTGTGGCCCGCTTTACGCTGAAATCTGCCCGCGCTCTTTCTCGGTTCTGGTGCGCCCCGGCATGCGTCTGAACCAGATTCGGTTCCGTGATGGGCAATCGGTTCTGTCGGATGACGCTCTGCGCGCCCTGCATGCCGATAGCCCGCTTGTGGACGTCGATGCGGTGATTGACGAGGGACTTGGCTTCTCTGTCGATCTTAAGCCCGCAGAAGGCACCCTCGTCGGCTATCGCGCGAAACCGCATACCGGCGTCATCGACCTTGAAAACATCGGCCACTACGATCCGCAAGAATATTGGGAGGAAGTGCGCAGCGACAATGGCCAGATCATCCTTGATCCCGGCGCATTCTATATCCTTGTCAGCCGCGAAGCCGTTCAAATTCCGCCAGAATATGCTGCTGAAATGGCACCTTTCCTCGCGATGGTCGGAGAGTTCCGCGTCCATTATGCAGGTTTCTTTGACCCCGGATTCGGACATGCCTCAGCAGGCGGCGCAGGGTCTCGGGGAGTGCTCGAAGTCCGCTGCCACGAAGCCCCTTTTGTGCTGGAGCATGGGCAGGTCGTCGGACGTTTGGTCTATGAGAAAATGGCCGAGCTGCCAGAACAGCTTTATGGCCGCGAAATCGCGTCAAATTATCAGGGCCAAGGCCTGAAATTGTCCAAGCATTTCAAGTCTGTGTAATCACATCCGGCTGGCGCGACGCACGACACGGACCGCATCGTTGGTCCGGCGTTTATCGAACTTTGGCCCGCCCCGCTGCGCCATCATGTCTATGCCTTTGTTGACGCCCTGACGCATCAGGCGACGCATAACCATGCGGACAATCATATGAAGAACGCGATCCATCGCTAATGCTCCTTGCCGTTTCATCCAAAGCTAGCAGGTAAATGGGACGAGATTAGGGCGTTATTCCTCAAACATCTCGGATTGGTTCACATCCGGATCGTCTTCTTCGGGTTCTACCGGAGACGGCACTGCGCCCGGAGGCGGACGGTTGTCCAAAAGCCCGGCAGCCCGCAACTCCTTGAGCCCCGGCAGATCGCGCGCGCTTTCCAAGGCGAAGTGATCCAGGAAGGTCGGCGTCACTACAAAGGTCACAGGCCGCCCGGGCGTCATCTTGCGACGACCAAAGCGGATCCATTCCATTTCCAAGAGCTGGTCGACCGTGCCACGGCTGACCGACACTCCCCGGATCTCTTCGATCTCTGCGCGAGTGACGGGCTGATGATAGGCAATAATGGCCAAGGTCTCGATGGCTGCGCGCGAAAGCTTGCGCGTCTCAACCTGTTCATTTTGCATGAGAAACCCAAGATCAGGCGCGGTGCGAAAGGCCCAGGCATCTCCGATCTTACTTAGCTGCACACCCCTGCCCTCATAGCGCTTTGCCACATGGCCAAGCGCCTCGGCCGCGTCGCTGCCGTGGGGCATGCGTGCGTTCAGCTGCGCGACGGTCATGGGATCAGAGGTCGCAAAAAGGATCGCCTCGACCATACGTTCCTGTTCGCCCATCGGAGGTGCTTCGAACAGGCTTTCTTCGATCTCAGGCCCTGTTTCTTGAGGGTCGTTCTCTTCAGTCATCTCACATCTCTCGGCGGCGCAGCTCAATGGGCGCGAATGTTTCGGATTGGCGGATTTCGACCTTGCCCTCTTTGGCCAGTTCCAGCGAGGCAGCAAAAGTTGCCGCCGTGGCCGATCGGCGTTTCTGGGGGTCGTTTTCCCAGCCATCAGGTAGGTAGCTCAGGATATCTGTCCAGGTGCCTGCAAAGCCGATCATCCCCCGCATACGTTCCAGCGCCTGCTCCATGGTGAACACCGCCTCGCGATCCATCAACAAAGGGCGGAACTCGTCCTTGGTGCGAATGCGCGCATAGCCCTGCATCAGATCCAAGAGAGTGGCCGTATAGGTGATGGTTTTCTTGGTCTCGACCCGCTCGGTGAGGCCGCGGGCAAAGAAATCGCGCCCAAGGCGGTCCCGCGCCATCAATTTCGCGGCGCAATCGCGCATGGCTTGCAGGCGTTCCAGCTGAAAGGCCAGATGGGCGGCCAATTCTTCGCCGCTGGGGCCTTCTTCTTCGGGATCGGGCGGCAACAAGAGGCGGGATTTTAAGAAAGCCAGCCAGGCGGCCATCACCAGATAATCCGCGGCCAATTCAATCCGCATCTGTTTGGCTTTTTCGACAAAGGCCAGGTATTGCCGCGCCAGTTCGAGAATAGAAATCGTGCGCAGGTCGACCTTTTGAGTGCGAGAAAGCGTCAGCAGAACGTCCAAAGGCCCTTCGAACCCGTCCACATCCACGACAAGCGTTTCCGCCGCCACGCGTTCCGCCACGCGGTCGTTCTGGAGTTGGGTTACGAAATCGTCGCTCATGCCCTACCTGCCCGTTAGGCCGTCAAGCTCGGCTGTTAAGGCCGCCATGTCAACCTTTGCGCGAGGTCTGCGCGCGGCCAAGGCGCGCATGGCGCGTTCGGCGGCCTGATCGCCCATGGCGCCGGCTTCATTCGCGACCATTTGCATCTCGGCAAGGTCTCCGTTGCAATGAAGGATGACGTCGCACCCCGCAGCGAGGCTGGCGCGTGTGCGATACTGCATCGTGCCGCTTAAAGCCTGCATCGACAGGTCGTCGCACATCAGCAGACCGTCAAATCCGATGTCATTGCGAATGAGATCGATCATGGGTTTCGACGTCGTCGCGGGCGCATCGTCATAGGCCTCGTAGACCACATGGGCTGTCATCGCCATTGGGACGGTGTTGAGTGCTTTGAAGGGCGCGAAATCTATTTTTAGGTCGTCGCGATCCGCACCGGTTCTGGGCAATTCGAAGTGGCTGTCCAGTACAGCGCGCCCGTGCCCTGGAATATGTTTCGCAATTGGCAGAACACCGGCGTCCAGCAATCCTCGCGCGGCGGCAAGGCCCAGCTCGGACACCACCTCTGGCGACGTGCCATAACAGCGGTTTCTAAGGAACTCATGCGTGTCCGGCTGCGCGACATCCAGCATGGGCGCACAGCTCGTGTCGATACCATAGGACAGCAGTTCCTGAGCGATGATCCGGTGGCGTAGATAGAACCCGCGTTCGGCATGGTCTCCGAGTGCGGCGGCGTGATCCAAGGGTGGCAACCAGTCGCGCGCCAATGGCGGGCGAAGGCGTTGAACACGGCCACCTTCTTGGTCGATCAGGATGGGGGCATTGTGCCCAACGGTCTCGCGTAACTCTGCACAAAGCGTGCGAAGTTGATCTGCGCTTTCGATATTTCGCGCAAAGAGGATAAACCCGAAGGGATTGTATTCCTTGAAGAATTCACGCTCATCAGAGGTAAGCGCAAAGCCCGAGCAGCCAAAAATCGCGGCCCCAAATGGGCTCATCGCGTTACGACCGGAATGCAATCGGCGTTCTGCGCCTTTAGTGCGGAACACAGGCGGCGCGCGTCGCTGAGATCGGCAAATCCGACGGCGCGCAGTCGGTAGAACGTCTTCCCACCGCTTTCGGCCTTTTGGACGATCAGGTCCTTGTCGCCGAGATAGGCGCTGAATTTAGATTGAAGTTTTTGCCACTGATCCTGAGCAATTTCAGGGCTGGCAAAAGCACCGAGTTGCACCAGCCGCGTTCCGGCTGGCAGGCTAGATCCATCGTTGATCGCAGGTGCTGCTGGAAGAGCAGCGGACGCCGTTTGAGTAGCATTTGGACGCAGTCGCGGACGCAGAGATTTCCCAAGACCACCAGCAACGGCTCGGACCGGGCCATAGGTCTCCCCCGCGCTCACAATCGGGTCTTTTTGAATTTTCCCAGAGGGCGAGGTCGTCGCAAATCCCGTCAGATCAATCGGCTTTGGAGCCGTGATCTCAGCACCCGACGATTGCCGCGTTGCGGTGCGTGCGGCCAGATCGATGGCTTCGCTCGACAACGTCGCGTCTTCAGACGTCAAATCGACAGAATTTGGGGCCAGAACCAAACGATCACCGGGCGCTTGCGCGGTGCCTTCGGCTGCCACCTGATTGACAGACAATCCCTGATGCGCCGCTTGCGACCCGCCCGGATCCACAGGTTGTTCGCGCATCGGACCATCCAAAGCACGCACCACCGGCACGCCGGATACATCGCGCGACAAAAGCGAATGCCCCCACATCACCGCGCCCACAATCAATGCCAAAGAAATCGAAGCTCCAGCCCAGTTGGTCACGGTGCCCAAAACAGCACCGGGATCACTGTCGGAGTGCGGTCCATCCATCGGAATCTGCGCCATGATCGCCTCTGCTCTGTCGGCGATCTGCGGGTCGTTGCCCATTCTCGCCGGGGTTCGCTTGCCTTTGCCTCACCCCGACATCTTGTGCATTCAGCGCATCTCTTGTGCCGGAGTTACCCCCAGAATACCAAGACCTGCAGAAATAACAATGGCTACGGCCCGTGCCAGCGCGATTTTCGCCTGTGTGGCTTGGGTGTTGTCCTCTTGCACAAAGCGCAGTTCCGGCTTGTCCTTGCCCATGTGGTACAGGCTGTGCAGCTCGGAGGCGAGTTCATAGAGGTAGAAGGCCACGCGATGCGGCTCGTTTGTACGCCCCGCGATTTCCACCAGTCGCGGCCATTCGGCGACCTTTTTGGCCACGGCGATTTCGGCTGGATCAGACAATAGTGACAGGTCAGCACCCGCCAGATCGGCATCGGTGACAGCCGCGCCGGTTTCGCCTGCTTTCTTCAACGCAGAACACACCCGCGCGTGGGCATATTGCACGTAGAACACCGGGTTGTCCTTGGATTGCTCAAGAACCTTGTCGAAATCGAAATCGAGTGGCGCGTCGTTTTTACGGGTCAGCATCACAAAGCGGGTCACATCTGCGCCCACCTGCTCGACCACATCGCGCAGGGTCACAAAATTACCAGCACGCTTGGACATCTTGAACGGCTCGCCGTTCTTCCAGAGTTTCACCAGCTGGGTCAGTTTGATATCCAGCGGTGTCTGGCCGTCAGACAGCGCCGAAACCGCCGCTTTCATCCGTTTGACATAGCCGCCGTGGTCGGCCCCAAAGATGTCGATCAGCTCGTCATAGCCGCGCTGCACCTTGTCGTAATGGTAAGCAATATCGGGCGCGAAATAGGTCCAGGCGCCGTCGGATTTCTTCACCGGACGGTCGACGTCGTCGCCGTGTTCTGTAGACTTAAACAGCGTCTGCTCACGAGGCTCCCAATCCTCGGGCGTTTTGCCTTTAGGCGGCTCTAGAACGCCTTCATAGATCAGGCCTTTCGCCTCAAGCGACGCAAGAGCATCCTCGATCAACCCTGTGCCATACAAGGATTTTTCCGAGAAGAACTTGTCCATCGTGACATTGAGTGCCTTCAAATCGTCTCGGATCAAATCCATCATCGCAGCGGTCGCGAATTCGCGGATTTCAACCAGCCAGACGCTCTCGTCCTGACCGACATAGGCGTCGCCCACCTTGTCCTTCAGCGCCTGACCGACCGGCACCAGATAGTCCCCCGGATAGGTGCCATCCTCAAAGGCCACGTCCTGACCGTGCGCCTCAAGATACCGAAGATAGACAGAGCGCGCCAAGACATCGACCTGCGCGCCGCCGTCGTTGATGTAGTATTCGCGCGTAACGTCGTATCCTGCGAAATCCAGCAAGGACGCCAAAGCATCGCCAAAGACCGCACCCCGCGTGTGACCCACATGCAGAGGGCCAGTCGGGTTTGCAGAGACATACTCCACGTTGACCTTCTTGCCCTGCCCCATGCCGGACCGACCAAAATCCGCGCCGGTTTCCAGCACGTTTTTCACAAGATCCCGCCACAGGGTTTCAGACAGACGCAGGTTGATAAACCCCGGGCCCGCAACCTCAGCGGACTCAATCCGAGGGTCCATTGCAAGATTCTGAACCAGTAGTTCCGCAATATCGCGCGGCTTCATCTGTGCAGGCTTCGCCAGCACCATCGCCGCGTTCGTCGCCATATCCCCATGGGCCGCATCTCGCGGAGGCTCAACCGCCACATTGTCAAAGCTCAGCCCGCGGGGCAAAGAGCCCTCGGACAGCATGGCATGTAGGTTGTCGATCACCAGCTCGCGGATCTGGGAAAAGAGGTTCATCGGTTTATCCTTTTTGCTCTCGCGCGGGTTTACCACCCTTATGGCGCGCGTCAATGGAAACAAGCTGCTGCCGCCTTTTGTCAGCCGCTTTACCTATACATCCCGGACACCGCGGGTCTCCGCATTCACTCCTCAAAGAAAGACGCAAGCATTATGAAGTTGAACTATTTGGTATTGGGCACGAACGATATGGCGGCCTCGGTTAGATTTTACGAAGCCCTGTTTGATCAAAGCGATGTCACGCAATTGATGGCGACAGATCGCATGACCTATTGGCAAGGTCCTGATTTCACCTTCGCCGTCGCAGAACCCTTTGACAAAGAGCCTGCGACCAAGGGCAATGGCTCAATGTTGGGCTTTACGCTGGACAGCAACGCAGAGGTCACGCGGCTTTATACCCGCGCGCTGGAACTTGGCGGCACCTGCGAAGGTGAGGTCATGCAACGTGGGCCGTATTTCTCAGCCTATGTGCGCGATCTGGACGGAAATAAACTCTGTTTCGGCGCAATGGCTACAGAGGCAGCTTAGTGCCGGTAAGTCGCTCGTATTCCGTCAGCGCAAAACGGTCCGTCATCCCTGCGATGTAGTCCGAGACCATGCGGGCAATCGAGACCTCGTCGTTGAGGCGCTCGATGTCAAAATGCCAGCGGGCGGGCAGAAGGTTCTTGTCCTCTAGGAACAGCGGGAAAAGCGTTTCGACGACTTTGGTCACCTGAATGCGCTTTTCCACCACAGAAGGCGCGCGGTACATGCGTTTGAAAAGAAATGACTTTATTTCTACGATCTGCGCCCAAACATCCTCTGAAAACGCAATAACAGGCGCGCCATATTCGCGGATCTCTTGCACCGATTTCGCGTCCGCTTCGGCTAAAAGCGCCCGTGAGGTGTCGATAACATCACCCACCATGACACCAAACACACGCCGCAAAGCTTCGTGTTTGCGCCGGTTGCGGTCGAGCTTTGGATAGAGCCGGTCCACCTCTGCAAAACAGTCGCCGATGATGGGCAAATGACAAATCTCGGCCTCGGTAAAGAGGCCCGCGCGCAGACCATCCTGCAGATCGTGGTTGTTATAGGCCACATCATCCGCCAAGGCGGCGACCTGCGCCTCGGCGCTGGCGTGGGTGTGGAGTTCCAGATCGAAGGTCTGATTGTAATCGGCCAACGCGTATGGGATTTCTCCGGTCACAGGACCATTGTGCTTGGCGATGCCCTCAAGCGTTTCCCACGTCAGGTTCAGCCCATCAAAATCCGCATAGTGCCGTTCCAGCGAGGTCACGATCTTGATCGCCTGCGCGTTGTGATCAAAGCCGCCGTAGGGGGCCATCAATTCGTGCAGCGCGTCCTCTCCGGTATGCCCGAAAGGCGTGTGGCCGAGATCATGCGCCAAGGCGACGGCCTCGGTCAGCTCTTGGTTCAACCCCAAAGCGCCCGCAATCGTGCGTGCGACCTGAGCCACTTCGATCGAGTGGGTCAATCGTGTGCGGTAATAGTCGCCTTCATGTTCCACAAAGACCTGAGTCTTATGTTTCAGACGACGAAAGGCACTGGAATGGATGATCCGGTCACGATCCCTCTGAAAACAGGACCGAAAGGCGCTTTCTTCTTCTGAAAATGCGCGACCCCGAGCCAAAGTGGGATCAGATGCAAATGGCGCGATCATGTTGCGCCTCCTTGTGGACTACTCTTGCCCGACATATATTGTAGATCGCATCAGGTTCATAGGCGACTCAAGCGCCCAAATGCCTGTCAGGAGTAAGAAAATGCAACTGCCACCGCGTGTCACGCCCCGAGCTTTTGAACAACTCGCCGAAATCGGCGCGGCCGATCAGGGTCAGGCCCTGCGTGTGGCGGTCGAAGGCGGCGGCTGTTCGGGCTTTCAGTATGAGATCAAGCTGGATCAACCAGCCGAGGATGATCTGGTGCTTGAAGGCAATGGTGAGAAAGTCGTCGTGGACTCTGTCTCCCTGCCCTTCCTGTCCAATGCGACCATCGATTTCACCGAGGAACTCATCGGCGCGCGGTTTGTGATCGACAACCCGAATGCATCAAGCTCTTGCGGATGCGGCACCAGTTTCTCTATGTAAGACACCAAAGAGAGCTCCGCTGAGAGCGATGAGGGGTCCATGAAAGTCGCGACATTCAATATCAACGGCATCAAAGCCCGCATCGACGCCTTGCCAGCTTGGCTTGATGAGGCTCAGCCCGACGTCGCGCTGTTGCAGGAAATCAAATCCATCGACGAGAATTTCCCGCGTGAGATGTTTGAGGATCGCGGCTATAACGTTGAAACCTTTGGACAAAAGAGCTTCAACGGTGTGGCAATCCTGTCCAAGTTCCCACTTGAAGATATTGTGCGCGGCCTGCCCGGAGAGCCTGAAGACGAACAAGCCCGCTGGATCGAAGCAACTGTGATGGCGGACACGCCGGTCCGCGTCTGCAACCTCTATCTGCCCAATGGCAGTCCTGTGCCGGGGCCGAAATACGACTATAAACTGCGTTGGATGGCGCGACTTCAGACCCGCGCTGAAGAGTTGCTTGCGACCGAAGAACCCTTCCTCATGGCTGGCGACTACAACATCATCCCACAGGATGAAGACGCCCGCCGTCCCGAGGCCTGGCACGAAGATGCTGCCGCCCTGCCCGAAAGCCGTGCGGCCTATCGGCGTCTGTTGAACCTCGGGTTCACCGAAGCCTTCCGCGCGCGCACCTTAGGGCCAGAGCATTATTCCTTCTGGGATTATCAGGCAGGCGCATGGAACCGCGATGACGGCATTCGCATCGACCACTTCCTGCTCAGCCCGCAATGCGCGGATCTTTTGCTCGATTGCCAGATCGACAAAGAGGTGCGCGGGCGTGAAAAGCCCTCTGATCACGTGCCGGTCTGGGTAGAACTGGCGGCCTAGTCTTGCGTCACATCGTGACGATAGATCCAATCAAACTGAGACATCATTTTCCCCGGAGCCATTGCCCCGCCAAGCCGCATGACGCTATGGGCCGCAAAGCGCAAAGGCGGGAAACTGAGGTGATAGCGCCAGGCGTTCTTGCTGGCGGTCTCGACGATTTTTGACACTCGCTCGTGGCGTTTCGCCTGATAGGCCGAGAGGCCTGCCTCTATGCTATCTGTTTCTGCAAGCGAGGCGGCCAAGACCCAAGCGTCTTCAATGGCCATAACCGCACCCTGCGCCATGAATGGGAGCGTTGGATGGGCGGCGTCACCCAGCAATGCTAGCCGGCCTCCGTGCCAACGCGATGCAACCGGATGCCTAAAAAGCCCCCATTTACCAACAGCTTGCGCGCCGCACATCAAGCTTTTCACGTCCTCAGAAAAACCACCAAACACTGACAGTAAATTCTCGGGATCATCCTGTGCGACCCAGCTTTCTTCGCTCCACTCGCCGCGTTCTTCGACGGCCACGAGATTGACCATGTCGCCGCCCCGCAGAGGATAGCTGACCACATGTTGCTTGGGCCCCATATGAACACGGGCCACGTCGGGATGACCGATGGTATTTGGCACAATCGTCCGCCACGCCACCTGCCGCGTGAAGAATGGGGCCAAGGTGCCGTTTAAGGTTTTGCGCGCGACAGAATGGAGACCGTCTGCCGCAACGATCAAGTCGGCTTTTCGTTGCGAACCAGTCGTAGTGCTTACAACGGCGGGTCGACCATCGCTGACGGCTTCGACTTTCTGGCCCAAGGATATTTGAACACCCGCAGCGCGGGCCGCGGCCCCCAATACATCAATCAAATCAGCACGATGCAAAAAGAGGTACTGTTGATCCGCGCCCAACCGATCAAGGTTCAACCGCGTGACCAAACGTGACGCGCGATAGTCGCGCAACTCCACCGCTTGCGCGCGGCGACCGATGTTTTGGATCTCGTCACCCAGCCCCAAGGCCCGCAGAACGCACATCCCATTCGGAGAGATCTGAATACCTGCCCCGACCTCGGTCATCTCGGGTGCCTGTTCCAGCACCTCGACCTGCGCGCCACGCTGCGCCAGGGCGATCGCGGCGGTTAATCCGCCGATGCCACCGCCAATCACGCAAATATTCAGACCCAAAAGACTCATACGCCCTTTCTGAAACGAAAAACGCCGAGGTAAAACCCCCGGCGCTTTGTTGATGTCGTTATCCCTAGGGATCAATCGTCGCGGTGAACCTTTTCGCGACGCTCGTGACGTTCCTGAGCCTCAAGCGTCATGGTCGCAATCGGACGCGCATCCAGACGTTTCAAGGAAATCGGATCACCTGTCTTTTCGCAGTATCCGTATTCACCTTCGTCAATCCGGCGCAGCGCTGAGTCGATCTTGGCGACTAATTTGCGCTGGCGATCCCGTGTGCGCAGTTCAAGCGCGCGGTCGGTTTCTTCGCTGGCACGGTCCGCAATATCAGGGATGTTGCGTGTGTTGTCCTGAAGACCTTCGATTGTGTCACGGCTTTCAGCCAAAAGCTCTTGTTTCCAGGCATTTAGCTTGCGACGGAAATATTCGATCTGCCGATCATTCATGAAGGGCTCATCTTCTGCTGGATAGTAATCTTCCGGCAGGAAAACTTCTGCTTTCATTTTAGCTCCCATAACGTGGCGGACGCCAAATTACTGATTACAAATTGCGCCCGACCCCTCTCACTGGCTTGGCGTGTAACTCATGGCACTCAGATTGTCACTACCTCTTGAACCCCGATTGCAGGTAAAACCTGTTCACAGTAGTGTGCCCGCCAAGACCGCATTGCAAACAGGCAGTTAGATGAAATTTGAAGGCACAAGCTCTTACATCGCGACCGAAGATCTAAAGGTCGCCGTCAACGCGTCTGTGACGCTGGAACGCCCGCTTTTGGTCAAGGGGGAACCCGGCACTGGCAAGACGGAATTGGCGCTGCAGGTGGCCCAATCGCTGGGCGCGCGGATGATTGAGTGGAACATCAAATCCACCACGAAAGCGCAGCAAGGCCTCTATGAATATGACGCCGTCAGCCGGTTGCGCGACAGCCAATTGGGCGAAGAACGCGTGCATGATGTGAAGAATTACATCAAGCAAGGCAAGCTCTGGGAATCCTTTGAGGCGGACGAAAAAGTCGTGCTTTTGATCGATGAAATCGACAAGGCCGACATCGAGTTTCCTAACGACCTGCTGCAGGAACTCGATAAGATGGAGTTCCATGTCTATGAGACCGGCGAGACCATAAAGGCCAAGCATCGTCCGATCATCATCATCACCTCGAACAATGAAAAAGAGCTGCCAGATGCCTTTCTGCGCCGCTGCTTTTTCCACTATATCCGCTTCCCCGATGCCGACACGATGCGTGAGATCATCAAGGTGCATCACCCTGATATCAAAGACATTCTTTTGACCGAGGCTCTGACGCAATTCTATGAAATCCGCGACACGCAGGGTTTGAAAAAGAAACCTTCGACGTCGGAAGTCATCGACTGGCTGAAACTCCTTTTGGCCGAAGACCTCAGCCCCGAAGACCTGAAACGTGACGGCGTAAATGCCCTGCCAAAACTGCATGGCGCGCTCTTGAAGAACGAGCAAGACGTGCATCTGTTTGAACGCCTCGCCTTCATGGCGCGCGCGGGTCGATAGGCTCGGATGGTGCTGCGCTCTTTCATCCTTTTGGCAGGGCTCGCTCTGACCGCCTGTAGCGTGCCAACGGACACGCCGCTGCCCACGCGCGCGGTTGTGGCCGAAACCACGCTGCCGCCGATCAAGCGTTTCACCTCGACCGCGGGTTTTGCGCCCACGCGCTCTAACGCCGATATGGCGCGCGACTTTCTGGACCTGAGTTTTCAGCTCGAGAGCGGCCGCGCCCTGCCCCGACTGACAAAGTTCGAAGGGCCGATCACCGTACGCATCGAAGGGCGCGCGACTCAGACGATGCAACAGGACCTGACTGCGCTCTTGTCGCGCTTGCGTCGTGAGGCAAGATTGGACATTTCGCAGGTCACTTCGGGCGATGCGAACATCACGATCCATGCTGTGACGCGACGGAACATTCGCCGGGCTCTGCCCAATGCGGCCTGCTTCGTGGTGCCCAATGTCACGGATCTTGTGGATTATCGCGGTGCGCGGGCCAGCAATCGCACCGATTGGTCCGCGCTTCAGAACCGCGAGCGCATTGCGATCTTTCTGTCCTATGACACCAGCCCGCAGGACATCCGCGATTGCCTGCACGAAGAACTCGCCCAAGCGCTTGGGCCTCTGAACGATCTCTTCCGTCTGCATGACAGCGTCTTTAACGACGACAATTTCCATTCGGTGCTGACCGGCTTTGATATGCTAATGCTGCGGGCCTATTACGATCCCGCGATCAAGAACGGCATGACACGGGCCGAAGCCTCTGCGCGCATTCGGGGTGTTCTGGCACGGCTGAACCCGTCAGGAGAACGTCGGGCAAGTAATCCCTTGCCGACTACGCCAAACACCTGGAAAAGTCTGATCACGACGGCTTTGGGAGCCCCCGGAAGCAACCAGCGCCTTAATGCAGCGAACCGAGCGGTTGCCTTTGCACAAGCGCAAGGCTGGCGTGATCATCGCCTGGCCTTCAGCCACTATGCGCTGGCCCGTCAGTTGCGTGCCGATGATCTGGATCAGGCCAAAGTGCATTTTGAACAAGCCGCGCGGCTTTATGCTGGCGTGGCCAAAGGTGGCCCACAGGAAAGCCATATGCTGATCCAGCTGGCTGCCTATGATATTTCCGACGGCAATCCCGACAAAGCGCTCGCGCGTTTAAGTGCGGCGAAAACTGCCGCGACCCGCGCCCAAAACGCAGCGCAACTGGCCTCTGTCCTAATGCTGCAATCCGAGGCGCTTGCCATGACCGGCCGCACCCAAGACGCCCGCCGCGCGCGGCTGGACAGTCTGGGTTGGGCACGGTACGGCTTTGGCCCGGATTGGGCGGTACAGGCGCGCTTGCGTGAGATCGCTGCCCTAAACCCTCAGAATGAAAGGCTTTAACGCCCCATGATCGTCATCGTTCTTGCCGTCATCGGCCTCTTGCTTGGTTTTCGCACCGCCTCCAAACGCGGAGGCAACCGTCTGGACAAGCTGCAATATACCGCTGGCTACGGCATCGCCTTCACCATACTTGGTGTGATCATCACCATCGTCATCGAACGCTCGATCACCTAAGCCATGTTCCAGCCGCTGTTTGAAAACCTACGGTCCGCAGGCATTCCGGTGTCTCTGCGCGAATACATCAGTTTTCTGGCAGCGCTGCGCACGGGGATCGCGACTTACGACACAGAGGCGTTCTACTACCTCGCCCGCACGGCCATGGTGAAGGACGAGCGCAACCTCGACAAATTCGACCGCGCCTTTGCGGCCACGTTTGAAGGCCTGTCCGAGATCTCTGCCGAGGACGTGCTAGACGCCGTGGACATTCCCGAGGAATGGCTGCGCAAAATGGCGGAAAAGCACCTCAGCCCAGAAGAAAAGGCTGAGATCGAGGCCCTGGGTGGCTTTGAAAAACTGATGGAGACTCTGAAAGAGCGTCTTAAGGATCAGGAAGGCCGTCACCAGGGCGGCAACAAATGGATCGGCACGGCTGGCACCAGCCCCTTTGGTGCCTATGGCTATAATCCCGAAGGCGTGCGCATCGGTCAGAAAGAAAGCCGCCATCAGCGAGCGGTCAAAGTCTGGGACAAGCGCGAGTTCAAGAACCTTGATGACTCGGTCGAACTGGGCACGCGGAACATCAAAGTCGCGCTGAAACGCTTGCGGCGATGGGCGCGTGATGGGGCAACAGAAGAGCTGGATCTGAACGGCACAATCCGCGCAACAGCTGAAAACGGCTATTTGGATGTGAAAACCCGCCCCGAGCGGCGCAATGCCGTAAAGGTTCTTCTGTTTCTGGATGTCGGCGGCTCGATGGATCCGCATATCAAAGTGGTCGAAGAACTGTTTTCCGCCGCTCGCGCGGAATTCAAGCATCTGGAATATTTCTACTTCCACAACTGCCTCTATGAGGGCGTCTGGCGCGACAACAAACGCCGCTGGAACGATCAGACCCCCACACATGAAATCCTGCGCACCTATGGGCCGGACTATAAGTGCATTTTCGTTGGCGATGCCTCGATGAGCCCCTATGAAATCGCCTACCCCGGCGGCGCCAATGAACATTGGAACAAAGAGGCAGGTCAGGTCTGGCTAGAGCGCGCGCGCGATCAGTGGTCGTCCAACCTCTGGATCAATCCTGTGCCAGAAAACTACTGGCCTTACACCCATTCCATCAAAATGATCCAAGAGATCTTTGAGGATCAAATGGTCCCGATGACCTTGGCGGGTCTGGAAAAGGGCATGAAAGAGCTCACGCGGGGTTAACCCCAACAATCTTTGCGCAATCGCTGGACTGTCCCCGTTCGACCAACAAAATTGGGGCGAAATTATGATATTTTAAGGACATGCGCCATATTGATGCCTCGGAATGGCCCCTTAGGGCTTTGTGTTAAGAGGTGTTTTATGACTGATACGTTGCTTCAAGCTCTCGTGACCTATGGCGCGGCGTTGATGTTTATCACGGCCTTCCTAAGCTGCCTTGCGATCCCTATTCCGATGTCTTTGGTGATGTTGACCGGCGGTGCGCTGGCGGCCACCGGCGATTTGTCTTTTACCCTGGTTTGGGCTCTGACCCTGCTTGGCGCGCTATTGGGTGATCAGGCGGGCTATTTTCTGGGTCGTCGCGGCAAGGGCCGCTTAGAGGCCTACGCCAACGCCACTTACAAACGCTATCAACTCTGGCGCAAGGCACAGACCCATCTGGATAAATGGGGGATCACCGGCGTGTTCTTTAGCCGCTGGCTCGTGTCGCCCCTAGGCCCATACGTGAATTTCGCAGCAGGCGCGGCCTCGATGCGCTGGGCGTTTTTTACGGCCTCGGGCGTGATGGGTGAAATCATCTGGGTGACTTTCTATGTGGGCCTTGGCTTTGTCTTTGCCGACAATCTGCCCCTCGCCACAGCCTATGCGCAGGAAAGCCTGCGGACCTTGGGTGCCTTTATGGTGATGATTGCCGCGACGGTCGTGATCCTGAACATCGCAAAACGCCGCCGCGCTGTCTTGTCATAAAGCCTTTCCGCGCCCATATCTGAGGCATGTTGAAATTTGCCCCGATCCTACTGGCGCTGGTCTATGGCTTTGCAATGTTTCGCTTCTCGGCCTGGCGCACCTCGCGTGAGTTGGACGAGAAATCTACGGAACTGGTTGATCCTCAGCTGAAACAGCTGATCGACAAGATGGCCTCGGCCTTGGATTTGCCGCGCATCAAAGTGCATATCTATGAGATCGAACCAATCAACGGATTGGCGGCCCCAGATGGGCGCATCTTTATCACGCGCGGCTTTTACAAACGCTACCTCGATGGCGATGTCACGCGCGAAGAGCTGGCCTCTGTGATCGCCCATGAGCTGGGCCATGTTGCGCTGGGCCATTCACGGCGTCGGATGATTGATTTCTCGGGTCAGAATGCTTTGCGCACGGCGTTGGCGATGGTGTTAAGCCGCTTTATCCCCTGGGTCGGCGCGTGGATCGCGAATATGCTGACGACTGCTCTGGCAGCGCGCTTGTCGCGCAATGACGAGTACGAAGCAGACGAATACGCGGCCGCTTTGCTAACTAAGGCAGGCATTGGAACCGAGCCGCAAAAATCCCTCTTTCACAAGCTGGAAAAAATCACAGGAGCACGCGCTGGGGCTGCACCGGCGTGGTTGTTGAGCCACCCGAAAACGGTCGAGCGGATTGCTGCGATTGAGAAGCTTGAGCAGAAGTGGGGCGTTGCCTAGGCGAGCGCTTTGGCGAGCCTTGGCAGGCGTGCTTTTTTCAACAGCGGACGGATCGTCCAGCTTTCCCCAGACAGGCGGTTAGCCTCGGCAAGGACACGATCAGCAACCTCGGAAACCGCCTCTGGCGATTGCGTCCAAATCTCATGCAAGAGGCTATCAGGATCGCGACGTTCAAGCCCTTCTTCCCCAAGAATATTCCTCGGAAAATCTTTTGCATTCAGCGTGATAATGGCGTCAGCTGATCCATCAATCGCCGCGGCCAATACATGAATATCCGCCGCATCGGGTAGATACAAACGCGCCTCAAGCGAGGGCCTCCAGGTGACCTCGGCCCTCGGCCAGGCGGCCTTCGCCAAGGCGATTTCCGCCCGCGCCTGCGTTTCTCCGTTAGGCCCGATCTTGCGCGCCGCCCGCGCCCATTCTTCTAGGATGCGCGCAGACCAAAGCGGCGTGAAAGCACCTGTTTTCGCGACACCCAAGAGCATCTCCCGCATCACCGTCGGGTAGATCACGCAGGTGTCGAGCAAGAGCTTCATAGGCGGAAGAACACGGACTTGAGATATCCGCTTTCCGCCAATTGCGGCATGAGCGGATGGTCGGGGCCAGCAAAGCCTGTGTGAATGATCTGGCCACGACGCCCTGCTCGTCCGATGCCCCGCGCGGAGGCATTTCGGAAGAGTGACAGCTCCGCCGCATGCGAACAGGAACACAGCCCCAAATAGCCGCCCTCGGCAACCAGAGGTGCTGCCAGCCGCGCAACACGTTCATAGGCACGCAGCCCTTTTTCCAGAGCAGGTTTAGACGGCGCAAAGGCCGGCGGATCACAGATCACCACATCAAATTGCGCACCCTCGGCGGACAAGGCTTCGAGTTGCTCAAAGGCATCGCCCTGACGGGTCGTGAACCGATCCGCAACCCCGGTCTGGGCGGCCCCGTCTGAGGCCAGCGCAAGCGCCGCAGCAGAACCATCCACCGACGTCGCATGCGCTGCTCCGCCAGCCAGAGCCGCGAGCGCAAAGCCTCCGACATGGGAAAACACATCCAAAACCCGCGCGTCCTTGGACAAGGACGCAGCAAAGGCGTGGTTGGGACGTTGGTCAAAGAACAGGCCGGTTTTCTGCCCGCCCGTCAGATCCGCCATATAGGTCGCGCCGTTCATCAGTACCGGTACAGGCGCATCTGGGGCCGCGCCTATCAGAACCGCGTTTACGTCATCCAAGCCTTCCAAAGACCGCGCGCGTCCGGAGGCGTTCTTCAAGACGTTGGAAACTCCAACGACCTCAGCCAGAACTTCCGCCAAGATATCCAAGCGGCTTTCAAGCCAGGCCGCATTGGGTTGCACAACGCAAGCGTCGCCAAAGCGATCAATCACCAACCCCGGAAAGCCGTCTGCCTCTGCATGGACCAACCGGTAAAACGGCGCATCATAAAGCCGGTCTCGCATGTCCAATGCCTTGGAAATCCGCGCTGCAAACCACGCCTTGTCGATCACAGCCTCAGGATCACGATCCAGCACGCGTCCTATGATCTTGCTGTTGGGATTAACAGTCGCCAGCCCCAAAACACGCCGCTCACCATCCTCGAGCACCGCCAGAGACCCCGGTGTAAGGTTCTTGGTGCGGCGGTCTGTAACAGCTTCGTTGGCATAGACCCAGGGAAAGCCGTGGCGCAGCGCGCGGGCATTGGCTTTTGGTTTCAGGCGTAGGATAGGCAGATCAGTCATGTCGCCCTCCTACCCCAGCACTTGGTCCGTGAAAAGCCGCTTTAGCTTGGCACGCGCGCCGAACGCCCACCCCGGCGCTTGGGCTCTTGGCCCTTGGCCAGCCCTTCACGCAAAACAGCGGTCATCGGATGGTCAGGATTGTCCGGCCCATAGTGATCCAGCAAAGACCGGATTTTGGCGACCATATCCTCGCCCAATTGGATCCCAAGCGCCCAATCCAGAAAGATCGAACGGCATTGGCCCTCTGTGATGCCTTCAATACGATAGGACTCAAGGATCAGCCCGCGCGGATCATCCACCATCATTTGCCTTCCTTTCATGCGCCCCAAGGAGCGTTTCGATGACCTCAGCCGCGCCAGATGTGCTGCGCGAAAGGAGGTTTTCCACCGAGGTGATGTCATCGCATCCCATCTCCCGAGCCAGAAAACTACGACCGCCAGCCCCAATTGCATCTGGATCAAGCGGCTTTTCACTTAGAAGCTTGCCAGCGGTTTGTATTCGCCAACAGACATCATAAGCCTCTGTCAGCGCTGCACATTCAGCGGCATCCAGCCAGCCAATCGCGACACCTGCGTTCAAAGCAGTCGCCACAGTGCGATCGGGACTGCCCGCAAGAAGCGCTGCCGTCTGAGCCGTCAGCTCGATATCCTGCAACCGCCCGGCCCCGATTTTGGCGTCATAGAGCCCTGCCGGTGATTTCGCCTCTGCAATCCGCGCACGCATATCGGCCACATCGGATTTGACCGCATGAGCGTCAGAGGGTCGCGCCAACAGGTCTATGCGAAAATCCTCGATCTCTTGTTGTATATCCGGATTGCCTGCAACCGGCCTTGCCCGTGTCAAAGCCAGATGCTCCCACGTCCAGGCCTGCTCTTGCTGGTAAGATTTGAACGACTGAACTGACGTGGCGACCGGCCCTTGCGTGCCCGAGGGCCTGAGGCGCATATCCACCTCATAAAGACGCCCCTCAGACATTGGCGCAGTCAAAGCGGTCACAAGAGCCTGCGTCAGACGTGCGTAGTATGTACGCGCGGCCAAGGGCTTGCGGCCCTCGGAATAGTCCACACCGTCTGCGTCGTAAATCGCGATCAGATCCAGATCCGACGTCGCATGCAACCGTCCCGCCCCAAGCGAGCCCATGCCCAGGATCATCGCTCCGCGCCCGGGCTGGGGCCCGTGTTTTTCCGCAAACTTGGCCGTGACCTCTGGCCAGATCCCGCGCAACACGGCGCTGGCCAAATCCGCATATTGCTTACCCGCTGTTTCAGCCGAAACCAGCCCCCTTAGGTGGTGCACGCCAATTCGAAAATGCCATTCCTTCGTCCAACGCCGCGCAGTATCCAGTTTGCGTTCGTAGTCATCCTCGCGCGCAAGCTGGTCTGACACCTCTTTGGTCAAAGCGGTCGCCCCGGGCCAGTCTGCGAAAAACGCACCACCAATAACTGCATCAAAAACCGACGCGTTGCGTGATAAATACCGAGCGAGTGCAGGCGCTGTTCCAACAATATCTGACAAAAGATCAAGGAGTTGCGGGTTGCTATCAAACAGGGAAAAGAGCTGCACACCTGCTGGGAGACCCTCGAGAAACCCGTCCAAAGACACGAGCGCTTCGTCAGGCTTCGCGGCACGATCCAAGCGGCTTAGAAGCTCTGGTTTTAAACGTTCAAAGATCGCCGCAGCTCGTTCGGTTCGAAAGGCTGGATAGCTGCGCCAACGGGCTATAATTGCGGGGTCAAAACGGTCTTTCTGCGCATCGGGCACCACCGAGGACGCGTCAGGCGCAAAGAAGCCTTCCGTAAGCGTGTGTACTTCTTCTACGCGCTGCTTCACATCGGCTTTCAACGCATCCACGGAAATCCCCAAAAGACAGGCCACACGCGCCAGCCCCTCTTCGGTACGCGGGATGTCATGAGTTTGCGCGTCATGCACCATCTGAATACGATGTTCGAGGTCTCGGTGCGCGACATAGTGGTCGCTCAGGCGTTCAGCGACGTCCCTGGGGATCCAGTCGCGGTCGGCCAAAGCTGCCAAAGCTGGCAAGGTCCCGCGCAGACGCAAACTTGGATCCCGACCGCCAGCAATCAATTGCCGAGTTTGGGTAAAGAATTCGATCTCGCGGATCCCCCCGCGCCCCAATTTGATGTTGTGACCCTCGGGCTCCCAATGGCGGCCGAACCCTTTGTGCTCACGGATCCTGAGGCGCATGTCATGGGCGTCTTGAATGGCGGCAAAGTCGAGATGCTTGCGCCAGACAAAGGGGGTTAAGGTATCAAGAAACTTTTGCCCTGCCGCGATATCTCCGGCGGCCGGTCGTGCCTTGATATAGGCCGCCCGCTCCCAAGTCCGTCCGAGGCTTTCGTAATAGCGCTCTGCAGCCTCCATCGAGAGGCACACAGGCGTGACTGCCGGATCAGGTCTAAGCCTGAGATCCGTGCGAAACACATAGCCCTCACCGGTCAGATCGCTCAGCATGGCCATCGCTTTGCGGGTCGCCCGCACCAATGCGCTGCGCGCGGTCAGATAGTCGTCTCGGTCGTATCGGGTTTCGTCAAAAAGGCAGATCAGGTCGATGTCTGAGCTGTAGTTCAGCTCTCCGGCGCCCATTTTGCCCATGGCCAGACAGACAAGCCCTGCAGCGCTGGCGACGTCATCCTCTGTTGCACCTGGCAGCTTGCCGCGCTGTATTTCCTGCGAAATCATCGCCTTAACGGCCACATCTGATGCAAGATCCGCGAAATCACTGAGCGCCTGCGTGACAGTCAACAAGGGCCAAACCCCGCCAAGATCCGCAAGTGCCGTCAACAGAGCCACGCGGCGTTTGGCTTGGCGCAACGCATCAGGTAGCGCTTTTGTGTCTTGGGTTGGTAAGGCCGCATAGAGCGCATCCAACGAGGACTCGGGGGTCTCAAGCGCCCCCTCTAGCCATTCAGCTTCTTTCGCCACCAAAGCATGCAAATACGGGCTGCTGCCAATTGCACCTTCCAACAGCTCGCGGGTCTCTCCTTTGGCGAAAGGTGCCAGAGTTTCGATCTCTTGCGCTATGTCCGGAGAGAAAGCGCGCGGGAGGCGCGTAATCTTACTAGAAAAACTCATGAGACAAACCTGCGGCTTTAACGAGGTGGGGTCAATGCGAAAGCCCTAGTATCTCGTTGAAACTGCGTGGCAAAAAAAAACAATGTCACACTAATATATTCAATTTTTCCTATAACTTGACAGTCCGTATGTTCCATTGCGAGGTTAATGGCCGGTTAACCTGGGGAGGAACCATGAAAAAACTAACAATAACAACTGCGATGATCGTTGCGTTTTCGGCGCTGCCTGCGTGGGCCCAAAATGGCGGAGTCAGCTCTTCTGAAATCGCCAACGCTGCCGCTGCAAGCTCTGCTGGCGAAGGCATCCTTGTCCTGATCTTCATACTGTCGGTGATCGGCGCTGCACTAGGTGGAAATGGGACAACCGCACCGCTACCGCTTTAAGTTTTGTACTTCAAAGAAAAAGGCGCGCCCAACCGGACGCGCCTTTTTCATTTCTTAGATCCGATTAGTGCGCGACAGCGCCCGAACCTGGCTCCGCCGTCTTAAGCGCCGCAGCAGCGGCTTCTTCGGCGGCCTCATCCCATTCGATGGACTCAGGCACCTCAACGAGCGCCTGTTTCAGCACCTCAGACACATGCGTTACCGGAATGATGTTAAGACCTTCCTTAACGTTATCCGGAATATCTGCGAGATCCTTTTCGTTTTCCTGCGGGATCAGCACGGTTTTGATGCCGCCCCGCAGTGCTGCGAGAAGTTTCTCTTTGAGACCGCCGATTGGCATCGCATTCCCGCGCAAAGACACCTCGCCGGTCATCGCAATGTCCTTGCGCACCGGAATACCGGTCAACACCGACACAATCGACGTCACCATCGCCAGACCTGCGGACGGGCCGTCTTTTGGCGTCGCGCCATCGGGCACGTGCACGTGAATGTCCCATTTCTCGAACTGAGGTGGTTTCACACCGATCTCAGGCGCAATCGAGCGCACATAAGAGGACGCCGCGTCGATGGACTCTTTCATCACATCGCCAAGCTTACCGGTGGTCTTCATACGACCCTTACCGGGTAGTTTCAGCGCTTCGATATGGAGCAGGTCGCCGCCCACCGAGGTCCACGCGAGACCGGTGACAACACCGACTTGGTCGTGCTGTTCCGCCAAGCCATAGCGGAATTTTTTCACACCCAAGAAGTCATCAAGGTTGTCGGCAGTCACGGTGACAGAATCCTCAGCCTTGCGCACGATCTTGGTCACAGCTTTCCGCGCCAGTTTACCGATCTCGCGCTCAAGGCTCCGCACGCCCGCCTCGCGGGTGTAGGTGCGGATGATCTCTTGCAGGGCCTCAGGCTCCAGAGTGAACTCACCCTCTTTAAGCCCATGATTTTTCACCTGTTTCGGGATCAGGTGACGATGCGCGATCTCTGCCTTTTCGTCCTCGGTATAGCCTGCCAGAGGGATGATCTCCATCCGATCCAGCAGTGGACCAGGCATGTTGTAGCTGTTCGAGGTGGTCAGGAACATCACGTTTGAGAGGTCATATTCGACCTCCAGATAGTGATCCACAAAAGTAGAGTTTTGTTCAGGATCCAGCACCTCAAGCATCGCTGATGCAGGGTCGCCACGGAAGTCCTGACCCATCTTGTCGATCTCGTCCAAAAGGATCAGCGGGTTCGTGGTTTTCGCCTTTTTCAGCGCCTGAATGATCTTGCCGGGCATCGAGCCGATATAGGTCCGACGGTGACCGCGAATTTCGCTTTCATCGCGCACTCCACCCAGAGAAATCCGGATAAATTCGCGCCCGGTTGCTTTCGCAACGGATTTACCCAGCGAGGTCTTACCAACACCCGGAGGGCCAACCAAACACAGGATCGGGCCTTTCAGTTTCTTCGAGCGCTGCTGAACCGCCAGATATTCCACGATCCGCTCTTTGACCTTCTCCAGACCAAAGTGATCGTCATCCAGCACGTTCTGGGCACGATTCAGATCTTTCTTAACGCGCGACTTAGTGCCCCATGGAATGGACAGCATCCAATCCAGATAATTGCGCACCACAGTGGCCTCGGCAGACATGGGCGACATGTTCTTGAGCTTCTTCAGCTCGGCATCCGCCTTTTCCTTGGCCTCTTTAGAAAGCTTAACGCCCGCGATCTTTTCTTCGAGTTCCTGGATCTCGGACGCGCCCTCTTCGCCGTCGCCGAGTTCCTTCTGAATGGCTTTCATCTGCTCATTCAGATAATACTCGCGCTGGGTCTTCTCCATCTGAGACTTCACGCGGGTTTTGATCTTTTTCTCCACCTGCAGCACGGACATTTCGCCCTGCATCAGGCCAAAGACCTTTTCCAGCCGCTCAGAGACAGACAGGGTTTCCAGAAGGTCCTGCTTCTGGTCGACTTCAACACCCAAATGGCCAGACACAAGATCCGCCAGACGCGCAGGTTCATGCGCCTCGGCAACCGCGCTCAGCGCTTCTTCGGGGATGTTTTTCTTAACTTTGGCGTACCGTTCGAATTCGTCGCCAACCGAGCGCAGCAGCGCCTCGATCGTGGCCAGATCGCCGTCTTCTTCGTGTAGATACTCGGCAGAGGCCTCAAAAAACACATCGTTTTCAATGAAATCGGTGATGGTGACGCGGGCTTGGCCCTCGACCAGCACTTTCACTGTGCCATCAGGCAGCTTGAGCAGCTGCAGCACATTCGCCAGCACGCCGGTGCGATAGATGCCATCGGTATTTGGATCATCATCGGCTGGATCAATCTGGCTTGAGAGCAGAATTTGCTTGTCGTCCTGCATCACTTCTTCAAGCGCGCGGACCGACTTATCACGGCCAACAAACAGCGGCACGATCATATGTGGAAACACAACGATGTCGCGCAGCGGCAGGACCGGATAGGAGGAATTGAGTGGCTCTTGCATAATCGTTCCTTGTTCTTGGCAAGATGACCTGGCCCCGCTTGGCGGCAGCACTTGTCATCTCCTCAACGGATTAACAACGTGGTGCGGCTGGGACGAGGTTTCAACCCACATATGCCGCGATTTGCATCAGAATGCCGTCATGGCTCGGGGACCACAAGAGCAGATCCGCGCTATTTTACCCAGATTTAAGCTTGCGTGCATTTTTGCTTAAGGGCTGGTTAAAGCGGATCAATATCCCCCATCGCCCGCATCGCGTGAAACTGGTCTTCCCAGGCCTCAAACCGACCCTCTGCAATCGCAACCCGCATTTCGCCCATGATGTCCTGAAAATACTGCAGATTGTGCCATGTCAGCAGCATGCCAGATATCATTTCATTGCTGCGGAACACATGATGCAGATAGGCGCGGGAATAATTGCTGCAGGCGGGACAGCTGCAGCTCTCATCGAGCGGTCGCGGATCATCTGCATGACGCGCGTTTTTGATATTCACGACACCCCGGCGCGTAAACGCTTGCCCCGTGCGTCCCGAGCGGCTTGGCAAGACGCAATCCATCATATCCACGCCACGCTTCACAGCGCCCACGATGTCATCGGGCTTGCCCACACCCATCAAATAGCGCGGCTTGTCCACGGGCAGCATGTCTGGTGCATAGTCCAGGCAGTCAAACATCGCTTCTTGCCCCTCGCCCACAGCCAGACCGCCAATCGCATAGCCGTCAAAGCCAATCTCGCGCAGCGCCTTGGCACTTTCCTCACGGAAATCCTGTTCCAGCCCGCCCTGCATAATCCCAAAGAGCGCATGCCCCGGACGATTCCCAAAAGCCACCTTGCTGCGTTCCGCCCACCGCATCGACAGGCGCATGGACTCAGCAATCCGGTCCCGATCCGCCGGCAGCGCAGGGCATTCATCAAAACACATGACAATATCCGAGCCCAACAGCCGCTGAATCTCCATCGACCGTTCAGGTGTCAACTTATGCTTGGACCCATCAATATGGCTCTTAAAGGTCACGCCCTCCTCAGTGAGTTTGCGCAACCCCGCAAGGCTCATCACCTGAAACCCACCGGAATCCGTCAGGATCGGGCGGTCCCAGTTCATGAACTTGTGCAAACCGCCCAGACGATCAATCCGTTCCGCCGTGGGGCGCAACATCAAATGATATGTATTGCCCAGTAGAATATCCGCGCCGGTCGCGCGCACCGACTCAGGCATCATCGCCTTGACCGTCGCCGCCGTTCCAACCGGCATAAAGGCAGGTGTGCGGATCTCGCCACGGGGCGTCGAAATCACCCCGGTCCGAGCCTTGCCATCTGTCGCCTTCAGTTCAAATTCAAAACGCGCGGTCATCTCATTTACCCTTTTTTGCGCCTCTTAGGCTCGAAAACGCACGCTTTGCAACCAAAGCCCGCTTCATCTTGCCAAAAATACTCAAGTCCCTCGGGCTGCGACAAAGCATCGACCCCTCTGGACGCCCCGATCCTCTTTCCCTATATCAACAGTCAAGAATTATGAAGGACATCCCATGAGCGATCCGTCTCATCCTATGGAAGGCGTGCCCCTGATCCAACCGTCCAGCGTCGATCACCCGCTGCACGACCTCTGTGTCGAGGCTTGCCGCAGCGTGTTTGACCCGGAAATTCCAGTCAATATCTATGACCTCGGCCTGATCTATACGATCGACTTGAACGCCGAAAACGACGCCAAAGTCGTCATGACCCTGACCGCCCCGGGCTGTCCAGTGGCGGGCGAAATGCCGGGCTGGGTGCAAGAGGCCATCATGGGCGTCAACGGCATCCGCACGGTCGACGTTGACCTCGTCTGGGAGCCGCCTTGGGGCATGGATATGATGAGCGACGAAGCGCGGCTCGAGCTCGGCTTCATGTAGGTGTTACCTCGGTGACGCCTCATTGCCATAAATCCTAAATGAAGATTTAACAAATTTCTCACGCGGCGGTCACACGCCGCTGAGATCCAGATCGCAGCACAATTTTGGAGTTACTTGATGCTGCGTTCTCTTATCCTTGCGGCAGGCGTTGCCCTGCCCGTTTCCGCGACAGCTGCTGATGTCGAACTGGGCCCGCGCCCCTATTTCCTGATCGACCGCATGGCCGATAGCCCATTGAAAACAAAGCTACAAAGCTGCGCGTCAATGGAATTTAAAAAATCCGACTTCTCAATCGGCCACCGCGGCGCGCCTTTGCTGTTCCCAGAACATACCATTGAATCCAACGTCGCCGCCGCGCGTATGGGCGCAGGCATTCTGGAATGCGACGTGACCTTCACCAAGGACAAGAAACTGGTCTGCCGCCACGCGCAAAACGACCTACACACCACCACCAATATCCTTGCGACCGATCTGGCATCCAAATGCACCACGCCATTTGAAGGCGCGAAGAATGGCGAAGCGGCCAAAGCGGAATGCCGCACCTCTGATATCACGCTGGCCGAGTATCAAACTCTGAACGGCAAGATGGATGCGGCCAACAAAATGGGTGAAACGGTTGCCGAATATATGGACGGCACCGCGAACTGGCGCACCGATCTTTACGCCACCACCGGCACCCTGATGACCCACGCTGAGTCCATCCAGCTCTTCAAAGACCTTGGCGCGAAATTTACCCCAGAACTGAAGTCCCCATCCGTTGAGATGCCCTTTGACGGCTACAGCCAAGAAGACTACGCCCAAGCGCTGATCGACGAATACAAAGCCGCCGGAATCCCGGCCTCTGACGTCTGGGCACAGTCCTTTAACCTCGATGACGTGCTCTACTGGATCAAAGCAGAGCCAGAATTCGGCAAACAGGCTGTCTTTCTGGATGCGTCCTACAACATAGAAGGGTTCAACCTGAATGATGCCTCAACCTTCCCTCATGATTTCGCAGAGCTGCACGCAGAAGGCGTGAACTACATCGCGCCTCCAATGTGGATGCTGGTCGCGGTCGAAGACGGCAAGATCGTGCCTTCCGTCTACACCAAAGAAGCCAAAGCGGCAGGCCTCAAGCTGATCACTTGGACGCTTGAGCGTTCAGGCCCTCTGGCGAACGGTGGCGGCTGGTACTTCCAGACCATCAAAGAGGTCACCAACAACGACGCGATGTATATGGAACTGCTGGATGTCTTGGCGCAAGACGTTGGTATCGAAGGCATCTTCTCTGACTGGCCAGCGACGGTGACCTATTACGCGAACTGCATGGGTAAGTAATTTTCACAAAGTACAACGTAACGCGGCCCAGTGGAAACGCTGGGCCGTTTTGCATGCAACCTTTTTAGGTTGCGAACTACATGTTGCAACCTTTTTTGGTTGCATTTTGTATTTCGCAACCTATTTTGGATGCGCAATGACTGAAAACACACAAATAGTTACGGTACTGACCGGAGATCTGGTCAACTCCACCGCGCTGGGCGCTGAAAAGGTGGAGATCGCCTTTGAGCGCCTGCAAGAGGTCGCGAAGGATCTGGAGGCTTGGCACGGCGGGAGCCTGCTCTTTACGCGGCACCGTGGGGATGGCTGGCAGGTTGTTCTACGAGAGCCGAAGTTTGCGTTGCGGAGTGCTTTGGTGTTTCGGGCGGGATTGAAGGCTATCGCTGGCGAATTCGATACCTACATGTCGCTTCTTGACGGCGATGTAGAGTTCACAGAGCAGCAAGATCTCAATACATACACTGAACCAGTTTTCACTTACTCTGGTCGTTTTTTGGAATTGATTAAACGAGAGGCAAAACACGGACGACGGATGGCAATTTTCAACGATGATCAAACCATCGCAATTTCTAGCCTCGCTGATCAGATTGTAAATAGATGGACCAAAGCACAAGCTAGCGCCGTCTATCATTTCTTAATGAATGAGAACACGACATACTCCCAAGTCGGAGACGAACTAGGCATTTCGCGCCAGGCCGTTTCTAAATCTCTTGAAAGCGCCGGATTTTTCTATGTAGAGACCGCACTTGACAGCCTCGAGAACGACCATGATTGAAACCCTCACCGCTCTCCTCGCGGCCCATGTCTTTGCCGACTACGTGTTTCAATCCAAACGCACCGCCGAGAACAAACACGAATTTGCCCATCTCGCCTACCATGGCGCTGTTGTCCTAGCCCTTGCGGTCCTTTTCACCGGATCCATCGCCGCCCCGATCTTCATTCTTGCGACGCTCCACATCACAACGGATGCGATCAAAGCACGTACTAAAACCACAATCACGAGCCACCTCACAGACCAGCTCGCCCATCTCATCACTCTGACAACCGTCGCAGGCCTCGCCCCAACCCTCTGGGCAGATGGCCTCTGGAGCTCTGCCCCGAACTGGGTCTCTCATTTTCTTCTGCTCCTCAGCGGCGCGATCTACGTCACGCGAGCTGGAGGCTTTGCGATAGGAATTCTCATGGCTCCCTATGGCTCTGAATTTTCAAAGGATTCCCTGCCTGGCGGCGGCCAGATGATCGGCCTCCTAGAACGTGGATTGATCTATATCTTGATCCTTTCGGGCAATCCTATCGGCATCGGGTTTCTGGTGGCGGCAAAGTCTGTCCTGCGCTTTGAAGCCACGCGCGATGGCGATGAGATCACCAACCGCCGACGCTCGGAATATGTCATCATCGGCACGCTTGCATCCTTTGGCTGGGCCATTCTTGTGACCCTCGCAATTCATGTTATTCTATTACAGCTTCCACCCCTTGGCTTCCTGCTCGGGGCACCCTAAATAAGGGGCAAAGGAGAACATCATGTTCGGCATTCCAGGCAAACAGGCGGTGACACTCACCCCGGCCGCAGCAAAGCAGATCGTGAAACTGATGGACCGCGAGGGGCATCAGGGGCTGCGCATTGGCGTCAAGAAAGGCGGCTGCGCGGGTATGGAATACACGATGGATTATGTGGACACGCAGGATCCATTGGATGAGGTCGTTGAACAGGACGGTGCCCGCGTGATGATCGCGCCGATGGCGCAGATGTTTCTCTTTGGCACGCAGATCGACTATGAGGTCTCGCTTTTGGAAGCGAGCTTTAAATTCAACAACCCGAATGTCACCGAGGCCTGCGGCTGTGGTGAATCGATCAAGTTTGAGGGCATGTAGCCCCCTTCTCTGCCGTTCCAGCAAAATACGTTAGCGCCAACCCTTGACCCTCACCGGTCTAGGGTTGAAAACACGCGCAACGATATTTGAGGAGATCTGCAGATGCGTCGCAAACTGGCCGCCGGGAATTGGAAAATGAATGGTCTGGGCGTGAGCCTGCCCGAATTGGGCGGTATTGCTGCTGCGGCGACCACTCAGACCGACGTTTTGATCTGCCCGCCTGCGACGTTGATCACGCGCGCAGTTCCTGAGGCTGGCTCTGTTGCGATTGGCGGTCAGGATTGCCATGCGAACACTTCTGGCGCGCACACAGGTGATGTCTCGGCCGAAATGCTCAAGGATGCAGGCGCGAGCCATGTGATCTTGGGACACTCCGAACGCCGGGCAGATCATGGCGAAAGCGACGCGGATGTGGCGGCCAAGACCGAAGCGGCTTGGGGTGCTCATCTGGTCGCGGTGGTCTGCCTTGGCGAAAGTCTTGAGGAACGCGAAGGCGGCACGACTCTGGACGTGATCAAAACCCAACTCGCTGGCTCTTTGCCTGATGGGGCGACAGCGGCCAATACGGTCATCGCGTATGAGCCGATCTGGGCCATCGGCACGGGCAAAATCCCAACGCTCGAGCAAATCGCGGAGGTCCATGATTTCATCCGCGCTGAGCTGGAAACACGCTTTGGCGCTGAAGGCAGCGGCATGCGCGTGCTCTACGGTGGCTCGGTCAAACCCAGCAACGCGGCAGAGATCTTTGCGACCTCAAATGTCGACGGTGCCCTCGTAGGCGGCGCAAGCCTTAAGGCCAGCGATTTCACCGCAATCATCGCGGCTTTGGACGCAGCCTGAATCCTATGACCGCCGTCAGCCAGTCTCCGACAGAGCCGAAGTTCGTCCAGAACCCCTACGGATTTTATGCAGATAAACGCGCGAAAGCGCCGCTACATTTCTGGAATGAATACGACATGCTGGCGGCGTTTTCTCATGCAGAGGTGAGTGCGGTTCTTAAGGACCGCAGGTTCGGCCGCGAAGTCCCTGCAGAACTGGCGACAGAACCCGCTCCTCATACGGTGCCGTTTTACAAAATCGAATCCCATTCGATGCTGGAACTGGAGCCTCCGCGCCACACACGCCTGCGGGGTCTGGTGATGCGCGCCTTTACCTCTCGGCGTATCAAGACGTTGGCACCTGACATCACGGAGCTGACGCATCAGCTGATCGATCAGTTTCCCGAGGGTGAGTTTGATCTCTTGCCCGCTTTCGCAACCCGTATTCCCGTGGTGATCATCTGCCGCCTGCTGGGCGTGCCTGAATCCATGGCGGATCAGTTGCTGAAAT
Organism: Cognatishimia activa; assembly: GCF_017798205.1. Classification (NCBI taxonomy): domain Bacteria; kingdom Pseudomonadati; phylum Pseudomonadota; class Alphaproteobacteria; order Rhodobacterales; family Paracoccaceae; genus Cognatishimia; species Cognatishimia activa. The sequence goes on along the minus strand of NZ_CP060010.1, from coordinate 2,770,815 downwards.
GGTCCAACGCGATGGTGTCTATGTATATGGCCAGCCGCACGCATGAAACCGAATTGGCCGCCGCACAAGCCTCAACCGAGTTTGCTGAGTTCATCCGCTCCTATGTGGACGAAAAACGCGCAACGCCCGGGGATGATCTGCTGACGGAACTGATCGCCGCCGAAGAAGACGGCGAAAAGCTGTCGACCGACGAACTCATCACAACCTGTATCCTGCTGTTGAACGCAGGGCATGAGGCGACGGTTCATACATTTGGCAATGCGATCAAGTGCTTGCTGGAACATGACACCGATCACGGCTTCCTTGCAGAGGACAAAATCGACGCCACCGTCGAGGAACTCATCCGCTTTGATCCGCCGCTGCATATGTTCACGCGCTATGCCTATGAGGACATCGAGGTCGCAGGTCAGACCTTCAACCGCGGCGACCAGATCGCGTTGCTGCTGGGAGCAGCCAACAGAGATCCAGCCGTCTGGGAAAACCCCGAAACATTCGACCCATCCCGTCCGATCAAAACCAATACGGCCTTTGGCGCGGGGCTGCATTTCTGCGTCGGTGCCCCTTTGGCTCGGCTTGAGCTAAAGATCGCCTTACCGGTCCTTTTTGAACGCTGCCCAAACCTCGCGCTGACGCAACAGCCACAATACGCCAACGTATATCACTTCCATGGGCTGCAAGAGCTCATGGTGACACGATGAAGGACCGCAGGGACTAAAGAGTTACAGCGGCAGGCGGGCGGTCGACTTGATCTCTTCCATCGACAAAAGCGCGGTCACATTGTGCACCCGCACCTCGGAAATCAGCGCCTGATAGAAGGTGTCATAGGCACGCGCATTCGCGACGCGGACTTTCAGGATATAATCGATATCCCCCGCCAGACGGTGCGCTTCCTGAACTTCGGGACGGTCCTGCAGCGCTTGCAGGAATTTTGCCTGCCAAGCGGCCTCGTGCTCTGACGTGCGAATCAGAACAAAGAAACAAGCCTCAAACCCAAGCGCCTCTGCATCCAGAATCACCGTGTTTTGCTTGATGATCCCCGACTCACGCAGCTTGCGAATTCGGTTCCAGACCGGGGTCTTAGAGGACCCCACACGCCGTGCAATTTCGTCCAAAGACTGCGAGGCATCCTCTTGCAAGGTATCAAGGATTTTCCGATCCATATCGTCTATACCAGACGCCATTCTATTTTCCCCTTCAAACCGGAACGCTGTTCGCCAACCCCTCGCTAAACGGAACGAACATTTCTATTTGCATCGCCATCTAGCGACCGGACGGGAATATTTCCTATATTAGCTCCAAAGTAAACATGAAAAGAGACGACCGTTCCAAATGCCCTTCTGAGAGGGGAAATAAATCGGAATACCGCGCCGCCTCGATCAAAAGTACTCAGGAGCTCGCTCACCATGCCACGCGCCTTTACCCCAAAGGTCATCACGGCCAACCACCTGCTCGAAGGCGATGTCATCTATATGACAGACGCCGGCGCTTGGACGCGCAATCTGGCCGAGGCCGCTTTGTTGACGGACGAAGCAGATGCCGATCTGCGCCTGATCGAAGCGCAACAGCAAAAAGACGTCACCGTTGGCGCCTATCTGGCCGATGCCAAAGCGGGCACAGACGGTCGTCCTGAACCCACCCATTTCCGTGAAGAGTTCCGCCGCACCGGCCCGTCGAACTATTTCCATGGCAAGCAGGCAGAGGCGTAAGAGATGTATCAGTATAACGACTTTGACAAAGCCTTCCTGGCCGAGCGCAACAAACAGTTCCGCGCGCAGGTAGAACGCCGCATCGATGGCTCTCTGACCGAAGAGGAATTCCGTCCGCTGCGTTTGATGAACGGCCTCTATCTGCAGCTGCACGCTTACATGCTGCGCGTTGCGATCCCATATGGCACGCTGAACGGCGCGCAGATGGATACTTTGGCGCTGCTGGCGGAAAAGTGGGACAAGGGTTACGGCCACTTCACCACTCGTCAGAACATCCAATACAACTGGCCAAAGCTGAAAGATGTCCCTGATATGCTGGACGCTCTGGGCGAAGTCAGCATGCATGCGATCCAAACCTCGGGCAATACGATCCGCAACGTGACCGCTGACCATTTCGCAGGCGCGGCAGCAGATGAGATCGCAGATCCTCGTCCCGTGGCCGAGCTGATCCGTCAGTGGTCCACCGATCACCCTGAATTCCAGGCCCTGCCCCGCAAGTTCAAAATCGCCGTCTCTGGCGCGCGTGAAAACGACCGTGCGGTGGTTAAGGCGCATGACATCGGTGTTTACCTTGTGAACAATGACGCAGGCGAGCTGGGCTATCAGATCATCGTGGGCGGTGGTCTTGGCCGGACGCCGATGATCGGCAAAGTTCTGAAAGACTGGGTCAGTCAAGAGGACCTCTTGTCCTATCTTGAGGCGACTGTCTCTGTGTGGAACCTCTTGGGTCGCCGCGACAACAAATACAAAGCGCGTATCAAGATTACCGTGCATGAGCATGGCATCGAAGAGATCCGCGAACGCGTGGAAGAACGCTACAAAGCGATCCGCCCGACGTTCCAAGGCTTTGACGTTGACCTCTTTAACGAGATCAAAACCCATTTCGCAGCACCGGCCTATCGCAACGTGCCAACGGATGCCTATGACGCGGCCTATGGTGACGACGCGATGTTCCGCAGCTGGGCAGACACCAACCTGACCGCGCACAAGCAAGCGGATTACGCGATCGTGACGATCTCGCTGAAGAAACACGGCGAGACCCCGGGCGACGCGACGGCTGCTCAGATGCGTGCAATGGCGGATATCGCCCGCAAATACGGCCATGACGAGCTGCGCATTTCCCATGAGCAGAACGTGATCCTGCCAAACGTGCATAAAGCCGATCTGCCAGCGGTTTACGAAGAACTGAAGGCGCATGATCTGCATACCGCAAACATCGGCCTGATCTCTGACATCATCGCCTGCCCCGGCATGGACTATTGTGCGCTGGCAACCGCGCGCTCGATTCCTGTGGCGCAGGGTATTTCCTCGCGCTTTGAGGAGCTGAAACTCGAGCATGACATCGGTCACCTGCAAATCAAGATCTCGGGCTGCATCAACGCCTGTGGTCACCACCACGTGGGCCACATCGGCATCCTTGGTCTGGACCGCGCGGGCGTGGAGAACTACCAGATCACGCTGGGTGGAGATGCCACAAACACCGCTGAAGTCGGTGGCCGCGTGGGCCCGGGCTTTGCCTATGACGAGATCGTACCTGCGGTCGAGCGCATCGTGATGGCCTATCTTGAGCTGCGCGAAGGTCCGGAAGAGACCTTCCTTCAAACCTATCGTCGCCTCGGTCTGGCGGTGTTCAAACCGTATATCTATCCAGAGGCGCAAGCTGCGGCGTAAGAATGGACCAGACTTCCGACATCACCCCGCTGCGTTTCGGCGCGGCGGCTGGGCCTGATCCTTTGCAGGAAAAGGTCGACGCGCTGAATGCGCGCTACAAGCACCATTCCGCAACCGCGGTGCTTGAGGCGGCGTTGCGCGACAAGGTGGCTGGCGATGTAGCGATGGTCAGCTCGTTTGGGGCAGAAAGCGTCGCGCTTTTGCACCTTGTGGCCATGGTGGATCGCAATGTGCCTGTGCTCTTTGTGGACACGCAGTTTCTCTTCACCGAAACGCTTGTTTATCAACAGGAACTGGCCGAGCGTCTGCATCTGACGAACCTTAAGATCATCACCGCAAGTGACAAGACGCTGGCAGCCGAGGACCCCTATCGCACGCTGCATCAGCGCGACACGGACGCCTGTTGCGCGCTGCGCAAAACGCGCCCGCTGCAGAAGGCGTTGCGCGACTATGATGGCTGGATCACAGGCCGCAAACGCTTTCAGGCCGGCACCCGCGCCGCGCTGGAGTTCTTTGAGGTCGAAGAATTTACCGGTCGGATCAAAGTCAATCCGCTGGCTCACTGGGCGCCTGAGGACGTGCGCGCCTATATGGAAGAAAACCGCCTGCCCAAACACCCGATGATTGCGCGGGGATATCCGTCTATTGGCTGTGCGCCCTGCACAAGCCCAGTCAAAGAAGGCGAAGATCCCCGTTCGGGCCGTTGGCGCGGGCAAGCTAAAACCGAATGCGGCATCCATGTTGGCCAAGACGGCTCCATGGTGCGCACAGGAGTAGACGCATGAGTGTTGTAATTACTGACAAAGGCTTTGCGGCCGATGACCTGAACGTGGCCTTCGTGGCTTTGGGCGAGGCAGCCAATTCCGTGGCAGCTTTGGACGTGCCTTCGGACGCTGAACTGTCCGATCTGGACGCACATCTGAACGCCGATGTGATCCGCGTGGATTTCCCCGCCGCCGCAGATGGCCGTGGCTTTACCATCGCACGCCAGCTGCGCCTGAAGGGCTTTCAGGGCCGCCTACGCGCCCGTGGCCATGTGATCGCAGATCAATATGCCATGGCCCGTCGTTCAGGCTTTGACGAAGTCGAAATTTCCAACGAGCTCGCCCAACGCCAGCCCGAAGACCAGTGGCTCTTCCGCGCCAATTGGCAAGAGCACGACTACCAAAACCGTCTGCGCGCCAAAGCCGCTGACTGATAACGTAGCGGGACGAGCGTTCTGCATAGCAGCTATGACGCTTTTCCCGCTGCACATACCGCACAGACCTGATAGAGGAAGGGCGACGAGACCGCCCTTATTTTATGATGAACGAGCAAACCGCAGTGACCCAAGACACCGCCACCGAGGCCCCAAAGAAACCTGTTCTGCCCGACGCACAGAAAGTGCTTGAGGTGAAACATTGGACCGACCGTCTGTTTTCCTTCAAGGTCGAGCGCCCGGCCAGCCTGCGCTTTCGCTCTGGTGAGTTCGTGATGATCGGCCTCATGGGCGACCCGCATCCTGAGACCGGCAAGCAGAAACCACTGTTGCGCGCCTATTCCATCGCCTCCCCAAGCTGGGGCGAAGAGATGGAGTTCTATTCGATCAAGGTTCAGGACGGTCCTCTGACCAGCAAGCTGCAGCATATTCAGCCGGGCGATGACATCATCCTGCGTCCAAAGCCTGTGGGCACCCTCGTGCATGACGCGCTGATCCCGGGCAAACGCATCTGGTTCTTTGCCACCGGCACAGGCTTCGCGCCTTTCGCATCCCTGCTGCGCGAGCCTGAAACATACGAGAAATTCGACGAAGTCATCATCACGCATACCTGCCGCGAAGCAGGCGAGCTGACCTATGGCCGCGAACTGATCGAAAGCCTCAAAGACGACGAGCTTCTGAACGAAGTGATTGGCGAGGGTTTCTGGAAGAAAATCAAATACTACCCAACCACCACCCGCGAAGAGAGCGCCAAAATGGGCCGCATCACCGACCTGATGAAATCGGGTGAAGCCTTCGCGGATCTGGGTGTAGAACCTCTGAACCCAGAAACCGACCGCGCCATGATCTGCGGCAACCTCGCGTTCAACTTGGAACTCAAGGATCTGTTTGAGAACACCTATGGCCTTGAAGAAGGCGCGAATTCTAAGCCAGCGCATTACGTTGTGGAAAAAGCCTTCCTCGACTAAGCGATTATGATCGTTACAAAAAAGGCCGCCTCAATCTGGGCGGCCTTTTTCGTTTGAGGCACCTCGGGTCAGTTGCCGGAAAGGCTATTCACCACATTGCCGACAGCATTTTCTACCGCGCCTTCCGCAGATTCTGCCGCTTCATTGGCGGCTTGCGTGGCTTGCTCAACCACGGTTTCCACTTGCTCTTGAACGGTTTCAACAGCGCTTTGTGCTTGCTCGGTCACGGTCTCTACGACCTCTTGAACCTCTTCGGTCACCACCGGCTCTGCTTCTTCAACCGTTGTGGTCACTGGCATGGTAATGGTTTCCTCTGCCTCTTCCTGCGTAGAAAGAGCAAGATAGCCCGCAACAACGACCAAAGCCGCGACCCCAATTCCAACAATATATTTCATAAGACATCCTTTCCTATTTCGCACCGCGCGCAAGCAGCGCTTGGATTGCTCTCAAAAGACGCGCATTGGGGCCAAAGAAATAGGGGGAAACTCTGGAAATTTACCGCATCAACTGCGATTTAGGCGCTTGAAACACCCTGCCTGCGCATATAGCTTACGGCCTCAAATCGGTTAACCATTGAAGGATCAAAACCATAGCCCGCAGACCACACAATGCGCCTCCACAGCGCGACACTGGCCCAAGAGTCAACGACGCAATCCGAGCCCCTGAAATCCGCCTGATTGGCGCAGATGGTGACAATGTTGGGGTGGTCCACCCTGCCAAAGCCATGCAAATGGCCGCTGACGCCGAGCTCGACCTCGTTGAAATCTCGCCCAACGCCAATCCGCCGGTCTGCAAGATCATGGACTATGGTAAGTTCAAATACGAACAGCAAAAGCGTGAATCCGAGGCGCGGAAAAAGCAGACCGTCATTCAGGTCAAAGAAGTTAAATTCCGCCCGAACACCGACACGCATGACTATGACGTCAAAATGCGCAACGTGGTGAAGTTCCTGGAAAAAGGCGACAAAGTCAAAGTGACGCTTCGTTTCCGTGGCCGCGAGATGGCCCACCAGAACCTTGGTCGTGAACTGCTGGAACGCGTGGCCGAGGACATCAAGGAATTGGGCAAAGTCGAAAACATGCCCAAGATGGAAGGCCGTCAGATGACCATGATGGTTGGCCCTCTGCCGAAGTAAACGGCTTTAAATAGAATACGAAGAACCCGGCCCTCGCGCCGGGTTTTTTTATGCGATGCCGCGATCTCCGCGCCACCAGGCCCATGCGTCTTTGTAGTCAAAACCCAGAGAAACAAGGTTCGTCATCAAAAGAACCGCGAGATAGCTGCGATAGCCCGAAGCGCCTCCGTCTGACGCAAGCCCAACACCAATCAAAATCACCAAAGGCGTCCAGAACACCAAATGCGGCAAGGCCATCGCTTTGCCCATGCCCCTGTCGCGCATCATGATAGGCAGATTAAACGCCATGCCCAGATTGGCCAAAAGCGCGACAGTGATGCCAGACACCGGCTCCACCTGCCCCCAGAACCCCAAAGACACCAAATTCACCGGCACCAGCCAAAGCACCATCCAGAGCTTCACCCACATCGGCAACCGCATAAAGCTCGCCCAAATCTCTCCGATCATCCTGTAATCCCTCATATTTCCCCCTCTCCATATACGTATCAAACATCATTCCACCTAACGGTTGACTGACGCCTTTCGCAATGTTATTCACCCATATGGTTGAACGAAAGGACGATCCCCAGCTCTCAGAGGTTCTGAAAGCCGCAAGCGACCCCACCCGTCGCGCCATCCTGACGCTGCTCGCTCAGAATGGGGCCGGACGCGTGACCGCCTTGGCCAAGCACTTCGACATGAGCCTCAACGCGGTCTCCAAGCACATCAAAGTGCTGGAACGCGCGGGCCTTGTGACGCGCCGCACCGAATGGCGAGAACATATTATCGAGCTGAACATGGCGCCCCTGCGCCAGATCGACCTTTGGTTTGCCGAGTTGCGATCCATCTGGGCCCTCAGGTTAGAGGCGCTTGAGGATATATTTAACGAGGAGACTGCCAATGACGACGACTGAGATACGCACGGACCTAAGCCTGTCCATTGATCGGGTGATCAAAGCCCCTGCCGAGAAACTTTTTAACGCCTGGCTTGATCCGGAAATGCTCAAGAAATTCATGTTGCCAGGGCCAGATATGTCCCTGCCCTCTGCCAAGGTTGATGCCCGCGAAGGGGGGCGCTTTGACCTGATCATGCGAGACGCCACCGACGACATGCCTCATGGCGGCGTTTACAAAAAGATCGACCCGCATTCTCAGATCATCTTTTCATGGGAAAGCGCCTGGTCCCCTGCCGAAAGCGAAGTCACGCTGGACTTTGAGCCTGTCGCCGAAGGCACACGCGTGACCCTGACACACCAGACCTTCTATGACGAAGAAAAGCGCGACAATCACCAAGCGGGCTGGGGCGCGATCCTCGCTGCTCTGGACGATATGGCGGCATAGGAGAGCATCATGGAAACCGAAGCTCTCAACTGGACGGCCATCCTCGTCGGAACCATCGCCGCCTTTTTCGCAGGCTGGGCGACCTTTAGCCCTTTCATGTTCGGCAAGACCTGGGCCATCGGCTCACGCATCTCGCCCGAGCCGCCCGAGCAAATGCCGTGGATGGCCATGGGGCTACAAGTCATCGGCCTTTTCCTCTTGGCTCTGGTGATCGGCACGACCGCCCAGATCGAAGCGCTCACGACTGCCATCGTCGCCATCCTCGCCGCTGCGGGCATGGTTATGGCGCAGGATGCGTTCTCACAAAAATCGAACGCTGCGATCCTGATCGATGGGGGCTATGTGGTGATTTCCGGCGCAATCATGATCGTCTGTCAGGGCATTTTCTGACCCAAGAAAGCGCGCCGCCAATTTAGGCGCGCTTTTCTCGCCAAACCCTCTTTCCGCTCGGGCGCCTTTTGTGTAATTGCCAAGGCATGACCCAAAGCCTGACGATTGCCCGCCCAGACGACTGGCACCTGCACCTGCGCGACGGCGCAATGCTGGAAGCTGTTCTTCCTGAAACCGCCCGCCATTTCGCCCGCGCGATCATCATGCCCAACCTCGTGCCGCCCGTGGTGCGCGGAGACCAGGCCGCCGCCTACCGCGACCGCATTCTGGCCGCCCTGCCCGAGGATATGTCCTTTGAGCCTCTGATGACGCTCTATCTGACCGAAAACACAGATCCCGAGGACGTCGCCGCCGCCCATGCATCCGGCCTTGTCAAAGCGGTTAAACTCTATCCCGCAGGCGCGACCACCAACTCGGCCTCAGGCGTCACGAACTTTGACAAAGTCAAACCTGTGCTCGCAAAAATGGCCGAGATCGGCCTACCGCTTTGTACCCATGGCGAAGTCACGCACAACCACGTCGATATCTTTGACCGCGAAGCCGTCTTCATCGACGAAGTGCTAGATCCAATTCGTCGCGAAAACCCCGACCTCAAGGTTGTGATGGAACATATCACCACCTCCACGGCAGCCGACTATGTCAAATCCAACGACAAGAACCTCGGCGCGACGATCACCACGCACCATCTGATCATCAACCGTAACCACATCCTCGTGGGCGGGATCAAGCCGCATTACTACTGCCTGCCCGTCGCCAAACGCGAAGAGCACCGCATCGCCCTGCGCGCCGCCGCCACCTCCGGCGACAAACGCTTCTTCCTTGGCACAGATTCAGCCCCCCACGTGGATGCCGCCAAAGAAACCGGCTGCGGCTGCGCGGGTTGTTTCACAGCGACCAACACCATGGCGCTCCTCGCCCATGTGTTTGAAGAAGACGGCGCACTCGACAAGCTCGAAGGCTTTGCCTCGCTGAACGGCCCCGCCTTCTACGGCCTGCCCGTCAACAGCGACACACTCACCCTGACCAAGTCAGACAGCGCCACTCAATTCCCCGACAAGATCCACGGCGGCGACGGCCCCGTCACCGTCTTTGACCCGGGCTTCCCAGTTTACTGGGACGTCGCCTGACTTTCTCTTGCCCTAAATATCCCCGCCGGAGGCTCCCGGCGCCTGCCACTAACGCTTCGCTAAAGGACAGAACACCATGATCCCAACCAGCTTCCCCGATCAAAAGGAAATCGCCCGCCTCACCGCGCGCATGCTGCTTGAGATCAAGGCCGTGAATTTCAACACCGACGAGCCCTATATCCTCGCATCCGGCCTGCCGTCCCCAAGCTATATCGACTGCCGCAAGCTCATCTCTTACCCGCGCATCCGCAGCACATTGATGGATTTCATGTCCGTCACCGTCATGCGCAACGCAGGTTTTGAGGCCTTCACCAATATCGCAGGTGGCGAAACCGCTGGCATCCCATTTTCGGCCTTTGTGGCAGAGCGCCTCGCCCTGCCCATGACCTATGTGCGCAAGAAACCCAAAGGCTATGGCCGCAACGCCCGCATCGAAGGCGTCATGACCGAGGATGATAAAGTCCTTCTGGTCGAAGACCTCACCACCGACGGCGGCTCCAAACTGTCTTTCGTGGACGCAATCCGCGAAACTGGCGCGTCCTGCGGCCACACAGCGGTGATTTTCTACTACGACATCTTCCCCGAGACCGTGAAAACCCTCGGCGATCATGGCGTGGAACTGCACTATCTGTGCACTTGGTGGGACGTGCTGGCTGAGGCCCGCGCGCAGGGCACCTTCCCAGAAGAAACGCTGGCCGAGGTCGAGAAATTCCTCAACGACCCACGCGCCTGGCAAGAGGCCAACAAGCGCGACTAATTTCAGCAACGCCTGTGGATGGCCTGTGGACGACTCACAGGGAATCGCCGATTCGACAGGCCCAAACAAAGATATATTTGGCAGATCCCGCAGGGTGTGCCACTATATCTAGGCGCAACCCTGACCGGCGGCGCAATCGCTGAAATTTACCCACATCCTTCAGGGCCTCTTATCAACAGAGATTTCCTGATAGGACGAGCCACCCAAAACCGCTATCACCTCTGCTCAGGGGCACGCGGATAAAAACAAGACCCGCGAATGACCGGGGGAGCAGCATGAACGAGCTAACGACGATAAATCCGGGTGTCCCTGAGGCTCAAGACGGCGATCCTATGCCGCATTCGATCGAGGCTGAACAACAGCTTCTCGGTGCGATCCTGACGAACAACGATATTTTCGACCGTGTGGCCTCGGTGATTGACGCGAGCCACTTCTATGATCCGGTCCATTCCCGCATCTATGAGGTCGCCGCCGCACGGATTGCCAAGAACAACCTCGCCTCTCCGGTAACGCTGAAGGCCTTTCTTGAGGATGACGAAGGGCTCAAGGAACTCGGCGGCCCTGCCTACCTCGCCCGCCTCGCAGGCGCTGCGATCTCGGCCTATGCAGCCAAAGATTATGCGCAGATGATCTACGACATGGCGATCCGGCGCGAGCTGATTGGGCTCGGTCAGTCGATCTCCACCCGCGCGACCAAGATGGACGTGACTGAAGAGCCCAAAGAGCAGATCGTTCAGGCGGAGCAAGCGCTCTATAAACTGTCCGAGCAAGGCAAAACCGACAGCGGCTTTGTCTCTTTCCTCAAAGCGGTCACCGAGGCCGTCAACACCGCCAACGCCGCTTATCAGCGCGATGGCGGCCTTGCCGGCGTCAGCACTGGGTTGATCGATCTGGACAAGAAACTCGGGGGGCTGCATCCCTCGGACCTTCTGATCCTCGCGGGTCGTCCGTCGATGGGGAAAACCTCACTGGCGACCAACATCGCCTTTAACGTTGCGAAGGCCTATAAGAAAGGCATCCGCCCAGATGGCACCGAAGGAACAATCGAAGGTGGCGTCGTTGGGTTTTACTCGCTGGAAATGAGTTCCGAACAGCTGGCCGCACGGATCCTGTCTGAAGCCGCCGAAGTTCCTTCCGAGCAAATCCGTAAAGGCGACATGACCGAACAGGAATTCCGTCGCTTTGTTGATGCCGCAAAGGCGCTGGAAGCCTGCCCCCTGTTCATCGACGACACACCCGCGCTGCCGATTGCCCAGCTTGCCGCCCGCGCGCGCCGACTGAAACGGACCCATGGTCTGGATCTCTTGATCATCGACTATCTGCAGCTCTGCCGCGGCACGGCAGAAAACCGGGTGCAAGAGATCGGTGAGATCTCGATGGGGATGAAAGCGATTGCCAAGGAACTGAATATCCCGGTGATCGCCCTCTCCCAGTTGTCTCGTACCGTGGAAAGCCGCGACGACAAACGACCGCAGCTTTCAGACCTGCGGGAATCCGGTTCGATCGAACAGGACGCCGACGTGGTGATGTTCGTGTTCCGCGAAGAATACTACAAAGAACGCGAGCGCCCCGGCGAACATGACCTCGAGAAAATGTCCATGTGGCAAGAGGAAATGGAACGCCTGCACGGTCGCGCAGAAGTCATCATCGGCAAGCAGCGTCACGGCCCGATTGGCACGGTGGATCTGAGCTTTGAGTCCAAATTCACCCGCTTTGGCAACCTCGTCAAACAGTGGCAACAGGACCAGCAGTTCTAATGGAGAAACCCCGGCTGATCCTGCATATTGGGTCGCAAAAGACCGGGACCACCTCTATTCAGGGCTTTCTGAAGAACAAAGCCGACGCACTGGCGGCCGAGGGCGTGAACTATGTCTCGGCAGGCCGCACCAATATCGCGCATAATTCGGTCTTGCAGGCGATCAATCAGAACGGCGGCAAGAAGGTTGCCAAGGCTATGGTGGCTGAAATCAAAGCTGCGCCGGATGTCACCCATGTGATCTCGTCCGAAATGTTCTTTCGCCGTGGGCTCGCGCCATGGTTTGACACCCATTTCCCGCGCCGGATCAAACGCCAGACCAAGGTCATCGCCTACATCCGTCGGCAGGACAAATATGCCGAGGCGATGTACAAACAGCGCGTTAAAAACGGCCGCTATCAAGGCGATCCCGAGGATTTCGCCCGCGAACAGATCGACCTCTACTATGGCCGCGTTCTACGCCAGTTCTCTCAGGTGTTTGGGCAGGAAAACATTATCGTCCGCCCCTTTGAGCGGCGAAATTTCCCAAATGGCGACGTGCAACAGGATTTCGCCCATATTCTCGGCCTGTCACGCGAATTGGCCGAGGGCTATGACCTGCCGTCCAGCAATGCCACGCTCAGCCGAGAGGTTTCTGAACAGCTGGGCGACATGCGCCGCGCGGGTACTGATATCAATACCCGCGATATCATCCGTAAAATCATTGCCATTAAACCTCAGGGCGCGATCCGGTCGGGTGACTGCCTGTCGCTAGCACTGCGGCGCGAGATCATGGCCCATCATGCCAAATTTAACGAAAACATCCGCGCCACCTACTGCCCTGATATAGAACAGCTATTTGACGAAAAAGACCTAGAGGACGACGCGGCCTATGAACTGCCAACCTCTTTGGAAACCGCGATCCGCACGGAACAGGCCAAACACGCGATTGACCTCGCGATTGATCAGCTTTCCGTCTAAAATTTGTTGTCGGAGACCATGGACTCTGGCAGGAAGTCCTGAGGGGCCCTATGGTCCTCAACAAGAATGACACAAAGCCCGAGTAGACCCACGATATGGCCACAGCAACGCTTACCATCGACCTCACGGCGCTGACCAACAACTGGCGCGCTTTGGACGCCATGACAGGCTGCGAAACTGCCGCCGTTGTGAAGGCAGACGGATATGGCCTGGGCGCGGATCGCGTGGCGCGCAGCCTCGCAAATGCGGGCGCGCGCACCTTCTTTGTGGCCGCGACAGAGGAAGCCGCGTCCTTACGCCAAGCGCTTGGCCCCGGGCCTGTGATCAATATCTTTTCGGGCCATATGGCGGGCGACACCGACATGATCAGCGATCTGCATCTGACGCCGATGCTGAACTCCATCGACCAGATGCTGCGCCATGTCGAAGCCCTGCCTGACCATCCGTTCGGCATTCAGCTTGATACCGGTATGAACCGCCTTGGCATGGAGCCCGGAGAATGGGCCGCGCTGCGCGAGTTGGCGGAACCTCAGAACCCGACATTGGTCATGTCTCATCTGGCCTGCGCGGATGAACCGGATCACCCAATGAACGCCCATCAGTTGGAGAGCTTTCTGGCCATGACCGAGGGCATGAGCACACCTAAGAGCCTTTCGGCCACAGGCGGCATCCTCTTGGGCAAAGACTATCACTTCGACATGACGCGCCCGGGCGTGGGGCTTTACGGCGGCTTGCCATTTGAAAAGGCGGAACCGGTCGCCCATGTCTCGATCCCCGTCATTCAGGTGCGCGATGTGGCGCAAAACGAGAGCGTTGGCTATGGCAACACCTGGATCGCCGAACGCGACAGCCGCATTGCAACGGTTGCGGCGGGCTATGCTGACGGTCTGATCCGCGCCATGGGGCCCAAGATGAACCTCTTTCACGGCTCTACCGCCTGCCCCATCGTGGGACGCATTTCGATGGACATGATCGGCGTCGACATCACCCATCTGGGCGAAGACCCGCGCGAGTTGGACATTCTCACCGAGGACCAAACGGTCGACCACCTCGCCGATGCGGCTGGCACTATCGGGTATGAGATCTTGACGTCCTTAGGTGCACGCTATCAACGGCGGTATTCTTCATGATCCTCCTCGCGCCACTGCGCTATCTGGGGCAATTGACGATGGCGGTTTTGGCCACCATCGGACAGGTCGCCATCTTTGCCGCCCAAGGCATCAGCCATATTTTCCGCCCACCCTTCTATTTCCGCGAGTTCCTGACCGCGCTCTTGCAGATCGGCTGGCTGTCCTTGCCTGTCGTCGGCCTCACCGCCTTCTTTACAGGAGGCGCTTTGGCGCTCCAGATCTACGCCGGCGGCGCGCGCTTCTCGGCCGAAGCAGTGGTGCCGCAGATCGTCGCCATCGGCATGGTGCGCGAACTTGGCCCTGTTCTTGTGGGCCTCATGATCGCCGCTCGCGTGACCAGCTCGATTGCCGCTGAAATTGCCACCATGAAGGTCACAGAACAGATCGACGCTTTGGTGACGCTCTCGACCCATCCGATGAAATACCTGACGGCACCACGGGTTCTGGCCGCTTTCATCGTCGTGCCGATCCTTGTGGGCATCGGAGACATCATCGGCATCTATGGCGGTTTCGTCGTCGGCACCGGCCAGCTTGGTTTCAACCCTGCAAGCTACATTAAGAACACCGTCAACTTCCTTGAAATATCAGACATAATCAGCTCGCTCATCAAGGGCTGCGCCTTCGGAGGCATCGCGGCCACGATGGGCTGCTACTTCGGTATGAACTCGGGCCGCGGCGCGCAGGGCGTGGGCGAGGCCACCAAGTCCTCGGTCCAAGCCGCTGCCGTTTTGATCCTCGCCGCCAACTTCATTCTCACATCGGTGTTTTTCAGCCAATGATCACGCTTGATAACGTCCATAAATCCTTTGGTCCCAAACACGTCCTGCGGGGCGTTGATCTGCATGTCCCCAAAGGCGAAAGCATGGTGATCATCGGAGGCTCGGGCACCGGGAAGTCCATCACCATCAAAAGCATCCTAGGCCTTGTGACCCCGGATCAGGGCAAGGTGATCGTCGACGGCGAAGACGTCACCCACGCAGGCATTGGTGCTGACCGCGACGCCTTTCTGGCGCGCTTTGGCATGCTGTTTCAGGGCGGTGCCCTCTTTGACAGCCTGACCGTCTGGCAAAACGTCGCCTTCCGTCTTCTGCGAGGCGCGCTCAAGCGCCCCAAAGCAGAGGCGCGCGAGATCGCGATTGAAAAACTCCGCCGCGTAGGCCTGACCCCTGATGTGGCCGATCTCTTTCCGTCAGAGCTCTCAGGCGGCATGCAAAAACGAGTCGGTCTGGCGCGCGCGATTGCGGCGGAGCCCGAGATCATCTTCTTTGACGAGCCGACCACGGGGCTAGATCCAATCATGTCCGGCGTCATCAACGATCTGATCCGGGAAATCGTTGTCGAAATGGGCGCGACGGCCATGACGATTACGCATGACATGACATCCGTGCGCGCGATTGCCGACAAGGTCGCGATGCTGCACGATGGGGTCATCCAATGGACCGGACCAGTTGCGGATATGGATGCCAGCGGTGATCCCTATTTGGAACAGTTCATCACAGGGTCCGCGGAGGGGCCGATTGAAGCGGTGCGATAACGCATGCTCCGGCTCCTCAACCTCTCCCTCCTCATCCTCTTCCCCATCAGCTGGTTCGCCCCACTGATGCGCGCAGGCCTCCTCCCGATCTTCGGCCTCTCGGAAATTTCCATCATCTCGGGCCTCGCGAGCCTTTTTCAAGCCGACGTCGTGCTGGCGCTCATCGTACTCCTCTTCGCACTCTTCGCTCCCATCGCCAAAACCCTCGGCCTCGCCCTGATCCATTTCGACCTTCTGGATCGTAAGACCCTGCCCGCCCTCACTTTCCTCGGCAAACTCGCTATGGCCGATATCTTCCTGATCGCGCTCTATATTACCGTCGTCAAAGGCGTCGGCCTCGCCACCGTGGAAACCGCCTGGGGCCTCTACCTCTTCACCGCCTGCGTCCTCGCGTCCCTCGCCATCAGCCATTTGACAGCGCGCGCAAAACCCTGAACAAAGCGCCCATGTCCACAGACCTGCTCATCACATTCTTCCCCCTGATCGTCGCCCTCGCCGCTTACCCGCGCGGAAGGCAAAGCGAGCAAGCCGGGCGTCTCTCGACCCTTTCGCTGATCTTCGCCTGCTGCGCCGTCAGCGCGCATATCTTCGTCACCCGTGGCGGAGACACCGCCAGCCCGCTCCTCCTGCTCACAAACGCCGCCTGCGTGATCCTCACGCTTTTCTTTGCAGCCCGCGTCGTGCGCCTTGCCGGACTGCGCTGGTACGACGCACTCGTCCTGCTCTATGCCGCAGCCACTGCCGTGCTGACCGCCTAACCTTTCTCTCGCCCAAAATATCCCCGCCGGAGACATCCCGACGTTTCCCCAATTGACCAAACTCAAAATTGGGGTAAAACGAGAACATGGCAAAGAGCAAAACCACCTTCTCCTGCACCGCCTGCGGGTCAGTTTTCACCAAATGGTCCGGCAAATGCGATGGCTGCGGCGAATGGAACACCATCGTCGAGGACACGCCGATCTCATCCGGCCCGTCAAGCGCGACGCTTGGCAGTTCCAAAGGCAAGTCGATTACGCTGACTGACCTGCGACATGAAGAGACGCCCCCACCTCGCACGCTTTCCGGCGTCAACGAGCTAGACCGTGTGTTGGGTGGCGGTCTTGTGCCCGCCTCAGCCATCCTTGTGGGCGGAGACCCCGGGATCGGCAAATCCACGCTTCTCCTTCAAGCCGCTGCAGAATTCGCCCGCAAAGGTTTGAAAACCATATATGTTTCCGGCGAAGAGGCCTCAGCCCAAGTCCGCATGCGCGCGCAACGTTTGCAACTGACAGACGCGCCTGTTCAACTCGCCGCCGAGACCAACCTGCGCGATATCCTCACGACGCTTGATCAGGAAAAGCCCCAGCTCGCCATCATCGACTCAATCCAAACCATGTGGAGCGACACCGTCGGGTCCGCCCCCGGGTCCGTCAGTCAGGTCCGCGCCGCAGCCCATGAACTCACGTCATTTGCCAAACGCAAAAACATGGCGATTGTGATCGTGGGCCATGTGACCAAAGAGGGCCAAATCGCAGGCCCCCGCGTCGTCGAGCACATGGTCGACACCGTGCTTTACTTCGAAGGCGAGCGCGGCCATCAGTTCCGCGTGCTGCGTGCCGTCAAAAACCGTTTCGGGGCTGCCGACGAAATCGGCGTCTTTGAAATGACCGGCCGTGGCCTTAGCCAGGTCACTAACCCCTCAGCGCTCTTTCTGGCCGAACGCGGCGAACCCGCGCCGGGATCTGTCGTTTTCGCGGGCATCGAAGGCACCCGCCCCGTGCTGGTCGAGCTGCAAGCGCTCGTTGCCCCCAGCCCTCATGCCCAGCCCAGACGCGCCGTTGTCGGCTGGGACAGCAGCCGCCTTGCGATGATCCTCGCCGTGCTCGAAGCGCGCTGCGGCATCCCTTTCACGGGCCTTGATGTTTACCTTAACGTCGCCGGTGGGATGAAAATCAGCGAGCCTGCTGCCGACCTCGCCGTGGCCGCGGCCCTGATTTCTGCGCGCGAAGACAGTGCGATTCCGGCAAAAACCGCCGTTTTCGGCGAAATTTCACTGTCCGGAGCCCTGCGTCCGGTATCCCAGACCGAAAATAGGTTGAAAGAAGCGTCAAAACTTGGTTTCACATCTGCAATAGCGCCAGTTGGTGGGAAAGCTGCAAAGGTTGAGGGCATGGCCCAAAATCAATTCAGTGATCTGGCGCAATTCGTTGGGGATATATTCGGGGCCGGGTAACCGCCTCAAGAAGCAGGTAGACCAGGAAGCAGAATGGACGGCTTTACAATTATCGACGGCGTTGTCGCAGGCGTCATCATCCTCTCGGCCCTTTTGGCCTATTCGCGCGGGTTCGTGCGCGAGGGCATGGCGATTTTGGGCTGGGTTCTCGCCGCAGTGCTCGCCTTTGTCTTTGCTCCGCAGGTGGAGCCTCTGGTCAAAGAGATCCCGGTTCTGGGCGATTACCTTGCTGACAGTTGCGAACTGGCCGTGATCGCTGCCTTCGCCGCCGTTTTCGCGGTGGCGCTTGTGGTTGTGTCACTCTTCACGCCGCTTTTTGCCTCGATGGTGCAGCAATCAGCCCTTGGCGGCATAGATCAGGCGCTTGGGTTCATTTTCGGCGTCCTGCGCGGCATCCTTTTGGTCGCGATCGCCTTCTTTGTCTACGAGACCGTCATGGTCAACCAAAGCATCGACATGGTGGACCAAAGCCGCTCGGCGCAAGTCTTTAGCCGCATGACACAGCAGATCGAAGACCGTGACCCTCAGCAGGCTCTGGGCTGGATCACCACCCAATACGAGCAGCTGGTTGGCTCCTGTAACTAAACCTTCGGTCTAAGACCCCTGTCCCGCCGGCTTGCCCATCGGCGGGATATCAAAGTGCAGAACCTCTTCGCGTATGCCGAGTTTTTCATAGAGCGCGAGTGCTGGGGCGTCCTCATAGTCTGCCTGCACAAAGCTCACCCATGCTCCGCGCGCCACAGCAACGTCACTGATCTTTGCGATCAAAGCCGAGGCGACGCCCTGGCGGCGAAACCCTGCATCCACTGCCAGATCGTAAATATAGATCTCGCTGCGCGACTGCTCGAATTTCTCAAGCTCATAGGCCACCAAGCCACCACAAAGCACCCCATTCATATGCGCGGTCATCACCAGAACATGGGGCTTTGCCAAAAGCGCGCGCAGATAGGCATCATCGGGCTTCTTTTCCGCATAACTCGCAGGATCATCAAAGCAGCGCGCAAAGAGCGCATTCAGCGCGCGCATCTCTGGCAGCTCTTCTGCCGTAAGCTGACGGATCTTGGCTTGCGTCATGTCACGCCTCTCGCTTTCTGATCTGTGGCCAAAGTTTTTACACCCATAGACAAATTGTCCATTGTTACTTTCGTGACATACTCGACCGAAGCAACTATAGGATGCGCAAGAACCCCTTGGATTCGGAGCCCAGCTTGTCCTGCCACCTGCCCCGCCCTTCTAAAGACGCGTGCATTCGGCCCCTGACAGACTCCGTCCATCCGCTCCCCAAACACGCGCGCTTGGTTCATCACCTCGCGTCCCGACTCTGAACGGAGACTGCTCATGTGCGGCATTCTTGGCATTTCCAACCAAAGCGATGACGTCTTCGCCGAGATCTATGACGGTCTGCTGATGTTGCAGCATCGCGGTCAAGATGCCTCGGGCATGGTGACCTATAACGGAGAATTCTTTCGCGAACGCAAAGCCAATGGTCTGGTGAAAGACGTCTTTGGCGCAGGCGATGCCGAGGTCCTGACGGGCCGCGTTGGTATTGGCCATGTTCGCTATCCGACGGCGGGCTCTCTGAGTGCCTCTGAGGCCCAGCCTTTCTTTGTGAACGCGCCTTACGGGATCTATTTGGTTCACAATGGCAATATCACCAATACGGCCGAACAAGGTGAGAAAGTCACCGCGAAATACAGCCGCCATCTGCGGACAACCTCGGATTCCGAGATCCTGCTGAACGTTCTGGCGGATAAGATCTTTGACTGCATCAAGGTGAACGGCAATTCCGATCCTGTCCGCAACATCTTTGCAGGCGTGCGCATGACGATGGAGCGCGTTCAGGGCGCTTATTCCGTCATCACCATGATTGCAGGCGTGGGCCTCATGGCCTTCCGCGATCCGCGCGGCATTCGGCCCCTGTCGGTCGGCAAGCGTGTGAACGCCAATGGCGTCGAAGAATTCTGCTTTGCGTCTGAGGACGTGGCCTTTGGCATCAACGGCTTTGAGAAAATCCGCGACGTGGCGGCAGGTGAAGCCATTCTGGTCGATCTGGATGGCAAGATGCATACGTCTCAGTGTGCCGAGGGCAATCTGACGCCCTGCATCTTTGAATATGTTTATCTCGCGCGGCCAGATTCCTTGTTGGACGGCATTTCCGTGTACAAAACCCAGATGCGGATGGGTCAAACGCTGGCGGAACAGATCAAAGAAGCCGGTTTTGACATCGACCGCATCATTCCAGTGCCTGACAGCGCCCGTCCGGTGGCGCTTGAGGTCGCGAAATCTATGGGCATCCCATACCGCGAAGGTCTGGTGAAAAACCGCTATGTGGGCCGGACGTTCATCATGCCCGGTCAGGCAGAGCGTAAGAAATCCGTGCGCCGCAAACTCAATGCAGTACCTCTGGAATTTGAGGGCCACAATGTTCTTCTGATCGATGACTCCATCGTGCGTGGGAACACCTTGCACAAAATCGTGGAAATGTGTCGCGAAGCAGGCGCGAAGAAAGTCTATGTGGCTTCTGCCTCACCTCCGGTGAAATTCCCGAATGTCTATGGCATCGACATGCCAACCCGCCACGAGCTGATCGCCCATGACAAAACCACTGAGGAAATCTGTGCAGAGATCGGTGCAGATGGTTTGATCTATCAAAAGCTCGAAGACCTGATCTGGGCGGCCCATGAGGGCAACAAGGACATTGAAACCTTCGATTGCTCTTGCTTTGACGGCAACTATGTCACCGGCGTTGGCGAGGACTATCTGAACCAGCTGGAACAAAGCGGCCGGGTGAGTGCCAAGATCAAGGATATGCCCGCGCAGGGCGCGTCTTGGAACGCGGCAACAATGGCCTCTTAAGGCCTTTATATCATTAGAAAAGACACAGATCCGATGAACGATAAAATTGCTCTCATCACCGGCGCATCCCGCGGCCTTGGTTTCGCTTGCGCCGAGGCTCTTTCGCCAGCATATCACGTGGTTGCGGTCGGGCGCACCGTGGGCGGTCTTGAAGATCTGGACGACGCGATCAAAGCCAAAGGCGGCGCGGCGACGCTCGCGCCTATGGATGTGAACGAAGCTGACGCTATGGCGCAGTTGTGTCGCTCGATCCATGACCGTTGGGGCAAGCTGGATCTGTGGATCCATACGGCGGTGCACGCGGCCCCGCTGGCGCCTGCCAGCCATATGGACCAGAAAGACTGGGCGAAATCCGTTGCGACCAATGTGACCGCAATGGGCACGTTGATCCCCTATATCTCGCCGCTTTTGGGCGCGGGCTCACAGGCCGTGTTTTTTGATGACGTAAGCGCCGGCGAAAAGTTCTTTGGCGCCTACGGCGCAACCAAGGCCGCTCAGATCGCCCTTGTCAAAAGCTGGCAGGCGGAATGCACAAGCACGGATACCAAAGTCTCGATCCTGACGCCGAACCCCATGCCAACCAGCACTCGGGCGCGGTTCTACCCCGGCGAAGATCGCGGCGCTCTGACTGCGCCGAGGGATGAGGCAACGCGACTTTTGACTGCGGCAGGTTTGCTCTAAATCGCCGCGTCACCGCCAAGGGTGGTTGCCCGCATGCGCCCTGCGTTCTAGACAGGGTTAACATCTAAGACATGGGGCGGAGCATGCGCATTCTCATCACCAATGACGACGGGATTCAGGCCGAGGGTCTGTCGGTGATGGAAGACATCGCCAAAGAGCTCGCAGGCCCCGACGGAGAGGTCTGGACCGTCGCGCCAGCCTTTGAGCAATCCGGCGTCGCCCATTGCATCAGCTACGCCCATCCCACCATGATCACGCAATTTGGCGAACGCCGCTTTGCCGTTGAAGGCAGCCCCGCCGATTGCGTCCTTGCGGGGATCTATGAGGTCATGAAAGACGGCGCGCCGGATCTGATCTTGTCTGGCGTGAACAAGGGCAATAACTCGGGTGAGAACGCGGCCTATTCAGGCACATTGGGCGCGGCACTAGAAGGTGCTTTGCAGGGTATCCCCGCGATTGGTTTGTCTCAGTTCTACGGACCAGACAATGCGTTTCTGGACAATCCCTTTGAGGCTTCGGCCCAGCATGGGGCGGACATCATCCGCAAGATCCTTGCAACAAATGCTGAGTCTTCAAACCCTTACAAGCTTTTCTTCAACGTAAACTTCCCGCCAGTTCCCGCCGTTTCGGTCAAGGGCACCAAAGTCGTGCCACAGGGTCGTCGCGCGGGCACAAACTTCGGCGTCGAGCTGCAAGAACGCCCCAACCGACGCAAATACCTCTGGGTCACCGGTGGCGATCAACGCGCGCCCTCGCATCCGGAAACGGATGTGGCTGTGAACCTAGAAGGTTACATTTCCGTCACCCCGATGCGCGCGGATTACACCGCGCATGATATGCTCGACACCTTCCGGGGGATCGAATGAGTCAGGACGACCTCGCTGAACAAAAGATGCGGTTTATGTTCGCCCTGCGCAGCAAGGGCGTCACGGATGCGCGTGTTCTAACCGCGATGGAAACCATCGACCGGGGTCCTTTCGTGAAGGGAATCTTCACAGACCGCGCCTATGAGGACATGCCGCTGCCGATTGCCTGCGGTCAAACCATCAGCCAGCCTTCAGTCGTGGGCCTGATGACACAAGCGCTCGACGTGAGCCCGCGCGATAAGGTTCTCGAAGTCGGCACGGGCTCTGGCTATCAGGCTGCGATCCTCAGCCAGCTTGCGCGACGCGTCTATACGGTGGATCGTCACCGCCGCCTTGTGGCCGAGGCCAAGTCGATCTTTGAATCTATGGATCTGGGCAATATCACTGCTTTCACGGCAGACGGCAGCTTTGGCCTGCCCGATCAGGCCCCGTTTGATCGTATCATCGTCACCGCCGCCGCAGAGGACACCCCAGGCCCGCTTCTAGGACAACTGAAGGTCGGCGGCATTATGGTGCTGCCTGTCGGGCAGTCGGATACCGTGCAAAGCATGATCAAAGTCACACGTTCTGAGACGGGATTTGACTACCAAGAGCTGCGCCCCGTGCGCTTTGTGCCGCTCTTGGAAGGCGTAGCGCGTGACAATTAAGCATAAAATCGCCGAAATCCCCTGATTTTTCCCCCTGTAGCCCTGCTCTAACCACAGTAGACGTGGTACAAGGTGGCAAAACATAATCCGGTGCCCAGATGGCAATCGGAACTTTCATGAGGATTTCGAGATGGCTGTGGCAAGACGGCGAGTTTCTTCGATTTTGATGGCTGTCTCTGTGACGGCGCTTTTGGCGGGCTGTGAGGACGGTCTGGATTTCGACCTGCGCGGCAGCTTGGGATCTGGTCTTGATACCACGTCGGCGGCGCTTGGTGTCACGGCAGATCGCCCGGATACAGACAACCGCGGCATCATCTCCTATCCGAACTATCAGGTGGCTGTGGCCCGCCGCGGCGACACAGTGCGCGATGTGGCCAACCGTGTGGGCATTCCGGCCGAAGAACTGGCCGATCACAACTCGCTGGCCACACACGACCGCCTGCGCCCGGGTGAGGTTCTTTTGCTGCCGGATCGTGTGGCCGAGCCTTCTTCGCAGACCGGAGGCACCGGACAGGTGCTCCCGCCCTCGAACGTCGATATCTCTTCGCTTGCGGGCAATGCGATCAACAACGCCGGTATCCAGACCGAAGAACTTGAGGCCGCGCCGACCCCGACACGCCCCTCTGACGTGCAAATCGGCTATGAACCGATCCGCCACACGGTAAAACGCGGCGAGACCGCGTTTTCGATAGCGCGGCTCTACAATGTCTCGGTGCGTGCGCTGTCCGAATGGAACGGCCTTAGCAATGACTTCACCATCCGAGAGCGTCAGATCCTTTTGATCCCACCGGCCCAGCCCGGCGCGCCAGCAACCAGCACACGCCCTCAGCCGCGCGATGAGACGGTGTCGCAACCCGGTCAGGGATCAAGCACGCCGACACCTCCAAGCGCGTCCAAGCCGCTACCAAAGGACACCTCGTCCCAGCAAGTCAGCAAACCGGCAGCGCCTAAGCTTCAGCAAACCACGACCAGTTCAGCCCAGATGAGCTATCCGGTCGATGGGCGCATCATTCGAACCTTTAAAAAGGGCAAGAACAATGGGATCGACATTTCGGCGGACGCCGGCAGCCCGGTGAAAGCCGCCGCCAGCGGCAGCGTTGCTGCGATCACGACCGATGCAGATGACGTGACTATCGTGGTTATCCGCCATGCAGATAATGTGATGACGGTCTACTACAACGTCGCTGATGTTTCGGTGTCTAAAGGCGCAAAAGTGTCGCGCAATCAAAGCATTGCGAAGGTTCCGAGCGAGAAGAACTTCGTGCATTTCGAAGTGCGAAAAGGGTTCGACATCGTCGACCCGATGCCGTTCCTGGAATAGCTCAGTTGAAATCGGGCCTAGCCATGGGCCCGATCACGCCAAAGTTCTCAGATGGTCTTGAACGGCCTTTAAAACTTCATTGGGGCGCTCTTCGACAAGGAAGTGGCCCGCGTCTATTACCTGCCCGGTTGCGTGCGGAAACCATGATGTCCAAGCCTCAACCGGGTTCAAATGATGGTCGACTGCGCCTTTGCTGCCCCAGAGGATAAGGCAGGGCATGTCTCGGGTCTCACCGAGGCTCGCGCGATCATGCTCTAGATCAACACTTGCCCCAGACGCGTAGTCGCCACACCAAGCCGCGATCACGCTGGGATTGCCCGCGGCCCGCTCGTATTCCGCCATTGCCTCTGCGGTGAACACATCAGACCCCGATAGTCCGATCAGCGCAGACCGCATAAACATGACCGGATCACTGTTGATAAGGCGCTCGGGCATGCCTCCGGGTTGCGCGAGAAATGTCCAATGATAATAGCGCTTTGCAAGCCAGTCATCCATCGTTCGCCAAACATCGAGCGTCGGGATGATATCCAAAAGTACGATTGATTTGACGACCTCGGGATGATCCAAAGCCATCCGATGTGCGGTACGCGCGCCGCGATCGTGGGAGACGACGTGGAAGCTGGAATGTCCAAGGCTGGCCATCAGTTTGACCATGTCCAGAGCCATCGCCCGGAATGAAAAATCTCCGTCTTTAGCAACGGAGTCCCCATATCCGCGCAGATCAGCGGCAACGACTTGGTAGGTCTCGGCCAAACTCTCAGCGATGGGATGCCACATCACATGGGTTTGCGGATAACCGTGCAGCAACAGCACCGGGGCACCATCGCCTCCTACTCGGGCATGAATGATGGCGTTGCCAACGTCGGCTTTGATTTCACGAAATCCTTCGAACATCGCAATCCCCAAGCGTCCTAGATCTGAACACCCTTTCGGCCCGCCAGATCCGTGAAATACTGCCAAGCGACACGGCCTGAACGTCCACCACGTGTGGCCTGCCACTCAATAGCTTCAGCCCTTAAGGTATCGTCATCGATCACGACTCCATAGGCGTCCACATAGCCTTTGATCATCGCGAGGAATTCGTCTTGATCACACGGATGGAAGCCCAACCACAGGCCAAAGCGATCTGACAGTGAGACCTTTTCCTCAACCGCCTCGGATGGGTTGATCGCAGAGCCACGTTCGTTCTCGATCATATCGCGTGGCATGAGGTGACGCCGGTTCGACGTCGCATAGAACACCACATTATCAGGCCGCCCTTCTATACCACCGTCCAGAACCGCCTTAAGGCTCTTGTAGTGCTGGTCATCGTGGGAAAACGACAGGTCATCGCAAAACAGCAGGAACCGTGCCTTTGAACCGCGCAGATGTTGCAACAGACGCGCCACGCTGGGCAGGTCTTCGCGTTGCAGTTCCACGATTTTCAGCGCATGGCCTTGCGCATTCACCTCGGCATGCACCGCCTTCACCAGCGAGGATTTCCCCATCCCCCGCGCGCCCCACAAAAGCGCGTTGTTGGCCGGGAAGCCTTTGGCAAAGCGCAGGGTATTTTCCAGCAAGGTATCACGCGAGCGGTTGATACCAACCAACAGCGAAAGATCTACCCGAGACACATCGGCCACAGGCTCCAGCCGTTCTGGATCCACATGCCAGACAAAGGCGTCCGCCGCGTCAAAATCCGGAGACGCAAGCGGCGCCGGAGAGATCCTCTCCAGCGCCGCTGCAATCCGTTCTAAAGGATCATTTGTCATTTTCTGCGTCGAGCTCGATGTCGGCTTCTTCTTCATCGTCATAATAGCCTTCTTCGCGCAGCTTGGCTTCGCGGCGTTTTTCAACGCGGCTGACGAGGATGATCGACACTTCATAAAGGCCATAGACCACCACAAAGAGGATCACCTGAGAGATCACATCCGGCGGCGTCACCACGGCGGCCAGCGCCAGAATGCCGACAACCGCGTATTTCCGCACGTTGCCAAGGCCTTCTGCCGACACCAGTCCTGCCTGCCCCATAAGGGTCAGCAATACCGGCAACTGGAAGCAGAGGCCAAAGGCCACGATCAGTTTCAACGTGATATCCAGCGTCTCATTGACTTTACCCTGGAAGACAATCGCGATGCCGTCGTCTTTGATGGGCGCATCGATCGGCGCGCCTTCGACGAATAAGGCAGAGACCAGAGAAGACGCGTCAGCAAAGCCCAAGAAGAACTGCATCGCCAAGGGCGTTACGATGAAATGGGCAAAGGCTGCGCCGGAAATGAACAACACAGGTGAGGCAATCAAAAACGGCAAAAACGCTGATTTTTCATTGCGATAAAGGCCAGGTGCCACAAAACGCCAGAGCTGATGTGCAATAACTGGGAAAGACAATCCCAGCCCCGCAACCATCGCCACGCGAACAAGCGTAAAGAAGTATTCCTGCGGCGCGGTATACTGCATCACCGGGTTCGGGTCGCCCAAGTTCCGCATGGTCTGCTCAATCGGGATCAGCAGGAAATCCAGCAGGTATTTGCCAAAGATAAAGCAAATGATGAAGCCCACCACAAAGGCAATCACCGAGCGGATCAGACGCGTCCGAAGTTCGGCCAGATGCTCGATCAACGGGGCGGAGCTGTCCTCCATGTCGTCTGTCGCAGTCATCTATGCGTCCTTATCGGTCTTTGCGGCCTCTTGGGCCTGCTTGGCCTGAACCGCTTCAAGCGCCTCTTGGGCTGCTTTGGCCTCGGCCTGTGCTTTCTCGGCGGCTTCGGCTGCGGCTTTCGCCCGGTTTTCCGCCTGACGTTTGGCCGTCGCGTCGTGGATCTTTTTCGCATCCTCGGCGCGTTTGGCGGCCAGTTTGCCGGTCTCGCTTTCGGGGTCGAAATTCGCCGCCGCCTTGGCATGTTCCGCCAAAGCATCCGCCGCGCCCTTCACAGGGTTTGCGGCCGCTTTCAGCGTATTGGTGATGTCTCCCATACCGCTGTTATCGGCTGCCTGGTTCATCGCCGAGCTAAACTCGCGCCCCATAGCGCGAGCCTTGCCGACGAAATTCCCCACCCGGCGAAACAGAACTGGAAGATCCTTTGGGCCAACCACAATCAGCGCAACAAGGCCGATAATCAGCAGTTCGCCCATTCCGAAGTCAAACATCCGGCGCTCCTTTTCGCGCCAAAGTTAGGCGTCGTCTTTGGTCTTTTCAGACTCTGGGGTCACGTCTTTGGCGTCTTCGAGTTCCGCGTTCAGCTCTTCTGTGCCCTCTTTGACACCGCGACGGAAGGAGGTGATGCCTTTGCCGACTTCGCCCATCAAGGACGAGATTTTGCCGCGGCCAAAAAGAACCAGAACGACGACGGCGATGAGCAGAACCTGCCATGGACCTAGGGACATTGTATTTCTCCTGTGAAGAGGCCTTGGTGCCTCGTTTCAACTTTCTGGGCCAATAGTTAGGCAGTGTTCTCGAAGGTTAAAAGCCCGAAAACACCAATTTTCATGGGTTTTGGCGGAAAATTGCGATGGGTTTTGTCAATAGGTTGTCAATTGACAGGTTTTTGTCAGTATGTGTTCGAAAGACGTAGCAGGAATCGCCAATGAAACGGACCGAACGGCTCTATTCGCTGATAGAGATTCTCAAGGACGGAGAGCTGCACCGCGCCGAGGATTTGGCAGAGCGGTTTGGGGTGTCTTTGCGCACGATGTATCGCGATATGGACATGCTCGCAGCCAGCGGCATTCCGGTCGAGGGCGAACGCGGTCGGGGCTACTCCGCGCGGGCGGCGATCACCCTGCCCCCGTTGAACCTGACGGAAGAAGAACTGGATGTGCTCTTGGTCACATTGGCCGCTGCGGGTCAGTCATCGGATGAGGCTTTGCGCACGGCAGCTATCTCTTTGGCCGAAAAGATTGATGCGGTTCTGCCAGAGGACCATCGCGCCGCGCCCAAGGCGATGAATTTCGCGGCCTACCCCTTTGCGGAATCAGCCTATGCCTTCCAGCACCTCACCAATTTGCGCGGCGCGATCCGGGCCAAACAACGGATTGCCATCGCCACGGTGTCTGGCGCAGCGCATGATCTTAGGCCTTTGAAACTGGATTATTGGGGCCGCGTCTGGAGCCTCACCGCATGGGTCGAAGACCTCAGCGACTTTGGTACCTTTCGGGTCGATCAGATCGAGACCGTGCGCATTCTGCCGGGGCTTTTTGTAGATGAACCGGGCAAGACCCTCGCGGATCTGGATCGCCGAGCGTCATAGGCGGTTGAAGGTCGACACCACCAAGAGGCTGGATTTCCTACGAAATTCACTAAGCCCAAGCGCACCATCGGCCACGAGCATCGGATCTTGGGTCACTTGCTTAAGCAGTGCCGCGTCCTGCCACGTGCAATAGAGCGCCGCCCGCGCTGTTTTGCTGTTTTTCGACGCATCTGCAGCCCGTCGACGCGCCAAAGCCTCTTGCGCCAGTGCCTGTACTGCTTCTACACGCCCATCCACCAAGGGACGCCGTCCTTGGTTCTCCAATTCAGGAATGGCTTGAAACCAGCGCACCAGAGCATGGGCAAAGGCGATGTCACGCACGGCAGACTCATCAGCGTCGCCAAGCATCTGACATCCCGCCAAAAGCAGATTGCCCGTGGTCTTATCCAGATATGCGCGAAACGCTGCCTCGTCCTCAAACGGATCTTTATAGATATCCCACCGTCGCGCCTCGACCAAAGCGTCCAGACTGTCGGCCATCTCAGGCGTCAAAACCGCCGCCAAGGGGGTCACCACCTCATGCCGCCGCGCCTGCCCGCCCTCTCGGATTTCTTCCAACGCATCGCGCCACCATTGCAGGCGCATCTCGGCAATCATGCTTTCCTGCGTCACCCAAGGCGCGCGGCTGACTTCGATGTTGAAGGCAAAGAGCGGAAACAACTTGGCCCGCGCGGTCACAGGCGCGGCCATGATCGCCATAAAGCGATCCGCATCGCCCCGCTGCACCAGACCGGCGCAGGCGTTAATATCCGCCGTCAGATCACTCACACCGCCGTCGCGCCGTCGTGGACAAGCTTCCAGTTGATCGCATCCAAGAGCGCTTCAAAGGAGGCATCCACTATGTTTGGGGACACGCCAACCGTAGACCAACGCCGACCGTTGCTGTCTTCGCTGTCAATGATGACGCGCGTGACGGCCTCTGTGCCGCCTTGTGTGATGCGCACCTTAAAGTCCACGAGTTTCAGATCATCAATCACGGCCTGATAAGGGCCAAGATCCTTGCCCAAAGCCTTGGACAGCGCGTTGACCGGCCCCCGATCCGAGCCGCCCTCGTCCATGGATTCACTGACAGAGAGCTTCTTTTCGCCGCCGATTTTCACGACCACAACCGCCTCAGACAGGCTGACCATCTGATTATATTTGTTTTTGCGGCGCTCGACCGTGACCTTGTAGCGTTTGACCTCAAAGAATGTCGGCAGGCTGCCAAGTTTTTCGCGCGCCAGCAGCTCAAAGCTCGCCTGCGCAGTGTCAAAACTATAGCCCTGCGCTTCTTTTTCTTTGATGCGATTGAGGATCCGCGCCAAAGCCGGATCGCCTTTTTCAACCGAGATCCCAGCGTCCGCCAATCGCTTGATCAGATTGGACTGACCGGCCTGATTGGACATCGGGATGATGCGCTCGTTGCCGACCGATTGCGGGTCGACATGTTCATAGGTCGTGGGGTCTTTGAGAATGGCTGAGGCGTGCAGACCTGCCTTATGGGCAAAGGCCGAGGCCCCCACAAAAGCCGCTTGTTTTTCTGGGATGCGGTTCAGGATGTCATCCAGCATCCGGCTGACCCGCGTCAGTCCTTTCAGGCCTTCCTTGGTGACCTGCGTGTCATAAAGCGAGGCATAGGGCTCTTTCAGCATCAGCACAGGGATGAGCGTGGTCAGATTGGCGTTGCCACAGCGTTCACCAAGGCCATTCAGCGTGCCTTGCACCTGCCGCGCGCCCGCGTCGATGGCTGCAAGAGAATTCGCGATCGCCTGTTCGCAGTCATTATGCGTATGGATGCCCAGATGGGTTCCCGGGATGCCCGCTTCGATCACCGCCTTGGTCGCCGCATGCACTTCGGCAGGCATTGCGCCGCCATTTGTGTCGCAGAGCACAACCCAACGCGCGCCGGCCTCATAGGCGGCTTTCACGGCCTCGATTGCGTAGTCCGGGTTGGATTTATAGCCGTCAAAGAAATGCTCTGCGTCAAACATTGCTTCGCGCCCCTGCGCCACGATATGCGCCATGGATTTCGCGATGTTTTCTGTGTTTTCCGCCAATGTGATCCCAAGGGCCTTTTCGACGTGAAAATCATGGCTTTTGCCGACCAAACAGACCGACGGCGTGCCTGCATTCAACACGGCGGCCAAGACGTCGTCGTTTTCGGCCGAGATCCCCGCCCGTTTGGTCATGCCAAAGGCTGTGAAGGTCGCCCGCGTCTCGGGCCGTTCGTCAAAAAAAGCGCTGTCGGTCGGGTTTGCGCCCGGCCAGCCGCCTTCGATAAAGTCCACACCCAGCTCATCAAGCGCCAAAGCGATCTGCTTTTTCTCGTCGGTCGAGAACTGCACGCCCTGGGTTTGCTGACCATCCCTAAGCGTGGTGTCGTAGAGGTAGAGACGTTCTTTGGTCATAACACAACCTCCGAGCCACTACACCCCGGGTCGCTTGCGGCCCGGTTCGCCCCCGACCCGCCCCCCAGGGCGGGGGCGAAATGCCCCCTGCCCTCGGGCCGGGCGCGAACCTGCTGTTTTTTACTGTTCATAGCAGGGCCTCCAGTTTCTTTGCGTCAAAACCCGCACCTGGGACAAGTTCAACACCTGTTTTACTCATGCGCACCTCAAGACCCGCGTCCACGAATGCAGATTTCAAGCGGTCCACTTCCGAGAAATCTTTACTCTCCATCGCCTGCACCCGTGCCTCAAACAGCTGCGTTTCAAAAGCCGATAGATCCACGTCGGGCCCCTGTGCCCAATCGCCCAGATTGTCCCCCAACAGACCCAGCATCAGCCCCGAGGCCAGCAATCCCGCCGCGTCCCCAGCATTCGCCAGCTTGTGCATCTCAGCCAAAGCACCCGCCGTGTTCAAATCATCCGCAACAGCGGCCAAAACCGCTGGGGACGGGCTGGCGGCAGGCTCGATGCCTGCGGTCAGCCCACGCCACTTGCGCAGGGTATTCGCAGCTTCTTCGGCCTTCTTCGCCGTCCAATCCATCGGCTTGCGATAATGCGTGCTCAGGAAGACAAACCGGATAACCTCCCCCGGCACGCCCTGTTCCAGCAGATCGCGCACGGTAAAGAAGTTGCCCAAGGACTTGGACATCTTTTTGCCTTCGACCTGCAGCATTTCATTGTGCATCCAGACCCGCGCGAATTCGCCTTCGGGATGGGCGCAGCAGCTTTGGGCGACCTCGTTTTCATGATGCGGGAACTGCAGGTCATTGCCGCCGCCGTGAATATCAAAACTGTCGCCCAGAATTTCATAGGACATCGCCGAACATTCGATATGCCAGCCCGGACGTCCCCGCCCCCACGGGCTGTCCCAGCCCGGCAGATCATCGCTAGACGGCTTCCACAAAACGAAATCCATCGGGTCTTCTTTATACGGCGCGACTTCCACGCGCGCGCCTGCGATCATATCATCCACCGAGCGGCCCGAGAGCTTGCCGTAATTTTCAAACTCCCGCACCCGAAACAGAGCATGCCCGTCCTTGGCATAGGCATAGCCATCCGCGATCAGTTTCTCGATCATCTCGATCATCTGCGCGATATATTGCGTCGCGCGCGGCATGTGATCGGGCTCGAGCGCCCCAAGGGCTGCCATATCGCCCAGATACCAGCCAATGGTTTCCTCTGTGCGCTCGGCGATCAGCTCTTCCAACGTGCCTTCAGCGCCCGCCTCTTTGCGGGACAAGGCCGTCGCGTTGATCTTATCGTCCACGTCCGTGAAATTGCGCACATAGGTGACGTTTTCGTCGCCATAGACGTGGTTCATCAGGCGGTTCAGAATATCAAACACCACCACGGGACGCGCATTGCCCAGATGAGCGCGGTCATAGACGGTGGGCCCACAGACATAGATGCTCACCCGATCCTGAATAATCGGCTCAAAGACCTCTTTCTTGCGGGTCTTAGAGTTATAGAGCTTGATCTCGGTCATAGTGTCCTCACACACGTCTTTCGCGTGGCGGGCTTATCAACTTTATCAATGGTTTGAAATAGAAGAACGGCCCGCCAACACTGTTAGCAGGTAATGCAGCAAATAATGATGATGCTTTGGGTCTTCATACGCGCGACCATAGCAGCCGCGCGTAATGGGTCAAGCCTTGAGGGGTAATTCGGGGCGTGACCAACTTGGGCGCGCAAGAGACCGGTTATGCGCGCCCGCGTTTCCGTGTCAGGCGTAGCTTACGACCTCATATTCAACACCGTCGGGTCCGTTGAAATAGAACCGCTCGCCCGGTTCATAGTCATAGTGGGAATGGGGTTTGAACCCAGCGGCAAGAACTTTGGCCTCCACTGCCTTCAAATCATTCACCACCACCCCAACGTGGTTGATAGAGCCTTCGACCGTGTATTTTTCGCTTGCCTGTCCAAGCGCTTTTGCCGGGCTGTACAAAGCCAGATAACTTTCGCGATCACCAACATGAACTGTGTATCCTTCGTCCATCGAGGCACCTTCCCAACGAATATGCCAGTCAAAGATATCCATCAGGGTTGCAGCCGAGGCCTTCGCGTCGCTGACCGTGATGTTGACGTGTTCGAGTTTCATCAAATGTCCTTTCTGTCTGAATCATCGTTGAAATCACTCTAATTCCTCAAGTAAACTTTAAGGCAATAGGAAATTTTTTGAGTATTTACAGCAAGATGAAAAACCGTGGACTTACAATTGGTCAGATTGGCGAGCGCACGGGGCTCGCGACTTCGGCTATTCGCTACTACGAGGAGGAAGGGCTGGTGCATCCCTTTCGCACGGATGCGGGCCAGCGCAGGTTTGATCGCTCGGATATTCGACGTTTGTCCTTTGTGATGATTGCCCAGAACCTTGGATTCACGATTGCGCAGATCCGAGAGGTCTTGCGCGGCCTGCCCGAGGGGCGCACGCCCTCAAAGGCCGATTGGGCGCGGATTTCGAAACGGTTTCGCCGCGATCTGGATCAACGCATCGCCCAGATGGAAGCCCTGCGTGACAAGCTGGATGGCTGCATTGGGTGTGGCTGCCTCTCTATGAAGGCCTGCGCGCTTTACAACCCTGCCGACGGCATCCGCCGCAAAGGCACAGGTCCGCGTTATCTGATGGGGGATTCTCCGGACTGAGCACGCCATGTGTTGACCTTTCGTTAAATTTCGATCCCATGGCGAGAGGTTTGATTCCGAAGAAGGCTGGGCTCAGATGAAACTTTCCAATCGCATTACGACTCTGAACGGTGGTGGCTCCAACGGCTGGGAGATCTTTGAGAAGGCACGCGATATGATTGCGGCCGGAGAGCCAGTGACCATGCTGACGATTGGCGAGCATGACATCGGGACGTCGCGCGAGATCCTTGAGGCGATGCATGAGGCGGCTTTGGGCGGGCATACCGGCTATGCCGCGATCCCCGGCACACCTGCGTTGCGCGAAACTGTGGCGAAGCGTGTCGAGGCGCGTACCGGCGTTCCCACTACGTCAAAGAACGTTTTGATCGTACCCGGCGGTCAATCGGGCTTGTTTGCATCGCATTTTGCAGCCGTAAACCCCGGAGACCGCGCGCTGCATATTGACCCTTACTACGCCACCTACCCCCGCACTTTGCGCGCTGTCGGGGCCGAGCCTGTGGCCGTTCCAGCGCGCGCAGAGAATGGGTTTCAGCCCACCTACGAGGATATCGCGGCCAAGGCTCAGGGCGCGACGTCGTTGTTGATTAACTCACCCAACAACCCAACCGGCGCGGTCTACAGCCCCGAGACCCTCGCGGCCATCGCCAAAGCCTGTCAGGATTTTGACCTCTGGCTGATTTCGGACGAAGTCTACGAAACACAAGTCTGGGACGGCGACCATATCAGCCCGCGCAGCCTGCCCGGCATGGAAGAGCGCACGATTGTGGTGAACTCTCTGTCCAAATCCCACGCCATGACCGGCAGCCGCATCGGCTGGATTGTGGCACCTGAGGCGGTGATTTCTGAACTGACGGAATTGGTGACCAATACGACCTATGGGGTGACTGGCTATGTTCAGGACGCCGCGCAATTTGCGTTGAACCAAGGCGATAGCGTCGAAAAAGCCGTGGCCGAACCCTTCCTGCGCCGCCGCGGGATCGTGCAAAACCTTGTTGAAAACCAGAATGTTGCGCAATTGGTGCCTGCTCAGGGCGCGATGTATGTGATGCTGGATATTCGCGCGACCGGTATGTCTGGCAAGGACTTCGCCAGCGGATTGCTCGACGAAGAGCTGATCGCCGTTATGCCGGGGGAAAGCTTTGGCCAAGCGGCTGCGGGGCATCTGCGCATTGCTTTGACGGTCGATGATGACCGGCTCGAAGACGCCATCGTGCGGCTTTTGGCTTTTGCAAAGGCCCGCGTTTAAACAGTTTTCCTTGATTTGTCGTAAAACGACGCCCAAGATGACCCCATGTCGCTTTCGGCCAAGATCGGGTCCGATTTTG
This sequence comes from Cognatishimia activa, assembly GCF_017798205.1. NCBI lineage: Bacteria > Pseudomonadati > Pseudomonadota > Alphaproteobacteria > Rhodobacterales > Paracoccaceae > Cognatishimia > Cognatishimia activa. The sequence continues at coordinate 2,735,960 of NZ_CP060010.1, read as the reverse complement.
GCGTTTTTCATGCCTGAGGAGGAGCACATGAAAAACCGTCAGTGGAAAATCAATATCGTCGTGCGCACCATTGGTGGGCGCCGCGGTCGTGCTGCGCGAGGTCGCCCTACCCTTTGAATGAGCCAGACTTAAGCCATTCAATTACAGGGACACCTCATGAACGATATCTCACCTCGCCGCTCTGGAGGCCGTGCTGCGCGCCGCGCCAGCCGGGCCGCGCCTTTAGACAAATCTTTGCGCCCCGTACGTCCGGGTATGGAGGGCGGCTTTTACAAACCGCTCTCTGATCAGGACGTCGAGCGCATCCACGAAGCCGCCCTGCGCGCTTTGGAGGAAATCGGCCTGTGCGATGCGCCCGAAAGCGGCGTCGCCTATTTGACCTCAGTCGGCTGTATTGCGGGCGACGATGGCCGCATCCGCTTTCCGCGTCACGTGGTTGAAAAGGCGCTTGAAACCGCCTGCCGCGAGATCACGCTTTACAGCCGTGATGGCGAGAACGACCTGAAACTCTCGGGCAATCGCGTGCATTTCGGCACCGCAGGCGCTGCGGTGAATATGGTGGATGTCGAGGGCCGCAACTATCGCGACTCCACCGTCCAAGACCTGCATGATGCGGCGAAAATCGTCGACACACTGGAAAATATCCATTTCCTTCAACGCCCTATGGTCTGTCGTGATATCCCTGACAACCGCGAGATGGATCTGAACACGATCTACGCGTCTTGTTCTGGCACGACCAAACACATCGGCACGTCCTTTACCGAACCCGATTTTGTCGATGACGCGCTCAAGATGTTGCACATGATCGCGGGCGGCGAAGAGGCATGGCGCGCCAAACCCTTTATGAGCAACTCCAATTGCTTTGTCGTGCCGCCGATGAAATTCGCCACTGAGGCCTGTCAGGTCATGGAGAAATGCATCGAAGGCGGCATGCCCGTGCTGCTTTTGTCCGCGGGCATGGCGGGTGCGACAGCGCCCTCCACCGTCGCCGGTGCCATCGTTCAGGCCGTCGCGGAATGTCTTGCCGGTCTCGTCTATGTGAACGCCATCAAACCCGGCTATCCAGCGATTTTCGGCACCTGGCCCTTTGGTCTGGACCTGCGCACGGGCGCGATGACAGGTGGATCTGGTGAACAGGCGCTTTTGACCGCCGGTTGTGCGCAGATGCATAATTTCTACGGCCTGCCCGGTGGCGCTGCGGCGGGTATGACTGATGCGAAACTGCCGGACATGCAGGCAGGCTGGGAGCAGATGTGCTCTAACGTCCTTGCGGGCATTGCGGGGCTGAACATGGTCTATGAATCGGTCGGCATGCATGCATCCTTGCTGGGTTTCTGCCATGAAAGCCTGATCCTTGGCGATGACATGATCGGCCATGCGCAGCGCGTCTTGCGCGGGATCGAGGTGGATGACGCGACGCTCGGGCTCGATCAAATGGCAGAGGTCTGTTTGGGCGGCCCTGGTCATTATCTGGGCACGGATGAAACGCTCAGCCGGATGGAAAAAGACTATGTTTATCCGTCGCTTGGCGATCGCACCTCACCCAAAGAATGGGCAGAAATCGGCAAGCCAGATCTGAACAAAAAGGCGATTGAGCGGAAGGAAGAGATCCTTGCGAAGCCCTCTAAGGCGGCGTTTTCGCCGGAGTTGGATGCAGAGCTGCGCAGCGCGTTCAAGATCCACCTGCCCCCGCAATAGAAAAGAAAATGGGGGGCCTTAGCCCCCCTTAAAAGTTTCGCCACTCAGACTCACTCTTTGTACCGCTCTGATTTTCTGCCTGCGGCCTGAGCGTCGCTTCGGAATGAACGCATCCACTCCAGAAATCGTGGCGGGATATACCCCCCGCCGAGGGTGTCGGATGGGCCCGAAAGCCCGTCCCCCGAGGTAGTCTTAGCTACAGCCTGAGGTCGCGCCGCAGGTATTGCATTTCATGCAGGTGCCGTTGCGCACGAGCGTGTAGTTGCCGCAGTCGCCACAGGGATCGCCCTCATAGCCTTGCATCTTGGCCTTGTCCCGCGCGCTCATCGTTGGGGTGGCCGCTGCAACGGTGGTGGTTGCTTCGCCAACCTCTGGCACGAGGGTTTCCAGCGCGGCGCTGGCATCCAGCGCTTCCGTACCGCCATTCAGAACCAAAAGCTCTTGTGGCATACGCTTGCGTAGGTAACCGGTTGAGGAAATCTGCTTCAGCACTTCCAAAGAGCGGTTCGCAGCTTCGCCGCTCATCTCTTTGATATTGCTGACACCTTCCTCTTCGCCGCGACCCAGATCGTCAAAGGCTGGGCCTTGCGGTTTCACATGCGCCAGATCGGTACGGTCCAGATAAGATACGGCCAATTCGCGGAAGATATAGTCCAGAATGGAGGTCGCGTTCTTGATGGAGTCATTGCCCTGCACCATGCCAGCCGGCTCAAACTTGGTGAAGGTGAAGGCATCGACGAACTCTTCCAGAGGCACACCGTATTGCAGGCCGACAGAGACCGCGATGGCGAAGTTGTTCATCATCGCTCGGAAGCCCGCGCCCTCTTTGTGCATGTCGATAAAGATCTCGCCCAAAGAGCCGTCGGAGTATTCGCCGGTCCGCAGATAGACCTTGTGTCCACCAACAACCGCCTTTTGGGTATAGCCCTTACGGCGTTCTGGCATCTTCTCGCGGCTCTTGGCCATGACTTCTTTGATGACGACCTTTTCAACGATCTTCTCAGCGATCACTGCGGCTTTTTGCTGTGGCGTGCCGGATTCGAGGATCTCTTCGGCCTCTTCGTCATCCTCAATCAGCGCGGCTGCCAGAGGTTGCGAGAGTTTAGAGCCGTCACGATAAAGCGCGTTGGCTTTGACACCCAAGGACCAAGACAGCTCATAAGCCTTCTGGCAATCCTCGATGGTGGCGTCATTCGGCATGTTGATCGTCTTAGAGATCGCGCCGGAAATGAAGCTTTGCGCCGCCGCCATCATGGTGATGTGGCTGTCCACAGACAAATAGCGTTTGCCCTTCTTGCCGCATGGGTTCGCGCAGTCAAAGATGTGCAGATGCTCTTCCTTGAGGAACGGCGCGCCTTCCAAAGTCATGGTGCCGCACACGTGGTCGTTGACCGCGTCGATCTCGGCTTTGCTGAAACCAAGGTGGCGCAGCAGGTTGAATTCTGGGTCCATCAGCTTTTCAGCAGGCACCCCGAGCGTCTTGGTGACGAACTCCTCACCAAGGGTGAAGTGGTTGAAAACAAAGCGAATATCAAAGGCGGTCGCGAGCGAGCCTTCGATTTTCGCCAGCTCCTCTGCGCCAAACCCATGGCCCGCCAGAGTGGTTGGGTTGATCGCTGGCGCATTGCCAAGGGATCCGTGACCGACCGCATAGGCGATGATCTCTTCGATCTCGGAGGACTTATAGCCCAGCTTCGCCAGCGCGTTCGGCACAGAGCGGTTGATGATCTTGAAATAGCCACCGCCGGCAAGTTTCTTGAACTTCACCAGCGCGAAGTCAGGTTCGATGCCGGTGGTGTCGCAATCCATCACCAGACCAATGGTGCCGGTGGGCGCGATCACAGAGACCTGCGCGTTGCGGTAGCCGTGTTTCTCACCCAGCGCCAGCGCCTGATCCCAGCTGTCCATCGCCAGTTGGCCCAGCGTGTCATCAGGGATGTTCGCCAGATCCAGAGCAACCGGTTTCACTTCCAGCGCCTCATACCCGTCGGTCGCGCCATAGGCCGCATTGCGGTGGTTGCGGATAACGCGCAGCATGTGGTCTGCGTTTTTGGCGTGGCCCGGGAATGGCCCCAGTTCTTTCGCCATTTCCGCCGAGGTCGCATAGGACACGCCGGTCATCACCGCGGTCAGCGCAGCGCCAAGGGCCCGGCCTTCCTCGCTGTCATAGCCATAGCCCATGTTCATCAAGAGGCCGCCGATGTTTGCATAGCCCAGACCCAAGGTGCGGAAGTCATAAGACCGTTGCGCGATCTCTTTGGATGGGAACTGCGCCATCATCACTGAGATTTCCAGCGTCACGGTCCAAAGGCGGGTCGCATGCACATAGTCATCAGACTGGAATTTGCCGTCCTTAAGGAAGGTCAGCAGGTTCATGGACGCCAGGTTACAGGCCGTGTCATCCAGGAACATATATTCAGAACAAGGGTTTGAGCCTCGGATCTCTCCGTCTTCTGGGCAGGTGTGCCACGCGTTTACCGTGTCGTGGAACTGGATGCCCGGGTCAGCACAGGCCCATGCGGCGTGGCCGACTTGCTCCCAAAGATCGCGTGCTTTGATCGTTTTCGCGACCGTGCCGTCGGTGCGGCGGATCAGTTCCCAGTCTTTGTCTTCGCGCACAGCTTTCAGGAAGCTGTCGGTGACGCGGATCGAGTTGTTGGAGTTCTGGCCCGAGACAGATGCATAGGCCTCAGAGTCCCAGTCGGTGTTATAGGTCGGGAACTCAATGCTCTCATAGCCCTGCTTGGCATAATCCAGCACGCGCTTGACATAAGTCTCTGGGATCGCAACTTTTTTCGCGCCACGGATCGCGGATTTCAGTTGATCGTTTTTCTTTGGATCAACCGCATCCTCGGTGCTGCCGTCCCAGCCACGGATCGCGGCGAAAATGTCATTCAGCTTGGCTTCGTGCATTTTGGAACCGGCCACGATGGACGCGACTTTCTGTTCCTCTTTGACTTTCCAGTTGATGAATTCCTCAACATCCGGGTGGTCCGCATCACAGATCACCATCTTGGCCGCGCGACGGGTCGTACCACCCGATTTGATCGCGCCCGCTGCACGGTCACCGATCTTCAGGAAGCCCATCAGGCCCGAGGACTTACCACCCCCGGACAGTGCCTCACCCTCGCCACGCAGGCCAGAGAAGTTGGTGCCGGTGCCGGAGCCATATTTGAACAGACGCGCTTCGCGGACCCAGAGGTCCATGATGCCGCCGTCATTTACCAGATCGTCAGACACAGACTGGATAAAACACGCATGCGGCTGTGGATGCTCGTAGGAGGACTTGGACTTGGTCAGCTTGCCCGTCTTGTAGTCCACATAGTGGTGACCCTGTGCAGGACCGTCGATGCCATAGGCCCAATGCAGACCGGTGTTAAACCACTGCGGAGAGTTCGGCGCAGCGCGCTGTGTCGCCAGCATGTGGCGCATCTCATCAAAATAGGCGCGTGCGTCTTCTTCGGTGGTGAAATAGCCACCCTTCCAACCCCAATAGGCCCAGGCGCCTGCCAGACGGTCGAATACCTGCTTAGAGGACGTCTCGCCGCCCATTTCGGCACCCTCTGCCGGAACAGAGCGCCACAGAAATTCTGGAACGTCCTTTTCTTTGACCTTTTTAAGCTTCGACGGCACACCCGCTTTGCGGAAGTATTTCTGCGCAATCACGTCGGAGGCCACTTGGCTCCAGCTGGTTGGCACTTCGACATCATCCAGTTTGAAGACGATGGATCCGTCCGGATTTCGGATCTCGGATGTGGTGGTTAAAAACTCCAGATCCGCATATGCGTCTTGTCCTGCTGTGGTGAACCGTCTTTGAATTTGCATCGTCGCCCCTTAGTCCCGATCCTGCTGCCCAATCTCAAAAGCGGATGCAAACCTATATGTGTCGGGGTCTTCTCGAAGTCACAACGTCCCTGTCCGCTCAAAGCCTTAGCCGAGCGATGCCGGGCTTCTGCCCAGTCTTGATCATGTTATGTCTACCGCGGCCCCGAGTGCACAATATCTAGTGTCCGCCTTATCCGCCCACACAATCTGGCGTATGGAGCCCTATGGGGTCAACGCTTTTATTTGATTAAAAACGCCAAAAATTGTGTTGACCAAATTCCGATTCTGGGCGGTGTGCTAGATTCTGTTGCGGGGTAAAGACAGGCTGTGGATAACTCACAATTCAAGCGCATCGCCGAAGCCCTTAAAAAATAACAAAAATTGCAGATATCCCCAAAGCAACGCACAAAAAACACAATATCTAGGGGTTAACGTGTGATTAACACAAGATGTGCGATATTTCTTCGAGACCGCGAGATTCAACCCTTGCGCGAACGGAAATCTCATACGTTGAGGAGCGCTTGCCCAAAAAGCAGCCCCCCGAAACAGGTCAAAATCGCGGTTAAATTAACCGCGCTTTTAACGTTGTCTCTGAGAGAGAAATGGTCGGGGCGGCGAGATTCGAACTCACGACCCCCTGTACCCAAAACAGGTGCGCTACCAGACTGCGCTACGCCCCGGACCGTGGAGTGGTCTTTAAATGTAGCTCTCGGGAATGAAAAGCGAAAAACTGCATTTCAGTACGATTTTTTTGTGCGGCTTTGATTTTCATTCGCTATCGCGACAGGGCCAAACCGCAAGATGCTGCAGAACCGAAGGATGGCGCAGCTCTGAGCCAACCGTAATTCCGATTGCGCGCGCCAGGCCTCCATTGATTTCCAAAACATAGCGCGAAGGCACATCGCTTGAGATCGAGCTCAGATCGCGCGGAATCGCCCGTTCGTGGATTTTGACCACGCGGCCTGTCTCGTCCAGAAAGATCATATCAAGAGGGATCAGCGTGTTCTTCATCCAGAAAGACACAACCCGCGTCTGGTGATACACAAAGAGCATGCCCGCACTCATGGGCATCTCGAGGCGATGCATCAATCCCCGCTGGCGCTCGATCGCGTCGTCCGCCACTTCGACGTTAAAGCGAACCTCGCCCCAGTCTCCGCGCAATTGGACCGTGTCGACACGACAATCGGTTGCGGCCGAAACCGCGCTAAAAAGCCCCATTGAGAGAACAAAGCCGCCAAAAAGAGAGATCCGGCGAACAGGCATGGCCTATTTCAGAACCGCTTCCCATGCGCAGATCTGCATGGCCATTTTGCCGCGCTGACCATCCATCACACGGATGGCAAGCGCTTCGCCCGGTTGCAATTCGCTTAGACCGGAGCGGCGCAGCACTTCGACATGCACAAAGACGTCGTCGGAATTGCCAAAGATATTGGCAAATCCAAAGCCCTTGCTTTTGTCGAACCATTTGACTCGCGCGGGTGTCAAAGGGTGTTTTTCAATGTCTTCATCAGACAGCTCTTCGAAATCTGCCAAAGTATTGGCAGGCGCAGCTGCTGGGGGTGTGATCGATACGATCTCTGTCGCCTGCACACCGCGCGCGGTTTCTTGCAAAACCAACTCTACAGTGGCGGATTCAGCAATCGAACTTTGCCCGAAATTTCGGAGAACGTTTGCGTGCAAGAGAATATCCGGCCCGCCCTCATCCGCGACGACGAATCCGAATCCTTTTACCGGATCGAACCATTTTACCTGCCCCGTAACGCGACGGGCGGCAGAATCTTGCATGACATCAGCCCTATAGTTTTTCCAAGCTCACCCCCATGAGCCGGTGATACAATGACGCTAAATGTCAGACCTATCAAGTATGATTTAAGCAATCGTGGAAAGAATTTCCACAAGCGCATAAATTACGGGTTCAACCGGGCAACGCTCCAAGGAGAGTCTGGATCTTCCCGAGTCCAACGGAAGCGATCATGCAATCGAAACGCGCCATCCGCCCAGAATTCAATTTCAATCGGTGTGATGCGATAACCGCCCCAGAATTCGGGGCGCTTGGGGTTTGTCCCTAATTTCAAGGACAATTTCGCGGATTCCGCGAGCAGCTCGGCCCGCGAACCCAGCGGCTGAGATTGTTTGCTGGCCCAGGCTCCGATCCGACTTTTGAGAGAACGGGACGCGAAATAGTCATCCGCCTGTGGCCCGGATTCCTTGGTGACATATCCACGTACGCGGATTTGCCGACGCAGGGATTTCCAATGCATCACGAAGGCGGCCTTCTCGGCGCTGTCCAGCTCTTGCGCCTTTGCTGACCCGTAGTTGGTATAAAACACAAAGGCCGCGTCTTCGATGTCTTTCAGCAAAACCATACGCGCGTTGGGCATACCGCTTGCATCAACCGTCGACAGGGCGATGGCATTGGGATCATTCACCTCGCTTGCTTCGGCCTCAGACAGCCATTGGCGCGCCAGATCAAACGGGTTGTCTCCGGCAAAAATACCTGTGCGGTCACTCATTTCGGTGGCTCCTTGACCTAGCGTCGGGTTTTACGGCGCATGTGCAACTCCCTGCCCTTGAAGCAGGCTGGCTGATCGCCTAAAGGATCATATAAAAGCGAATTAGGGACGGAGTAGTCCGAATGTCAAATAATCTGATGGCAGGCAAGCGCGGTTTGATCATGGGCCTGGCCAATGACAAATCCATTGCCTGGGGTATTGCCAAAGCTCTGGCAGATGCAGGCGCCGAGATGGCGTTCTCTTATATGGGCGAAGCGTTCAAGAAACGCGTGGCGCCTTTGGCCGAGCAACTGAATGTCGACACGCTGATTGATTGTGATGTGTCCGACCCCGCTTCTGTGGATGCGGCTTTCTCCGAGATCGAAGCGAAATGGGGTAAGATTGACTTTCTGGTCCACGCCATCGGCTTTTCCGACAAGAACGAGTTGCGCGGGCGTTATGTCGACACAAGCCGCGACAACTTCCTGATGACCATGGATATCAGCTGCTACAGCTTTACCTCCGTGATGCAGCGCGCAGAGAAGCTGATGACGGATGGTGGCTCTGCCCTGACCCTGACTTACTACGGTGCAGAGCAGGTGATGCCGCATTATAACGTCATGGGTGTTGCGAAAGCAGCGCTTGAGGCCTCGGTGAAATATCTGGCCGAGGACCTGGGCAAAGACGGAATTCGCGTCAATGCGATCTCTGCGGGTCCGATCAAAACACTGGCCGCGTCTGGCATTGGCGACTTCCGCTATATTCTGAAATGGAACGAGCTGAACTCGCCGCTGCGTCGCAATGTGACGATTGAAGATGTGGGCAATTCCGCGCTCTATCTGCTGAGCGATCTGGGCTCTGGCGTCACCGGCGAGAACCTGCATGTGGATGCAGGCTATCACGTGGTTGGTATGAAGGCTGTCGACGCGCCAGACATCGACGCGGTGACTGGCCGTAAGTAAGCGCCACCACGTCCGAAATTTTCAGGCCCGAGAGACCCCTCTCGGGCCTTTTCTTTTAAACGGAAACTTTTAAAGTTTCCGATATCGATTTCTTTCAAAGAAATCGCGTTGTTTCGGAGCACCTATGGAATTCACCCATATCATCGCCTTTAACGCCACGCTTTTGGCCGCCATCCTCAGCCCCGGCCCTGCCATGCTCATGTCGATCCGGGCGAGCCTCTCTGGCGGGTTTCGTCAGGGATTCACTGTCGGGCTTGGCCTAGCCGTCATGGCGGCCACATGGACAGCACTGGCGCTTTTGGGTCTCGATGGGATCTTCACCCTCTTTCCATGGGCCTACCTGACCCTAAAAATCGCAGGTGCGCTCTATTTGATCTGGATCGCGGTGCAAACCTGGCGCAATGCCCGCAAGCCCTTGAACCCAGAGGGCGTGGCGGCCAGGCAAGGTAAATCCTTCCTATCTGGGCTGTCAGTGAACCTCGCAAATCCCAAATCCGTGCTTTTTGCCTCAGCGGTCCTGCTGGTGATCTTTCCCCAAGACATCACGCTGGCTGACAAAGCCTTCGTGGTCCTAAACCACCTGATCGTCGAGATCATTTGCTATGCAGGCTTCGCCCTCCTCCTCTCAACCCCCGCCGCACGCGACAGCTACTTGCGCGCCAAGACGGTCATGGACCGGGTTGCAGCCGGTGTGATGGGCGCTTTGGGCGTCAGGCTCTTGCTGGACAGATAGCCGCTAAAATTAACCAAACGGGCAAATTGTAATTTCCGAGCCAAGCCGCTAACACAGATCAAACGGCCACATGGCCCAAGGGGATATCTAAGAGGCTTCACATGAACGATCGTCTGCCACACGAAAAAGGCTTTCACATCAGCTGGGACCAGATCCACCGCGATTCTCGCGCTTTGGCCTGGCGTTTGGATGGCAAAGGCCCGGATGACGGCGCCTGGCGCGCGATTGTGGCGATCACCCGTGGCGGCATGGCCCCTGCGATGATCGTGGCACGCGAACTCGACGTGCGCGTGGTCGATACGATCTCTGTGAAATCCTACCATTCGGGCGGCGGCAAAGCTGATCAGCGCCGCGAGGCTGAGGTGCTGAAAGCGCCTGATGCTGATCTCATGGGCGATGGCGAAGGCATTCTGATCATCGACGACCTGGTGGACTCCGGCAAAACACTGGAACTGGTGCGCGAAACTTACCCCAAGGCGCATTTCGCGACCGTTTACGCCAAACCACAGGGCGAGCCGCAGGTCGACACCTTCATCACAGGCGTCTCGCAAGACACATGGATCTTCTTCCCCTGGGATATGGCGCTGCAATACGTCCAGCCCTACCGCGGCGCGGATTGATCAGCGATGAGCGGGCTCATTACACGCACCAAAGCCACCTTCGCCCCGCCCGTTATGGAGGCGCGCCGCTGGCTGGAAGGCGTTACCTTTAGCGAAGAGCGCCCGCTCCTCAACGTCAGCCAAGCGGCCCCGGTCGATCCGCCGCCATTGCCGCTTCGAGAGTTCCTCGCGGAAACAGCAATAAACGTGCCAGACGCACATCTCTATGGCCCTGTTCTGGGCCTGCCTGAGCTGCGCCACGAAGTCGCCACGCAATGGAGCGCTGCTTACCAAGGAACGATCCGCGACACGCAAGCCGCCATCACCTCCGGCTGCAACCAGGCCTTTGCCGCCGCGATCACGGCGATCTGCTCTGAAGCAGATGAGGTGATCCTGCCAACCCCATGGTATTTCAACCATAAAATGTGGTTGGATATGTTGGGCATCAATAGCGTTCCCCTCGCGACCGACGGCGCGCTTTTACCAGACCCAGAGCACGCGAAAGCGCTGATCACGGACAAAACCCGCGCCATTGCTTTGGTCACACCCAACAATCCCGGCGGTGTGGAATACCCACCCGAACTGGTGCGCGCCTTCTTTGAACTCGCGAAGGCCCATGGGCTGAAACTGATCGTGGATGAGACCTACCGAGACTTTGATTCCCGCACCGGAGCGCCGCATGAGCTGTTCCAAGATCCCGACTGGGATCAAACGCTGATCCAGCTCTATTCCTTTTCCAAAGCCTACCGCCTGACAGGCCACCGTGTTGGCGCGATGCTGAGTTCAGAGGCGCTCTTGGCAGAGGCCGAGAAATTCCTCGACACGGTCGCGATCTGCCCCAACCAATTGGGCCAGCACGCAGCCCTTTGGGGCATGCAAAATCTTGGCGATTGGGTCGCGGGCGAACGGCTTGAAATTCTCGACCGCCGCGCCGCCATCGAAGATTATTTCCCCAAGATCGCAAACGCAGGATGGGAACTCATGGGTGTCGGCGCCTATTTCGCCTATGTGAAACACCCGTTTGACATGCGATCAGACCAGCTTGCGCAGAAGATGGTCAAAGATATCCACGTCCTCGCCCTGCCCGGCACGATGTTCATGCCAGACAGCGATCCTTCGGGCGGGCAGCAAATGCGCATCGCCTTCGCCAATGTGGCGCGTCCCGATATCAAAGTCTTGTTTGACCGCATGAGCACGCTTTCGGCCGGATAGCACAGGCTTTAGCACCGAAACCGCCCTGCCCCCTTGCCCCTGCCCGAAGGGCGTCGTAGACATCTGCGAAGCATAGAAAAACCGCGCCAATAAGGGGGCCGCATGTCTCAGAAATCTTCGATCTCAAACAAGCTTGTCTGGGTTCTGATGGGGCTTTTGATCCTCAGCCTTGGCGGCTTTGGCATCACCAACCTCGGCGGCACGATCAACAACGTCGGTACCGTGGACGGCAAGCCGATCGCCGTGACCACCTATTCGCGCGCTGTCCAGCAGGAGCTCACCAACCTGTCCCAGCAAACCGGCCAGCAGATCACCTTTCAGCAGGCGCAGCTTTTTGGTCTGAACCAGCAGGTGCTGGGCCGCCTTGTGACGCAACGTGCTCTGGATGCAGAAGCAGAACGTTTGGGCCTGTCGATTGGCGACGAAAATGTGCGGGACGAATTGCTCAGCATCCCGGCCTTTCAGGGTCTGGACGGAAACTTTGACCGTGAAGCTTATGCCTTCACGCTCGACAGTGCCGGTCTTAACGAAGGTGAATTCGAACAGAGCCTGCGCGAAGGGGCAGCAACGACCCTTCTGCAAACCGCAGTGACGGCAGGCGTGCAGATGCCGGCAACCTATGCCGACACCATCCTCAGCTATCTCGGTGAAACCCGCGATTTCACCATGGCCGTTCTGACCGAAGCCAATCTGCCAGAGCCCGTTGCCGCACCGGATGAGGCCGCCCTGCAGGCCTATTACGACGCCAACACAGATCAATTCCTGCGTCCCGCCACCCGCGACATCACCTATGCCTGGCTGACGCCTGACATGATCCTCGACACGGTCGAAGTCGATGAAACCGCCGTGCGCGCGCTCTATGACGAACGGTCTGCTGAGTATAACCAGCCTGAACGCCGCTTGGTCGAGCGTCTGGTCATGGGATCCACCGAGGAAGCCCAAGCGGCCATCGACGCCATCGCGGCAGGCACCGAGAGCTTTGAGGCCACCGTTGAGGCCCGTGGGCTAAGCCTCGCGGATGTGGATCTGGGCGATGTCACCCAAGAAAGCCTTGGCGCTGCAGGCGATGTTGTTTTCGGCGCGGCGTCTGGTCAAACCGTTGGTCCTGTGGACACGGATCTTGGCCCAGCCATCTACCGCATCAACGGTATCCTGAACGCGCGATCTACCTCTTTTGAGGACGCACAAGCCGAGCTGCGCGCAGAGCTGGCAGGCGACCGCGCCCGCCGTGTGATCGACGCGCAAATCAACGACATCGACGACCTTCTCGCTGGTGGCGCGACTATCGAAGAACTGGCGACGGAAACCGAAATGCAGGTTTCCACGATCAACTGGCACGCAGGCCTTTCGGACGGTATCGCAGGTTACGAGGAATTCCGCGCACAGGCGACCCAAGTCACCGAAAGCGACTTTCCGGCGATTGAAAACCTTGCAGACGGCGGCATCTTTGCGATCCGTCTGGATGGTGAAACCGAGGCCTCTCCGACCCCATTTGTAGACGCGCAAGCCGATGTTGAAGCCGCATGGCGCGCGCAGGCCGTTGGCGATGCGCTGCAGTCCTTGGCAACCGATTATGTGTCTCAGATGGCCGCGGGTGCCGACATCATCTCTCTTGGCGTGACTGTGCTGCAGGAAACCGATATCGCCCGTGGCGATTTCATTCCAGACGTACCCGCAACGCTGGTTGAAACCGTCTTTGGCATGGACCTCGGCGGCGTTGCGACCGTCGCGGGTGGCCAGAGCGTCGCTGTAGTGGAACTCGACGCCATCAACCCTGCCGATCTGGCAGAGGGCGAGGCAGACAGCCTGCGCGGCATTCTGACGGCGCAAGTTAATCAGACGTTCGCGCAGGAAATCCTGAACGCCTACAGCACGCAAATCCGTCTGAATGCGGATGTTCAAATCGACCAAAACGCGGTGAACGCTGTTCACAGCCAATTGCAATAAGGTAAGGGCCACCTCTTGGCACTGATCACGACTTTCGACGACTTCGCCAAAGGCTATGAGGCGGGTCAAAACCAGATCGTCTATGCGCGTCTGGCGGCAGATCTGGACACGCCTGTGTCGCTGATGTTGAAACTGACCGGCGCGCAGAAAGATGCGTTCATGCTGGAATCTGTCACCGGCGGAGAGGTCCGCGGGCGCTATTCCATCATTGGCATGAAGCCGGATCTGATCTGGAAATGTCACGGCACCACAAGCCGCCTGAACCGTCAGGCGCGCTTTGACGGCGAGGCCTTTGAGGATCAGGCGGGCGACCCGCTGGCCAATCTGCGCGATCTGATTGCCGAGAGCAAAATCGACCTACCGGATGATCTGCCACAGGCCTCTGCTGGCCTTTTTGGCTATCTGGGCTATGACATGATCCGTCTGGTCGAGCATCTGCCCAATATCAATCCTGACCCACTTGGCTTGCCCGACGCCTGCATGATGCGCCCCTCTGTGGTGGCTGTTCTGGATGGCGTGAAGGGCGAGGTCACCGTGGTGTCTCCGGCGTGGGTCTCTGAAGGCGTCACCGCGAAAGCGGCCTATGCGCAGGCTGCAGAACGCGTGATGGACGCCATGCGCGATCTGGAACGCGCCATGCCTCAGGCCAGCCGTGATCTGGGCTCTGAGGCGACTGTCGGCGAGCCGGTCAGCAACTTCACCAAAGAGGGCTATATGGCCGCGGTCGAGAAGGCCAAGGACTATATCAAAGCGGGCGATATCTTTCAGGTCGTGCCCGCACAACGCTGGACGCATGATTTCCCGCAGGCGCCGTTTTCCCTGTATCGCAGTCTGCGCCGCACGAACCCCAGCCCCTTCATGTTCTATTTCAACTTCGGCCCCTATCAGGTCGTCGGAGCGAGCCCCGAGATCCTTGTGCGGGTCTTTGGCAATGAGGTGACCATTCGCCCGATTGCTGGCACCCGCCCTCGCGGTGCGACGCCCGAAGAAGATCGCGCCAATGAGGCGGACCTTTTGGCGGATAAGAAAGAGCTGGCCGAACACCTGATGCTGCTTGATCTGGGCCGCAACGACGTCGGGCGCGTGGCCAAGATCGGCACGGTAAAGCCGACCGAAGAATTCATCATCGAGCGCTATTCTCACGTTATGCATATTGTCTCGAACGTGGTTGGTGAGCTGCATGAAGACCAAGATGCGCTAAGCGCGTTCTTCGCGGGCATGCCAGCGGGCACCGTGTCAGGCGCCCCGAAGGTGCGCGCGATGGAGATCATCGACGAGCTAGAACCGGAAAAACGTGGCATCTATGGCGGTGGCGTTGGCTATTTCAGTGCAGGCGGCGATATGGACATGTGTATCGCGCTGCGGACTGCGATTGTGAAAGACCAAAAGCTCTATATTCAGGCCGGTGGCGGCGTGGTCTATGACAGCGATCCAGAAGCCGAGTTTATGGAAACCGTTCACAAATCCAACGCGATCCGGCGGGCAGCCGCGGATGCTGGACGGTTTGACGGTTCAGGCAACGCATAGACTCGATTTCTTTTAAAGAAATCGACGACGGAAACTTTCAAAGTTTCCGCCTTATCCTTCGGTCTGCGCGCGCAACAGGGTCGACGCCGGTGCCAAAGCAACCGTCGAAGCCCGATCCGCCAAGGTCCAAACCGCCAGCGCCGCCAGCGTATCCTGGCGCAAGTGGCCCAACATCAAGACACCATCTTCTTGGCGCGCCTTAAACGCCGCCTGATCGAGGAAGCGGCGCATCACGACCTCGGTCTGCCCCTTGCTGTCGATATCGCGAAAGACCGTCACTGACGGCACCCCATCGCGCGCAGCCATCTTCTGAGCCGTATTAAGCCCCTTGGGCCGCATCACCAAGCCATGGCCGGAAGCTCTGACAAAGGAAATCACCTGATCTGAAACTTCACGGCTTTCCTGCAGACCAGTCGCTGCGCCCTCAAGAATGGCAACACTCTCCGGCAGATTCACCAGACCCGTGGCAAGATTGACCTCGACATCTTCGGGCTTTGCACCCTCTGGCAGATCCAAAACCGCAAGCACCTCAAGCCCCATAGAGCGGAACATGCGCGCGCGTTCCACCGCATTAGAGGCCGCCGGGTTCACAGCAATGCTCAGAGGAAACGGAAACTCGCGCAGGATGCTCAGATCCAGATCGCTTTTGCCTTCGTCAATCAGAACGACCGACAGGATTGGCCGCGAGTTGATACGTTCAAACTTTGCAGCGAATTGCACGAGCGGGCTTGAGTCGCCTACCCCCGCCGCGTCCGCCGCAACCTGCGATGACCCAACAGTGGGCAAACGGGTCGACGTCAGCTGCGGAAAGGCTTCGTCGAGATCTGTGGCAGGTTGCAAAAGGGACGTCTGAACGTCCTCTTGTTCAGAGCCTCGTGACGCAGGAACGCCAAGATCTGTGGGCGTGGGATCTGCACGCGTGGTCTCGATGGGAACGTTGATCGTGGTCGGCGCACTCGGCGATTCAGAAACTGAGGGGGCGGCCAGGGTCGCCGTCTCCGTGGTTGCGACCTGAGGGCGCTGCACCGGCCTCAACGTGATTTCTGGTGTATCGCTCTCGGCTTCGGGCGTTTGAATGGCATTGGCTTGCGGTGTCGGGAAGACGGGTTCCAGGGCAGTCACAGCAACCGCAGAGGCCTCGTCTACGATCGGATCGCCATCCACGACAACAACATCCGAAGGCGTTGGTCGGGGCGCTGAGGCACGGTCTGCTTCCGGCACACCTTCGCCATCCGACTGAGCAGGTGCTGCCGCAACTGTATCGGTTGCAAGAGGCGCATCCGCCTCTGAGGGCGTGGCAAGACCCGGTTGCACGCTGGCAAGGGGCTCGGACACAGCCTGCGTGGCCTCGCTTTCCAGTTCAATCCGCGCAGGCAAAGGCGACACGAGCGAAACCACGCCCGCAAAGACAAGACCAAGGGCCCCGCCACCCAGAAATCCGACCAAAATCCCGCGTATCATGCGCTTACGTCCTTTGTGCCTCTGTTTTTTGGCCCCTGGGCCCTTTTTTTGGATAAGCAGCTGCCCCGCCCCTTGACCCTAGAGGTCAAGCCTGACCATGTATACCGCGACCGGGCGGGATCTTCCTACCCCGATCTTAAGAAACTTTGTAACCGGGCCGTATCATGCTGCTTTTGATCGATAACTACGACAGTTTTACCTACAATCTTGTACACTATTTGGGCGAACTTGGCGCCGACGTACAAGTATGGCGGAACGATGCGATCAATACGCAAGAAGCGATGGCGATGAATCCTGCGGGGATTCTCTTGTCCCCTGGGCCTTGCACGCCGAACGAAGCCGGCATCTGCCTGTCTTTGGTTGAGGCTGCGGCAGAAACCGGTACGCCATTGATGGGCGTGTGTCTGGGCCATCAGTCCATCGGTCAGGCCTTTGGCGGAAATGTCGTGCGCTGTCACGAGATCGTGCATGGCAAGATGGGTAAGATGCATCACACGGGCAAAGGTGTGTTTGCAGGGCTGCCCACGCCCTTTGACG
Organism: Cognatishimia activa; assembly: GCF_017798205.1. NCBI lineage: Bacteria > Pseudomonadati > Pseudomonadota > Alphaproteobacteria > Rhodobacterales > Paracoccaceae > Cognatishimia > Cognatishimia activa. The sequence goes on along the minus strand of NZ_CP060010.1, from coordinate 2,718,967 downwards.
CGACGCGGTACCATTCGCTGGTCGTTGAACGGGAAACCCTGCCCGACAGCCTTGAAATCACAGCGGAACTTGAGGACGGCACGATCATGGGTCTGCAGCATCGCGAGCTGCCAATTCAAGGCGTGCAATTCCACCCGGAATCCATTGCCTCGGAACACGGCCACGCGCTGTTGAAGAATTTCCTCGACATGATGAAGGTGCCGGCATGAGCGACGCGCTAAAACCTCTGATCAACGCCGCCGCAAATGGGCCTTTGACCCAAGAGCAGGCGGAAACTGCGTTTGAAGTTCTGTTCAACGGTGAAGCCACACCCAGCCAGATTGGCGGCCTTCTGATGGCGCTGCGCACGCGTGGAGAAACGGTGGACGAATACGCCGCCGCGGCTGCGGTTATGCGTGCGAAATGCAAGGCTGTGAAAGCTCCTGCTGGCGCGATGGACATCGTTGGCACGGGCGGAGACGGCAAACACACGCTAAATATATCAACCGCAACAGCCTTTGTTGTTGCGGGTGCTGGCGTTCCTGTTGCGAAACATGGCAACCGGAATTTGACCTCGAAATCAGGGACTTCTGATTTGCAGGGCCAGATGGGCATCAATGTGATGGTCGGCCCTGAGGTTGTTGAGAAGGCGCTGAATGAGGCCGGTATCGGTTTTATGATGGCCCCGATGCATCATCCGGCGATTGCGCATGTGATGCCAACGCGGACAGAGTTGGGCACGCGAACAATCTTTAATATCCTCGGCCCTCTGACCAATCCCGCGGGCGCGAAACGCCAATTGACAGGAGCTTTCATCAAGGATCTGATCCGCCCAATGGCAGAAACTCTGGGTCGTTTGGGCAGTGAGAAAGCCTGGCTTGTGCATGGCTCAGACGGCACGGATGAGCTGACCATCACAGGCACAAGCTGGGTTTCAGCCCTTGAGGCGGACGGCTCGGTGAAGGACTTCGAACTCCACCCCGAAGAAGCGGGCCTGCCGGTGCATCCCTTTGACTCCATCGTCGGCGGCACGCCCGAAGAAAACGCCACCGCCTTCCGCGCGCTTTTGGCGGGTGAGGCGAGCGCGTATCGGGATGCGGTTCTTCTGAATGCGGCCTCTGCTTTGCTGGTGGCTGATGCGGTCAGTGATCTGAAAGAAGGCGTCGCCAAGGCGCGAGAAAGCATCGACAGCGGTGCTGCGAAGTCCAAGGTTGAAGCCCTAGCGCGGATCACATCCGAGGCCGCCTGATGGGCGTCTCAGTCGGGCCCTCCGGTTCCTCTTCGATCCCCAAGACGTGGGCGCATCTGCCGTTCTTTTCTGAGCGTTTTCAATCTATTGACGCGAAGATCGCGGCGGATCCTCGCGATATCCTGCCGCCCGCACGTCAGCGTTTCGCGGCTCTTGAGGCTTGCGCACCGGATGCAGTGCGCGTGGTGATCCTTGGTCAAGACCCATACCCGACGCCCGGCCACGCGCATGGGCTGTCGTTCTCGGTTGAACCCGACGTCCACCCCCTGCCCCGTAGCCTCAACAATATCTACAAAGAGATGGTCGACGACCTCGGCCAGGCCCCGCAAACCGGAGACCTGCGCCCCTGGGCCGCGCAAGGCGTGCTTTTGCTGAACACAGTACTCTCCGTCCCCGCAGGCGAGGCTAACGGCCACAAAGACCTCGGCTGGCAGCAACTGGCCCATGAAGTCCTCTCCGAAGTTTCCCCAAAACCAACCGCCTTTGTCCTTTGGGGCAAACAGGCGCAGGCCCTCGCAAAACACATTCACCCGGGCGATCATCTGATGATAGAGACCGCCCACCCCTCTCCTTTGTCCGCCCGCCGTGGGTTCTTTGGCTCAAAGCCCTTTTCACGGATCAACGACTGGCTTAGGAACCAAGGTGAACAAGAGATCAACTGGACGCACGCATGACCGACACTGTTCTGGATAAAATCAAGGCCTATAAGCTCGAAGAGGTCGCCGCCGACAAAAAGGCGAAATCTCTGGCCGATGTCGAGGAATCTGCGCGTGCCGCAAGCCCCGTGCGCGGATTTGAGCGCGCTCTGTTTAAAGCATCCCGCCAAGGCTACGGCCTGATTGCCGAGGTCAAAAAGGCCAGCCCGTCCAAAGGCTTGATCCGCGCGGATTTTGATCCTGAGGACATCGCCGAAGCCTATGAGGCGGGCGGCGCGACCTGCCTGTCTGTCCTGACCGACACGCCGTCCTTTCAGGGTGCGAAAGAGTTCTTGACCATGGCGCGCGACGCCACCGACCTGCCCGCGTTGCGCAAGGATTTCATGTATGACACCTATCAGGTTGCCGAGGCGCGCGCCTTGGGGGCCGATTGTATCCTGATCATCATGGCCTCGGTCAGCGATGCACAGGCCGCAGAGCTTGAGGCCGCCGCCTTTGAATGGAAGATGGATGTTCTGATCGAAGTCCACGATGGCGAGGAACTCGACCGCGCGATGGCGCTGAAATCCCCGCTGTTGGGTATCAACAACCGCAACCTCAAGACATTTGAGACCACGCTTGATACCACGCGCACCCTAGCCCCACGTGTTCCGAAGGATCGGCTGGTGGTCTGCGAAAGCGGTTTGTTCACCCCCGAAGACCTCGCGGAGATGTCCAAGGTCAACGCCCGCACCTTCCTGATCGGTGAGAGCCTCATGCGTCAGGACGATGTGACGGCCGCAACCCAAAAACTGCTCGCCAACCCAGCCCCCGCCGGAGCCTGACCCATGTCTGATCCAAAGCTCAGCCATTTTGACGCCAAGGGCGAGGCCCATATGGTCGACGTCAGCGAAAAAGACGTCACCTCGCGCATCGCGACGGCTGAGGGACATGTCAAAATGGCCCGTCAAAGCTTTGATATCATTTCAGAAGGTCGCGCCAAGAAGGGCGATGTGTTGGCCGTCGCGCAGCTCGCCGGTATCATGGGCGCCAAGCAATGCGCCACGTTGATCCCGCTGTGTCATCCCCTGCCCATCACCAAAGTGTCCGTTGATCTGAAACTGGATGAGGCCCTGCCCGGCGTGCGCATCGAGGCAACCGTCAAGACCACCGGCCAGACCGGTGTCGAGATGGAGGCGCTGACCGCCGTCAACGTCGCAGCGCTCACCGTCTATGACATGGTCAAAGCGGTCGACAAGGCAATGGAGATCGGCGGCATTCGCGTGATCCTCAAGGACGGCGGCAAATCCGGCCGCTATCAAGCCGAATGATCACGGTCCCCGAGGCGCTCGCGCATCTCTTCGCGCTGGCCAAGCCGCTTGAGGCCGAGACTGTGCCTTTGGCGCAGGCCAATGGCCGCGTGCTGGCGGCGCCTGTGGCTGCGCGACGGGATCAGCCACCGTTTTCATCCTCGGCTATGGACGGATATGCGGTAAAGAACGCCGAGGTATCTGAGGGCGCGACATTCCATGTGATCGGGGAATCTGCGGCGGGCCATGGTTTTTATGGCAAGGTTGAAACCGGCCAAGCCGTGCGGATCTTTACCGGTGCGCCTGTGCCCGAAGGCGCGGATCGCATTGTCATCCAAGAGGATGTGACGCGCGACAGGGACATCATCACTCTTGGGGAAGACCTCGATCAAGCGCCCTATGTGCGCGCCAAAGGTAGCGACTTTAAGGACGGTCAAACCATTGACGCGCCACGCCTTTTGCACCCCACAGACATCGCTTTGATGGCCGCGATGAATATCGCCGAGGTCTCTGTGACCCGCCGCCCGCGCGTCGCGATCATGTCCACCGGAGACGAGCTGGTCATGCCCGGAGACACCCCCGGCCCAGATCAAATCATCGCCTCCAATTCCTTCGGCCTTCAGGCCATGCTGCGTGACATGGGCTGCGAAGCGCGGCTTTTGCCGATTGCGCGTGACACCGAGGCGAGCCTGCGCGCGGCCTTTTCCCATTGTGACGACGTAGATCTGGTCATCACAATCGGCGGGGCCTCTGTCGGAGACCATGACCTCGTGGGCAAAGTCGCGGGCGATCTGGGTATGGAGCGCAGCTTCTACAAAATCGCCATGCGGCCCGGAAAGCCCCTGATGGCGGGGCGCTTGGCCTCGGGGTCTATGATGATCGGTCTGCCTGGGAACCCCGTGTCCGCTATGGTCTGTGGCACGGTCTTTGTCGCCCCTGTGATCCGCGCGATGCTTGGGCTTGGCGCGGCCGCTCAGCCCACGCTGACGGCCCCTCTTGCGCATGATATCTCGGCCAATGGGATCCGCGAGCACTACATGCGGGCACGTATTGAAAATGGCGCATTGACCGTCTTTGACCGCCAGGACAGCGCGCTTTTGACGGTGCTTTCAGACGCCAACGCCCTGGCGATCCGTCCTGTCAAAGACCCAGCGCGCAAGGCCGGAGACACTCTGCATTATATCCCGATTTGACCGTCTAAAACCGGAACAAATCCAAAACAGTTGACACAAAACGTGAACACAGATAGAACAAACGCAAATCTTTAGGGTTTTCGGAGGCGAGCAGATGCTGACCAAGAAACAACGAGACTTGCTGGAGTTCATCCACAAACGGCTGCAACGCGATGGCGTGCCGCCGAGCTTTGACGAAATGAAAGACGCGCTGGATCTGCGGTCTAAATCGGGCATCCACCGTCTGATTACGGCCCTGGAAGAACGCGGCTTCATCCGTCGCCTCGCCCACCGCGCCCGTGCGATTGAGATTGTGAAATTTCCCGATGATATGGCCCCCGCCGGCTTCACGCCTCAGGTGATTGACGGCGGCAAGCCGGAACCAAAGATGCCTGAAATGCCTCAAGGTCTTGCGGCGATGGAACTGCCGATCATGGGCAAAATCGCGGCTGGTGTGCCGATTGAAGCGATCAGCCATGTGCATGATCACGTGGCGGTGCCGGGCTCGATGCTCTCGTCCAACGGCAAGCATTTCGCCCTTGAGGTCAAAGGCGACTCGATGATCGATGCGGGCATCAATGACGGCGATGTGGTGATCATCAAGGATTCGGCCGTGGCCCAGGATGGCGACATCGTGGTGGCTCTGATCGAAGAAGAAGAGGCCACGCTGAAAACCTACAAACGCCAAGGTAGCAATATCGCGCTAGAGGCCGCGAACCCGGCTTATGAAACGCGCGTTCTGCCCGATCATAAGGTCCGCGTTCAGGGCAAGCTGGTCGGCCTCATTCGCAGCTACTGAGCATGCGCGGGCGGTGACCACAGGCGTTTGCCGCGGGTCTCTACGACTGACCCGAATTCCAAACTGTCCCCTCGGACATAGATGGCCAAAGCTCCGGTTTTGGCCATTGTTTTTGGGGTGATGATGCGGCAGGGCACATCGATTGCGACCTCTTTGGAAGCAACGAGGATATCCGTAGAGCGACACGTAAACTTATGATCTAATTTTACTTTCCCGGACTTCACCCAGATTGCATGGCCATCCAGATACGCGAACGCAGCGTCTTTTTGCCCATCTTTGCGTCGCTCAAACGCCTCCAGCTGATCCGCCCCATCCCCATCGTTTTCCAGCCACACCCGCGCGGCAAAACCCTGCCCGCGTGGCTTGCTCACCGCGCGCCCAAACTCTGTCATCACCCCGACCAAAGCACTACTTTCATCGATTAAGACATCTGGTCGCTCGACCATGATCCACAGCCACCCACCAACGGCCAATGGGAGTATTCCAATCACCCGCAGCCGCCCAGCCCAGAGCATTACAAATAAGGCCCCCAAGCTGATCACCGGCAAAACGGCCGAGGGCGGCGCGACGACAGCCCTTCGCGCGCCGTCTAAGTTTGCGAAAAACGCGGCCACCCAAAGGATCCATTGCAAGCCCCACCCCATGACCGTGAGGGCGAGCCCCTCAAGCCCCAAGGGCGCCAAACAGAAAGCCACCACAGCCGCTGGCATCACTACAGCCCCCATAATCGGCACCGCAAGCAGGTTCGCGGGCAATCCATGGGCGGCATAGCCATTGAAATGGGCCCCTGCAAAAGGCGTGGTCGCGGCTCCGGCGACGAAAGACGTTATACACAGCGCAAGGACAGGTTTGAGCCACCCCGGCACAGGCCAACCAGCTTGAGACCTAAGCAACCCAAAGACCCAGACCAAGGCCGTCGTCGCGGTAAAGGACATATGAAATCCTGGCGACAAGAGGCTTTCGGGGCGTAAAACCAGCACGATCAATGCAGCAATGGCCACTGACCGCATTGAAATCGCACGACGGTCGAGCATGACAGCGACCAAAGCGACCGCCACCATCACGAAGGCCCGTTCTGTTGCAATACTCGCGCCCGACAACGCCAAATAGGCTACCGCGGCCAGTAAAGCTCCGCCGGCTGCGTATTTTTTGACCTGAACATGCAGGGCGACATAGGGCCATAAGGCCATCGCGGATCGCAACCCCGCGAAAACGACGCCAACCAAAAGCCCCATATGCAGGCCTGATATCGCCAAAAGATGCGCGAGGTTCGTTGTTCGCAGATGCTCGGTTGTGCCTTGGCGCAAGTGGCTGCGATCGCCGGTCGTGATGGCCGCGGCAACTGCGCCGACGTCGCCGCTCAGGTGTTTGCGTATCCCCTCGGACAGCGCAAATCGAACGCTCGCAACGGACACACCGTCAGGAGGTAGCGCAATCTCACGAGGCGGCGCACGTGTGTAGCCAAGCGCGCCAAGGCTTTGAAACCAGGCGTGTCTTTGGAAATCAAAGCCCCCCGGTTCCACCGGTCCAGACGGTGGTGCCAATCGTGCCCTCATTTCAATGCGTTGCAACGGCAAAGGCCGAAACCCCTTGGCCTTGCCATGCAACGACAAGCGCACCCGTTCCGGTGGTGCACGCGCGCCCAGATCCCACATTGCAACCTGATCCAAGGTCACACGCAGCGCATCAGATGACGAGCGATCAATCTCGATCACCCGCCCGGCAACAAGCCCGTTGTAAGGCAAATCTAATCGCGGCGCCGCGACCTCATGGGCGCGCCATGTGGCAAGGGCGAAACCCGCGATAACAAGCGTCAGCGCTATCGGGATCGCCATGAATCCACTTCGGTCGAGTGCCGCCCAGATCAACAGCGGTATCGCAAGCGCCAAGAGGCCAAGAACCAAAGCCTGATCCGGTTCAAAGCGGATCGAAAAATAGAGCCCGATCCCCAGTGCCAAAAACACCGGACACCAATGAAACAGATGCCCGCTTTGCCCCCTGAGCGTTCTTTCCAAAAACAGGGCAATCCGGAGCACTTGTTCTGCCCTCCTCTGAGCGATAGACAGGCCCGGAAAAATCTATGCCACTCTTGGTTACTGAAGGGTAAACCGCCTATGTCCAACGTCGTCACCCGCTTCGCCCCCTCTCCGACAGGCTTTTTGCATATCGGCGGCGCGCGCACTGCGCTGTTTAACTGGCTTTATGCGCGCGGGCGTGGCGGTAAATTCCTGTTGCGGATTGAGGACACAGATCGCGCGCGGTCTACCCCAGAGGCAACGGATGCGATCCTGCAAGGCATGGCTTGGCTTGGCCTTGATCACGATGGTGATGTGATCAGCCAGTTTGAACGTGCCGATCGGCATGCCGAGGTGGCACTGCAACTTTTGGCCGAGGGCAAGGCCTACAAGTGTTTCGCGACACAGGACGAAATTCAGGCCTTCCGTGACAAAGCCAAAGAGGAAGGCAAATCCACGCTGTACCGCAGCCCTTGGCGGGATGCGGAGGTATCAAGCCATCCCGATGCGCCATATGTGGTGCGGATCAAAGCGCCTCAGGAAGGCACGACGGTGATCCGTGATGAGGTTCAGGGTGATGTGAAAATCGCCAATGCACAGTTGGATGACATGATCCTGCTGCGCTCTGATGGCACGCCGGTTTATATGCTTGCAGTCGTTGTGGATGACCACGACATGGGCGTGACTCATGTGATCCGTGGTGACGATCACCTCAACAACGCAGCGCGCCAGATGATGATCTATGAGGCCATGGGCTGGGATCTGCCGACTTACGCGCATATCCCGCTGATCTTTGGTCCGGATGGTAAGAAACTCTCCAAACGCCACGGCGCGACTGGTGCGGAAGAGTACCAAAAGATGGGCTATCCGGCGGCCGGCATGCGCAACTATCTGGCGCGGCTGGGTTGGAGCCACGGCGATGACGAATTCTTTACCGATGCACAGGCCAAAGAGTGGTTTGATCTGGGTGGGATTGGCAAATCGCCAGCGCGGTTTGATTTCAAAAAGCTGGAAAACATCTGCGGTCAACATATTGCCGCGAGCGACGATGCCGCACTGCTGCATGAATTGGTTGATTTTCAACACGTTATGGGTGTGCAACCCTTTGACGCAGCGACAACCGAATTACTACGGGTGGGCATGTACTGTTTGAAAGAACGCGCCAAAACATTCCCGGAACTCCTTGAAAAGGCTCACTTTATTACGGCGCAACGCCCTCTTCAGCCAGACGAGAAGGCATCAAAAAATCTTGATGATGTATCCCGTGGTATACTGAAAGAATTGACGCCGCAGCTGCAAAATGCTAGCTGGACGCGAGACGGACTTGAGGCAGTCACCAGTTCTTTTGCTGAGGCGAAGGAAATCAAATTCGGCAAGATGGCGGGCCCACTAAGGGCGGCTTTGGCCGGACGCGCGGTGACCCCAAGTGTTTTTGATATGATGCTCGTGTTGGGGCCGGACGAATCCATCGCTCGGTTGCAAGACGCGGCAGCAGATTAGGGCAAGGGCAACGACCCTTGCTTTGACGTAAAAGAGCCCCGGGCGCCTTTCGCCCAGGAGCCCACCGAGGAAGGGAAAATTATGACCGACAGCACAAAATCCGCGACGCTGACTATTGGAGATGCGTCCTACGACCTGCCGATCTTCTCGCCAACTGCGGGACCCGATGTTCTTGATATCCGTAAGCTTTATGGCCAAGCGGGCGTCTTTACCTATGACCCAGGTTTCACCTCGACAGCCTCCTGTGATTCCACCATCACCTATATCGATGGCGGCAAAGGCGAGCTGTTGCACCGTGGCTACCCGATCGACCAACTGGCGGGTAAATCCCATTACCTAGAGGTCTGCTATCTGCTGCTCTACGGTGAGCTGCCGTCCGCGGCAGAGCTTGAGAAATTCGAAAGCACCATCACCCGCCATACGATGCTGCACGAGCAGATGGTGAACTTCTTCCGCGGCTTCCGTCGTGACGCACACCCAATGGCGATCATGACCGGTGTCGCAGGTGCAATGTCTGCCTTCTATCACGACTCCACAGACATCACCGACCCGCGCCAGCGCGAGATCGCGTCCCATCGTCTGATCGCAAAGATGCCAACTATTGCGGCATGGGCTTATAAATATTCGATCGGCCAGCCGTTCATCTATCCACGCAATGATCTGGATTACGCGTCCAACTTCCTGCACATGTGCTTTGCCGTCCCTGCCGAGGAATATAACGTCGATCCGATCCTGAGCCGCGCGATGGACCGTATCTTTACACTGCACGCGGACCACGAACAGAACGCATCGACCTCGACCGTGCGTCTGGCGTCCTCCTCTGGCGCGAACCCCTTTGCCTGTATTGCGGCAGGTATCGCATGCCTCTGGGGCCCTGCCCATGGTGGTGCGAACCAGGCGTGTCTGGAAATGCTGAAAGAGATCGGCACACCGGATCGTATCCCTGAGTTCATTGCCCGCGCGAAAGACAAGAACGATCCGTTCCGTCTGATGGGCTTTGGCCACCGCGTTTACAAAAACTTCGACCCACGCGCGACCGTGATGAAACAGTCCGCCGACGAAGTGCTGGACCTGCTGGGCGTGGAAAACAACCCAATCCTCGCGACTGCCAAAGAGCTGGAGCAAGCAGCTCTTGCGGATCCATATTTCGCAGAGAAGAAACTCTTCCCGAATGTGGACTTCTATTCCGGCATTATCCTCGAGGCGATGGGCTTCCCAACCTCGATGTTCACACCGATTTTCGCGCTAAGCCGCACCGTGGGCTGGGTCAGCCAGTGGAAAGAAATGATCGCAGATCCACAGAACAAGATCGGTCGCCCTCGCCAGCTGTATCTCGGCGAAACCGAGCGCGACTATACCGATATCGAAGACCGGTAAGTCCAAATCACAACACTTCGAAAGGCCGTGCAGTCCGCGCGGCCTTTTTTGTTGAGGCACAAGGGCAGTTCTGATTGTCTGAAGCTGGGTCCGCAGTTCACCCAGGCGTCGCCAGCCTTTTCGGCCAAGCTAAACCTGTGAGATACACACAACGGCACTTTCACTTTCGTGCAGTTGGCAAGGGCGACCACCACCTCGGTTCCGAGACGCACGTGTCTGAAGGATGCTGTTATGGCTCAAGACCTCACGCCGCTCTATATTGCGGATTTATCTACATTTACCAAAACCTTGCGAAAATCTTTGGACGGTGCGCCCGTGCCCGGACATGCGCAATTCATGAGCCTCGTGGCGCGGGCCGCGGGCTTTAAGAACACCCAACACCTGAAGGCCCAGCAACCTGAACCGCGTGGTCTTAGCAAAGACACGCAACGTGCTTTGCGTTTTATGGACGCCGAGGGCCGTATGTCGGGCTGGCCGCGTCGCACGCAGGTTCAGGCGCTATGTTTGTGGGCCATCTGGCGGTTTCTGCCTGCCAAACAGGATCTGACCGAGAAAGACGTGAATGAGGTGCTTAAAACGCGCGCCACCTTTGGCGATCACGTTCAGATCCGGCGCTCTTTGATCGAGAACGGCTTGATGAAACGAACGATCGACGGTGCAGTATATCGGCGCATTGAACGCAAACCTGCAGAGGAAGCTCAACTGTTTCTCCGCGCCCTTATGAAACGCTAAAAACCAAAGGCCGCCCAACTGGCGGCCTTTTCAAACGGAAACTTTGAAAGTTTCCGACGTCGATTTCTTTCAAAGAAATCGCGTCATCGCCCCTCAAAAACCGCCGGGCGTTTTTCAAAGAACGCGACAGAGCCTTCTTGGAAATCACGAGATTTTCCGCATTTGCCCTGCAGCTTCGCTTCAAGAGCCAATTGTTCTTCCAATGTATTGCCCCAAGTCGCGCGAAACGCCTGCTTGAGTGCGCGATACGCGCCACTTGGCCCTGCCCCCAGATGCGCAGCCCGCGCCTTCCAATGGGCCTCAAAACCACCGTCAGCCACGGCCTCCCAAATCAGCCCCCAGTCATCCGCCTGTTTGGCAGAGATCTTTTCCGCAAAGAGAGCAGCGCCCATGGCCTTGGCAGTGCCCGCCAGACGCGGCATCATATAGGTGCCGCCTGCATCGGGGATCAAACCAATCCGCGAAAAGGCCTGCAGGAAATATGCGCTGTCCGCGGCGATCACCACGTCACAGATCAAAGCAAGGTTCGCCCCGGCCCCCGCCGCAGCGCCATGTACGGCCGCAATCGTAGGAACTTCGCAATCCACAATCGCGCGCAGCATCGGGGTGTATTCATCGCGTAGCACACGCTCAAGATCCATCGTCGCGATAGATCCCTGCCCGCCCAGATCTTGCCCCGCGCAAAACCCTTTGCCTGCGCCGGTGATCACCAGCGCCCGCGCGCCAAGGCTTTCATGGTTTTGTGACACGTCGCGCACCGCATGCGTAATCTCGGCCCGCATTTGCCCATTCAGGGCGTTCATCTTGTCAGGCCGGTTGAGCGTTATCAGCGCATAGCCGTCTTGGACACTGAACTCTATCTCTTGATATTCCATAAAAAGGCCTTCCCGCTTAACGTTTGGCCTCAAAATAAGAAGAGTTTGGCGGTTGTGAAGAGCAACCGCGCGTCATTCCTTCAAGATTTCATCCAAGCGCTGCTTTTCATCCGCACTTAAGGCACGAAAGCCCGGTGTGCTGGCGCGACTGCGGCGACGCACATAGCCAAAGCCCAGCCCCAAAGCGATCAGAAGCATCACAGGCCCTGCCATCCACAGAACCAAATTCGCGCCATCGGCCCGCGGGTTCAGCAGCACGTATTCCCCGTAGCGATGGACCACAAAGGCGAGGACTTCGTCATCCGCGTCGCCCTCCATTATACGTTCGCGCACCAAGAGGCGCAGGTCACGCGCGACCTCTGCATTGCTTTCATCAATGCTCTCATTGCGACAGACCAAACAGCGCAACTCCTGAGACAAAGACCGCGCGCGCGCCTCAAGGCCCGGATCGGCCAGAACCTCATCAGGCTCTACGGCATAAAGCGGCGTTGCAAAGAGCCAGAGCAGGAAAATCAGACGTTTCATTCCGCAGGCACCGCCTTGGTCTTGCGCGCGCCAGAGGCTACGCGGTAGCGGCGATCAAACAGGCTCGCCAGACCGCCCAAGGACATCAGAATACAGCCTAGCCAAATCCAATTGGTCAAAGGTTTGATGTAGCTGCGCACCGTATAGCCGCCGTCGTCCTGCGGGTCTCCGAGCACCACATAGATGTCGCGCAAGAAGCGGTAATCAATCGCGGCTTCGGTCGTGGGCATGCGCGCCACCGGATAGATGCGTTTTTCCGGGTGCAGCTCGGCGACCTCGTTTCCGTTGCGCGTCACGCGCACGGTGCCAGTGGTCGCGAGGTAGTTCGGGCCTTCTATGTCATGGACCTCTTCCAGCACCATTTCATAAGCCCCGACAGAGAATTGCTCGCCCAGTTGCACAACGCGAATGTCTTCGACTTCCCAAGCGGTCAGCCCTGCAATCCCAAACATGGTGATGCCAAGCCCCCCATGGGCAATCGCCTTACCCCAATCGGCACCGGGCAGATTACGCAACCGCCGCAGCCGAGCGGCACGGTCTCCGCGCCCTGTCCGCGTCCAAAGATCAAAGATCGCGCCAAAGACCATCCAGCTCGCCAGCAACAGCCCGATTGGGCCAAGCAACGTTCTCTCCGTCTGCATCGCCCAGACGAGCCCCGCCAGCGCCAAAGCCAGAACCAAAGCAGGCACCAGAGGTCGCGAAATGCGCCCGAGCTTGCCCCGTTTCCAAGGCGTCATCGCTCCAATCGGCAAGAGCGCCCCAAGGGCCACCATGAAGGGCGTGAAAGCCATATTGAAGAACGGAGGCCCAACCGAGAGTTTGCGATCAAAGAACAGCTCAGCTACCAGCGGCCAGATCGTGCCGATAAAGACCACGAAACAGGCCACGGCCAAGAGGATGTTGTTCACGACCAGCATGCCCTCCCGGCTGACCATGCCAAAGACTCCCTTGGCTTCAAGCACCGCGGCGCGGGCCGCGAAGAGCGTCAAAGCGCCTCCCAAGAAGACCGCCAAAATGATCAGGATAAACACGCCCCGCTCTGGGTCATTGGCGAAAGCGTGCACCGAGGTCAAAACGCCAGACCGCACGATAAACGTCCCAATCAGACTGAACCCAAAAGCAAGGATCGCCAAGAGGATCGTCCAGGCCTTAAGGCTCTCGCGTTTCTCGACGACAATGGCCGAATGCAACAGCGCTGCCGCCAAAAGCCAAGGCATAAAGGACGCGTTTTCAACCGGATCCCAAAACCAGAACCCGCCCCAGCCCAGCTCGTAATAGGCCCACCAAGATCCAAGCGCGATGCCGATGGTCAGGAAAATCCAAGCGGCCAAAGTCCAAGGCCGAACCCACCGCGCCCAAGCCGCATCGACGCGGCCTTCGATCAGGGCCGCCACTGCAAAGGAAAAGGCCATCGAAAGCCCCACATAGCCCAGATACAAAAACGGCGGGTGCAGCGCGAGACCCACGTCCTGCAACAGCGGGTTCAGGTCTTGGCCGTTAAAGGGAACCATCTCCATGCGGACAAATGGGTTTGAGGTCAGCAGCATGAATGCAAAAAACGCCACCGCGATTGAGGCCTGTACCGCCAAAGCCCGCGCCTTTAGCGTAGGCGGCAGGTTGCCTCCAAACCACGCGAGACAAGCACCAAACAGTGTCAGGATCAGAACCCACAGCAGGAGCGAACCCTCGTGGTTCCCCCAAACACCTGAAATCTTGTAGATCATCGGCTTCAGCGTATGCGAGTTCGCATAGACCAAATGCACCGAGAAATCGCTGACCACAAAAGCATAGGTCAACGCTGCAAAGGCTGCAGCCGTCAGCACGAATTGCACCGTCGCTGCGGTGTCGCCCATGGCCATCCAGCCGCTCCAACGCTTGTGCGCGCCGATAAGGGGGACGATGGATTGCACCACAGCCGTGACGGCTGCGAGAATCAAAGCGAAGTGGCCGAGTTCTACTATCATGGGCCAGATATAGAACCCGCCGCAGCCCGCGCCAATTCAAATTCCCGACAAGGGCGCAGATGTCGCGCGACCGATTGGCACGTCAGCTTTGGGAGCGCTTCCATTCGGCAAGAGCGGGATTGACCTCAGTGCTTTGGTCGGCACTTTCAACCGCAAGGTTCTCGATCTGAGAAATCGCATTCACAACCTGCGCGGACCGCGCCAAACCCCGCGCGATATCACGTTGAAATTGCTGCCCTTTCGCCTGATGCCGCGCTCCGAAGTAAAAACTGACCACAACGCCCAACAACCACCACAATGGCTCGGGTACCAGGGCAATCCCTTGCATCCGCGCCGCAAACCAGAGCGGATCCACCATGGCTGCGACAAAGAGGCCGATGCAGCCCAAGGCCATCAAAGGCCGCGGCAGACGGTTGATCCCATCCATCACACGATCAAAGCCACCGCGATTGCTCTGTCGAAATTCCCCGCCAAACTGCGCCAAAGTCGCCCCCCGCAGATCATGCTCCCGCGCAGCACCCTTCTCGGAGTTCTGACGAAACACCTCGGCGGTCTCGGCCACCACATTGCGACCCCCGCCAAAGATCACATCAAGTATCCGCCCCACTACGCCCATGTCGCCACCCGACGGTCAAATTCGCGTGGGGACAGGTGATAGCGCGGCGAGATGAATTCCTCAGCCCGTTTGATCCAACCGCCCTTCTTGCCCGCTTTGGTGCGCGCGAATTTGCGCAATTTCGGCGTCTCATCAGCGATGCGGAAATAATAGTTCCGCCGCGCGATCCCATAAGCATCCGCCAGATGATGCGGCGCAAGGGCGGCGGCCGCCTCACAGGCCTCAAGCGTCTGAGGACCAATGCCCCCGTCCACCGACACCGCCTGCCCCATATCATTGAGCAGACGCTGCAGAATACGCACCGCGTTCCCACCCGCATTGACATACATGTCAAACACCGAAGCCTGCAGCGCCGGAGGGAGCTCGTTGATCCGAGGGGCTTCAAAATAGTCGCGCACAAAGATCTCGACCGCCTGCGCTTGGGTCAGAGCCTTCACGTCATGGGTCGTGACCTGCCCGTCGCCGTCCAGATCCATCCCCAGACGCCGCATCGTGCCGATGGTCACGCCGTATTTCGTCGCCCCACCCGGGTCATCGGGGTCATTCACATAGCCGCCCTCGCGACCCACGATTTCTTTGGCAATTTGTCTGACGTCCATGGGCACCTCGCATGATTATCTGCAAGGAGCCTGCGCCTCAGACCCTAATCCGGCTTGAGCCACCCGCGCGCCGCCTGCGCAACGCGCTTAGCTGTCTTCACCTTTGTAAACGCCCTGTTCTTTCAGAGCATCTACGACCTCTTTAGGCATATAGGTCTCATCGTGTTTGGCAAGGATTTCAGAGGCTTGAAAGACACCGTCAATGTAACGCCCTTGCCCGACCATACCTTGGTTCTCGGCAAACAGATCCGGCAGCACACCCACAAAACTCACAGGCACCGAGGCCCCGCCATCCGTCACAGAAAACGTAACCGTGTCGCCCTGACCGCGCACCAGCGTGCCTTCTTCGACCAACCCGCCAATACGGAACACCTCATTGGGCGCAGGCGGTTCCTCGACCACCTGACTGGGGGAGCGGAAAAAATTGATCCCGTCCCGCATCGCATAGCCAATCAAGCCCGTTGAGACCACCAAAGCCACCATGGCGGCGATGATGATCTGAATGCGTCTCTGTTTCTTGAGGCCCTTCATACGGCCCTCCTGCGCTGGTTTACGGGAAGCACGGCGCGAGCATCAGCCCGGCGGTCTCCGCCTCTCCTAGCATAAGATTGGCGTTCTGAACCGCTTGTCCAGAGGAGCCTTTGGTCAAATTGTCGAGTGCGGCAACAAGTATCACCCGCCCGTCGATCCGATCCTTGGTCACGCCGATGTGGCAAAAGTTCGATCCGCGCACGTGGTGGGTCGATGGGGTCTCGCCAAAGGGCAGCACTTCGATGAAAGGCTCGTCTTTGTAGGCAGCGACCATCGTGTCATAGACCGCTTGTGCATCACCCTGCACATAGCCCGTCGCAAGAATGCCCCGGTTGACCGGCAGCAGATGCGGGGTGAACTGGATTTTCACAGGACGACCTGCAATTGCGCTGAATTCCTGATCAAACTCACCCAGATGCCGGTGCGTACCGCCTACAGCGTAAGCGTTGTAACCCTCTGAGAGTTCCGCATGCAGCAGGTTCTCTTTCAACGACCGCCCCGCGCCGGACACTGCGCACTTCAGGTCGAGAATGATCTGGTCCAGATCAATCACACCCGCCGCAATCAAAGGCCGCAACAGGAACTGCCCTGTCGCCGCGTTACAGCCCGTGCCCGCAACCAGCCGCGCGGTCTTGATGTCTTCGCGGTAGAACTCAGTGAGACCATAAACTGCCTCGCCCTGCAGCTCGACGGCATCATGCTGACCGCCATACCACTTGGCGTATTCCTCGGGATCCCGCAGCCGGAAATCCGCTGACAAATCAACGACTTTGACTGTGTTTGGCAGAGCCTTAATGACCTTCTGGCTGGTCGCATGAGGCAGACCACAGAACACCAGATCCACATTGTCAAAATCGATCTCATCGATCTTGATCAGATCCGGTAGGTCCAAATGGCGCAGGTGCGGAAAGACCTCGGCCATGGATTTCCCCGCCTTGGAATTGGCGGCCAGTGCCACGATCTCCATGCTGGGATGGGTGGCGATAATCCGGATCAGTTCGGCACCTGTGTAGCCAGAGGCACCAAGAATTGCGATTTTATGGGTCATGTCAGACCTCTTTCTCATAGATCGCGGCGGCCCACTTCGGGCGCACGCGTGAATTTCATGGGGTTTTAAGCGCAGCGACGCGCGGGATCAAGCAGCGGTAAACTCGATCTTTCGTCGCAAAAACTGCGTTGCGCGCGCGGACACGCGGGCTGGATCGCCGGTCGTGAGGAATTTGCTCTCTTCGCCCGTGCCACGCATGTTTGGATGACGCTTCAGGTAATCTCCAAGGCTCGCGGCCACGAGGTTCGCTTGGCTATAGACCTTTACGTCTGGGCCCAAAGCGTCCTGAAAAATCTCTTCCATCAGCGGATAATGCGTGCATCCCAAAATGGCCGCCTCAGGCGTCGGCATTTTGCGCATCAAGGCGTCCACATGGCTACGCACCAGCGCATCCGCGAGGATCATATCGCCATCCTCAATGGCGTCGACAACGCCACCACAGGCCTGCGCCTCGACGTCCACGCCAATCGCACGGAACGCCAACTCGCGTTGAAACGCCCGGCTAGAGACCGTCGCCGGCGTCGCAAAGAGCGCCACATGTTTCACAGCCACCTCGCGCGGCGGGGAATTGTCGCCCCATTGCCGCTCGGTCAGAGCTTCGATCAAAGGCACGAATACGCCCAGGGCGCGCTTATCAGTCGGCAGAAAGCTTTCCTGCATCCGTCGCAAGGCCGCCGCGCTCGCGGTATTGCAGGCCAGGATCACCAGATCACAGCCCTCTTCCCACATACGCTCCAATGCGGCAGTCGTCAGATTGTAGATATCATCCGCATCGCGCACCCCATAAGGCGCATGGGCGTTGTCGCCATAATAAACAAACGGCACATCCGGCAGCGCCTTGGATACAGCATCCAAGACCGTCAGACCCCCTAGGCCACTATCGAAAATTCCTACCGCCATGCCCTTATGACCCTCGTGAAACCGGCTTTACGCCTTGTATTTCTCTTCAAACTCAAAGCCATAGGCGTCTGCATCGACAGGCTTTGGAGACAGAGCATAGGTTTCCTGCCGCAGGAAGTCCATGAGCGCTTTGGTGTCTTGGCGCCGCTTATCGAGCTCTTCGCGCGCAATCGGTTTGCCGATCACCACCTGCACCGGCCTGTCGACGCGCTTTTTGAATTCGCGAATGAGGAAACCCATGCGGAGCGTGTAATGCAGATGGCTCGCCACCTGAAACAGCCGCGAGGTCGTTCCGTCAAAGAACACAGGCACCACAGCGGCATCGGATTTCGCTACCATCCGCGCGGTAAAACCGCGCCAGCCCGGATCCATTGGTTCGCCAAAGGGCTTTTCCGCGGTGCTGACTGTGCCACCCGGAAAAATGCCAATTGCGCCACCTTGGCTTAGGTAGTTCACCGCCTCTTTGCGGGTCTGCAGGTTCAGCTTCATGGCTTCCTTGGTTTCATCAAAGCTGATCGGCAGGATGATGCGGTTGAGATCCTCGGCCTTGCGGAACACCTGATGCGCCAGAATGCGGAAATCGCCGCGCACCTCTGACAGGATATGCCCCATCATCAGCCCATCCAGAATGCCATAAGGATGGTTCGCGATCAGCAAAAGCGGCCCCTCTTTGGGGATATTGTCTAAAGAGCCGCCTGAAACCTCAAGGCTCAGCCCATAGCGTTCCACCATGACCTGCCAGAAATCGCGGCCATTCGCGACCTCATCCTCATAGCCTTTGGCCCGCTTGATCAGACGCAGACGCCCCGTGGTGTTTTCGAGCACACGAATAAAGGCCCGCCCACCCTTTGTGGCGGCGGAATGGGCGTAGCTGATATCCCGAACGATGGCACGATTGCTGGCCATGAGAGGTCTGTCCTAAAGGCTGTTTGGCGAGTTTGGCGAGTTTGGCGCTTACATAAGGGCAAGCACCA
This sequence comes from Cognatishimia activa, assembly GCF_017798205.1. Classification (NCBI taxonomy): domain Bacteria; kingdom Pseudomonadati; phylum Pseudomonadota; class Alphaproteobacteria; order Rhodobacterales; family Paracoccaceae; genus Cognatishimia; species Cognatishimia activa. Next base: position 2,700,167 of record NZ_CP060010.1, on the reverse strand, counting down.
AGGTTTCAAAGTCTTTATGACAGGCTGGTAACGCAATCATGACAATTGACCGCAGCATTTTGCCTATTCTGCCGCCGCTTTGTGCGTTTTTGACATGCGGATGGCCGCCAAAATCTCTTCGCGGCGCTTGGCTGCCTTGGCTTCATTGGCGGCTTTCACCGGTCCAAAGCCACGGATTTGCAGCGGCAGTTCGGCAAGGGCGACGGCTTCATCGCTCGCAGTGGCGCGATTGGCGGGCAGGATATCCGCCATATCGGCCTCATACTGCTTGATCAGCGCACGCTCCATTTTGCGCTCTTCGGTGCGACCAAAGATATCAAGTACGGTGCCGCGCAGGCCTTTCATACGCGCGAGCAGTTTGAACCAGCGGATAATGCCTGGGCCGAACTCACGTTTCTCGGGGCGGCCATTGGGCCCGTCCTTTGAAATCATCGGCGGCGCGAGGTGAAACGTCATTTCAAAGCCGTCTTCAAACTGTGCTGCGGCCTTCTCCATCGTGCTCAGATGCAGACGCGCGACTTCGTATTCGTCCTTATAAGACAAGAGCTTATGATAGCCTTTTGCCACGGCCTCTTTCAGGCGTGCATCCTCTATGCCATCCACCATCTTGCGGTATGTCTTGGCCAGACGTTTGTTCTGATACTTTGTCAGATGATCCGCACGCATGGCGATTTTCTCGTCCAGCGTTTTCGGCAATTCCACCACATTGGGCGTCATCATCGCGCGGGCATCCTCGGGATAAAGCACCGCCCAACGGCCCAGCTCAAAGGCGCGTTTGTTGCGCTCTACTGCCGCTCCGTTCAACTCAATCGCCGCAAGGATCGCATCTCGGCTGATCGGCACGAGGCCCTTTTGCCAGGCCGCACCAAAGATCATCATGTTTGAATAAATCGAGTCCCCCATGATCACTCGTGCCAGCTCGGAGGCGTTAAACAACGCAAGCCCCTCACGCAGCCGCGCCTCGAGCGCCACGGTCAAACGGTCGGTTGGGATGGTGAATTCGGTATTGCGGGTGAATTCGCCGGTGATGATCTCGTGGCTGTTCACCACAGCGCCCGTCCGCCCCGCGGCGGTCAAACCGAGTGTCTTTGCGCCCGCGCTGACCACGAGGTCGCCGCCGATCAAAGCATCACATTCCCCGGTCGCCACACGGATCGCGCTGATCGCTTCCGGGGTCTCGGCCAGACGGCAATGGATATGCACCGCGCCACCCTTCTGCGCGAGACCTGCCATCTCCATCATGCCTGCAGCTTTGCCGTCGATCTGCGCGGCTTGGGCGAGGACTGCACCAATAGTGACAACTCCAGTACCGCCAACGCCTGTGATGACCACGTTGTGGGTGGATTTGATCGGGGTGATCTCTGGTTCCGGCATATCCGGCAGGGTAACGTCCTTTGCCGCCTCTTTGCGGACCTTCGCGCCCTTGAGCGTCACGAAGGACGGGCAGAAGCCATTCACACAAGAGAAATCCTTGTTACAGCTGGACTGATCAATCGCCCGTTTGCGGCCCAGTTCTGTTTCGACCGGCACGATGGAAATACAGTTGGACTGCACCCCGCAATCGCCACAGCCTTCGCAGACGTCCGTGTTGATAAAGACCCGCTTGTCGATGTCAGGAAACGTCCCGCGTTTGCGGCGACGCCGTTTTTCGGCGGCGCAGGTTTGCACATAAATAATGGCCGATACGCCTTTGCCTTTGCTCAGTCTTTCCTGAACCTGCATCAACTCTGCACGTTCATGGAATGGGACGCCAGAGGGGAAGGCGCTCTGCACCACATCCTCTTTCTCGTCATAAACGACGACCAGATCCTCAACACCCATCGCCAGCAATTCGCGCGTGATTTTCGGAGCGTCCAGCCCGCCGTCATTGGACTGCCCACCCGTCATCGCGACCGCGTCATTGTAGAGGATTTTGTAGGTGATATTCGTTTTCGCCGCCAAAGCCGCCCGGATCGCCTGAACGCCCGAGTGGTTATAGGTCCCGTCCCCCAGATTCTGGAAAACATGATCCCGATTGGAAAAAGGTGCCTCGCCAATCCAGTTCGCCCCTTCGGCCCCCATATGGGTGAACCCAGAGGTCTCGCGATCCATCCATTGCACCATATAGTGACAGCCAATCCCCGCATAGGCGCGGCTGCCATCGGGCACTTTGGTCGAGGAGTTATGCGGACAGCCGGAGCAGAAATGCGGGATCCGTGCGGTGATATCTTCGGCATTGTCGGCGCGTTGCGCCTCATCCAGAAGCGCGATCCCGTTTTTCACGGCCTCCGTGTCGCGCCCCTCTTCCACAAGGATCTCGCCAATCTTCTGCGCGATCATGATGGGATTGAGCGCATCCCGTGTCGGGAACAGTTCTTCGCGATGCATCTGACCTGCACCGCCCTTATACCAGCCATAAACACGACGACCGCGACGGTCATCGAAAATCGCTTCTTTGACCTGAACCTCAATCAGCTTGCGCTTTTCCTCAACGATTACGATCAGATCAAGCCCTTCGGCCCAATCATGAAAGCCCTTCATATCCAGCGGAAAGACCTGCCCAACCTTATAGGTGGTGATCCCCAGACGCTCGGCCTCGGCCTCATCAATCCCCAGCAAGGACATCGCATGGGTCAGATCCAGCCAGTTCTTACCCGCCGCCACAAACCCGATCTTGGCACCGGGTTTGCCCCACATGCGTTTGTCCATTTTATTGGCATGGGAAAACGCCTCAGCCGCAAAGCGTTTGTAATCAATCATCCGCGCTTCCTGCGCGTGGGGCGTGTCACCAAGGCGGATATTGAGGCCACCCTCGGGCATATCAAACTCTGGCTCAACAATCTGAACGCGGTCCAGCGATCCATCAACAACCGAGGTCGCCTCGATCGTGTCTTTCATGGTCTTCAGACCAACCCAAACGCCCGCAAATCGAGACAGTGCAATGCCGTAAAGACCGTAATCAATGACCTCCTGCACACCCGCCGGAGACACCACCGGCATATAGGCATCCACCAAAGCCCATTCCGACTGGTGCAGAACCGTCGAGCTCTCGCCCGTATGGTCATCCCCCATCGCCATCAGCACGCCGCCAAATTTCGAGGTGCCCGCCATATTCGCGTGCCGCATCGCATCGCCGGTCCGGTCAACCCCCGGCCCCTTGCCGTACCACAGACCAAAGACACCATCGAATTTGCCCTCGCCCCGCAGTTCCGCCTGTTGCGCGCCCCAGAGTTGCGTCGCCGCAAGGTCTTCGTTCAAACCGGATTGAAACAGCACATCAGCCGCCGACAATTCAGGCTCGGCCCGCATCATCACACTATCCACAGCCCCCAGCGGAGACCCGCGATACCCCGTTACATAGCCCGCCGTGTTCAGCCCGGCGGCGGTATCACGCGCCTTTTGGGTCAGCATCAGTCTCACCAATGCCTGCGTACCGTTCAACAGGACCTGTTTTTTAGTCAGATCAAACTTGTCCTTGAGGGAAACCTTTTGGATGCTCATGCGTGCTATGTGCCTCCCAACACTTGGCTGCTACATCGAGTATACCCTAAGGTTAGGTCACAATTGCTGACCTTTGGAACAGTTATTTGTGAGGTTTTTTTGAAACCTCGCGTCACAATGTTTCGTTTTTCGGGAAATTCTTCTAGGAATGGGGCAAGCAAATAGAAAGTTGCGGATATGGACTGGGACAAACTTCGAATATTTCACGCAGTAGCAGACGCAGGCAGCCTCACACATGCCGGTGATACCCTTAATTTGTCTCAATCGGCGGTCAGCCGTCAGGTGCGCGCGCTGGAAGAAAGCCTCAATACGATTCTCTTTCACCGCCATGCGCGGGGTCTGATTCTGACGGAACAAGGCGAATTACTGTTTGACGCGACCAAAGCCATGGCGAAACGGCTGGATGCGGCTTCTGCCCGAATTCGCGACAGTGAAGAAGAGGTTTTTGGCGAACTGCGCGTCACCACGACGCTTGGCTTTGGCACCATGTGGCTCGCGCCACGTCTGCATAAGCTCTACGAAAAATACCCTGATCTGAATATTGATCTGATGCTTGAGGAACGGGTGCTCGACCTGCCCATGCGCGAGGCCGACTGCGCAATCCGCATGAAAGAACCCAGCCAGGCCGACCTGATCCGCAAGCGCCTGATGTTTGTGAGCATGCGGCTCTATGCAACGCAAGCCTATCTGGACGCCCATGGCACGCCGGAAACGCCACAGGACATGGCGGACCATCGTTTGATCTGTCAGAACCCGGGTTCTGATCAGGTGTCGGCCGGTGCGGTGATGATCCAGTCGCTTTTGACCAACAATATTCAGTCCCGCCTGAACGTGAACAACTACTATGGCGTTCTGCAGGCGGTTTTGCATGACCTCGGCATCGGGTCTTTGCCCGACTATATCGTCGAGGAATCCCCTGATCTGGTGCGGGTCCTGCCCGAGGTTCAAAGTCAGGAAATCCCTGTTTATCTGGCCTATCCAGAGGAATTACGGCATTCCAAGCGCATTCAAGCCTTCCGTGACTTTGTACAAGAAGAGATCGCGCTTAGCCGTAAACACATGAAAGAACAGGGAAACCTCTAGGTATGCACTAGGCGCATATCAGCTTTGCTGCAGGCGCAGCATGGTTTTTCTTGAAAGTTAACACGCTGCTGCTTATTTCATCTCTCGAAGGCGATGATTGCTTATTCGCACATCATCTTCATACCTCCCTGTTGGACTTAGGCCGAGCTTGTTTGCTCGGCCCTTTTTTTTGGCATAACGCGCGCGACGCTTAGGCCTTCCCCTTTGGGCACCCATGGCGTAAAGAGCGCGCAACGCCAGCCACCAGCCCTAAGGACAGAGAATGCAAGATCCAGTCATCACCGATGAGGTCATCGCAAACCACGGTTTCACCAAGGACGAATATGCCGAAGTGATCAACATTCTGGGCCGCGAACCAAACTTCACCGAAATGGGCATTTTCTCGGCGATGTGGAATGAGCATTGCTCTTATAAATCCTCCAAGAAATGGCTGCGCACTCTGCCAACCGAAGGCCCTCAGGTGATCTGCGGCCCCGGCGAAAACGCGGGTGTGATTGATATTGGCGACGGTCAAGCCGTGATCTTTAAGATGGAAAGCCACAACCACCCCTCCTACATCGAACCCTACCAAGGCGCGGCGACCGGTGTTGGTGGCATTCTGCGCGACGTCTTTACTATGGGCGCGCGTCCAATCGCGGCGATGAACTCTCTGTCCTTTGGCGAGACCTCGCATCCCAAAACCAAACAGCTCGTCAACGGCGTGGTCGAAGGCGTCGGCGGCTATGGCAACTGTTTCGGTGTTCCCACCGTGGGCGGTGAAGTACGCTTCCACCCGGCCTATAACGGCAACTGCCTTGTGAACGCTTTCGCGGCAGGCTTGGCGGACGCTGACAAAATCTTCTACTCCGCAGCCTCTGGCGTCGGCATGCCGGTCGTGTACCTTGGCGCGAAAACCGGCCGCGACGGTGTTGGCGGCGCGACAATGGCGTCGGCCGAATTCGACGACACCATCGAGGAAAAACGCCCCACCGTTCAGGTCGGCGACCCTTTCACCGAGAAACGCCTGATGGAAGCCACGCTCGAGCTGATGGCCACCGGCGCCGTGATCTCGATCCAAGACATGGGCGCAGCGGGTCTGACCTGCTCTGCCGTCGAGATGGGCGACAAAGGCGGCTTGGGTGTGAAGCTCAACCTCGAAGACGTGCCCCAGCGCGAGGAAAACATGACAGCTTACGAAATGATGCTGTCGGAATCCCAAGAACGCATGCTGATGGTTCTGAAGCCAGAGCTCGAGGCCGGGGCACGCGCCGTCTTTGAAAAATGGGACCTCGATTTCGCCATCGTCGGCGAAACCATCGAAGAAGACCGCTTCCTGATCATGCACAACGGCGAAGTCAAAGCCGATCTGCCTCTGTCCAAGCTCTCCTCCACTGCACCAGAATACGACCGCCCATGGGTCGAGACGCCTGCGGCAGAGCCTCTGGCCGATGTGCCAGAGATTGACCCGATTGATGGTCTCAAGGCGCTGATCTCCAGCCCCAACTATGCCGCCAAACAGTGGGTCTATGATCAATATGACTCGATGGTCATGGCCGACACCGCGCGTGGCCCGGGCGTGGGTTCAGGCCTGTTGCGTGTGCATGGCACCGACAAGAAGCTCGCCTTCACCTCGGACGTGACCCCACGCTACGTGAAAGCCAACCCTGTAGAGGGCGGCAAACAAGCCGTCGCCGAAGCCTATCGCAACCTCACAGCCGTCGGCGCAACCCCTCTGGCGACCACCGACAATATGAACTTCGGCAACCCGGAAAAGCCTGAAATCATGGGACAATTCGTCGGCGCGATCAAAGGCATCGGCGAGGCCGTTGCGGCGCTCGACATGCCAATCGTCTCGGGCAACGTGAGCCTTTACAACGAGACCGACGGCAAAGGCATCCTGCCAACCCCAACCATCGGCGCAGTTGGCCTTATTCAGGCCAACGAAGAAGAGATCATCGGCGAAGCGCGCGAAGGTCACGTGGCCTTGGTCGTGGGCGCAACAAACGGGCATCTGGGACAATCCGCTCTGCTCGCCGAAGTCTTCAACCGCGAAGAAGGCGACGCCCCTGCGGTCGACCTGGCCGAGGAAAAGAAAAACGGCGACTTCATCCGCGCCAACCGCGAGATGATCAAAGCCTGCACCGACCTCTCGGACGGTGGCCTCGCGCTGGCAGCCTTTGAAATGGCGGAAACCGCGGGCGTCGGCGTCCATCTGGATGACGCGAACACCGCGACCTATTTCGGCGAAGACCAGGCCCGCTATCTGATCGCCTGCAATTTCGATCAGGCCGAGGCGCTTATGGTCGCCGCAGGCCAGGCGGGTGTCACCCTGCAATCGGTCGGCAAATTCACCGGCGACAAGGTCCGCATGGGCTCTTCCGAGGCGCCTCTGGCTGATCTGGCTGCGACTTTCCGCAGCAGCTTTGCTGCCGCTGTCGCCTGATCCATGCCCCGGGATTTCGCCTACCCGGACATGAAAACAGACTGCAGCGCCTGCAGCTCGCTTTGCTGCGTGGCGCTGCATTTTGATCGGGGCACTGACTTTGCGCTCGACAAACCGGCGGGCATTGCTTGCCCCAACCTTGACCCACAGAAATTCTCGTGTGCGATCCACGACGACCTCGTCAAAGCGGGCTTCTCCGGATGCATCAAATTTGACTGCCTCGGCGCGGGACAACACACGGTACAAGGGGTTTTCGGCGGCACAGACTGGCGCAGGCACCCCGAACTCTTGCCCGAAATGATGGAAGTCTTCCGCCTTTTGCGTCGCCTGCATCAATCTCTGGAAATCCTGAAGTACCTTGAACTCATGCCGCTGGGGGAGGAACAACTCCACCTCGTGAACATGCTCAAGGCAGGCTTCACCGAACCCGACGACGGCTGGACGCTGTCCACCCTCACAGCGCTGGAAACCGACGGGGCCTTTGACCTCTACCACACCGCCCTTCCCGCCTTTCAATCGCTGTTTGACGATCCAAAGGCTCTTGCAGCCCTACGGGCCGCGACCTAAGTTACATCTCAAACACCAAATAGGAGCCCGCATGGCCATTCTCGCCTCTGACATCGAAGCCCTGATCCGCGAAGGATTTCCAAACGCTCAGATCACTGTGCAAGGCGACGATGGTGCGCATTTCGCGGCCGAAGTGATCGACGAGAGCTTTCGCGGCCAATCCCGCGTGGCCCAACAGCGCGCGGTGAACGCCACCGTGAAATCCGCCATCGACAGCGGCGCGCTGCATGCTTTGGCCCTGACCACAAAGGCGCCTAACTAAAATGGCCCTGTGGCGGCGGATCATATCGCTGTTTCTGCCGGGCCCCCGCCGGCCGCTCGCCACACGCCAACCGCACTTTAAGGACCGAGAGGTCGAACTGGGCATGGAGGCCACCGACATGAAGATCGTCGACGCCGCCCACCGCCGCAACCAATCACTCGACCGGGGCAACACCTGGCATGGCAGCTTTGCCGAGGCCACCGACCGCTCGGTCAAGACCTTTAAAGACGACGCAGATTACGCGCGTGACTATCATCGCCTTTACGGCCCCAAAGACGAAACATCGTGAAAACGATCGGAGAAAGACATGACTGACGCAAAGACCCGCATTGATGAGACCGTCAAAGCCAACGACGTGGTGCTTTATATGAAAGGCACCAAAGAGATGCCCCAGTGCGGCTTCTCCTCTCGTGTGGCGGGCGTTCTGAACTATATGGGCGTGGACTACACCGACGTGAATGTTCTTGCAGACGATGAGATCCGTCAGGGCATCAAGGATTACTCCGACTGGCCAACCATCCCGCAGCTCTACGTCAAAGGCGAGTTCGTCGGCGGCTGTGACATCATCACCGAGATGACTTTGTCTGGCGAGCTGGATACGATGTTCGAAGCCAACGGCGTCGGGTTTGACAAAGAGATGGCGGACAAGATCCGGGCTGCGAACGCGTAACTTAATAAGCTCAGGCTGGACAGAAATTCAAAAGCTCCCGATCTACAGGTCGGGAGCTTTTTTGATGGCACATCTGACCTAGTGCGCCAAAGCGATCTCGAGGCTCGCCCTATAGATCGTCTCGCGCAGATCGTTTTGCGACACCCCTGTCACCTGCTCATCCGTAAACAACATGCTGCCTTCATACATGCTCGCGATCACAATCGCGCGCCTGCGGGCCTCTTCGGCGCTGACAGACGGACGCGCGGCCAGGATCATGTCGCAAATGTTATTGATATAGTCCCGGTGACTGTCGTCCAGCGCATTGCGCACCAAAGCGTCATTCAGCGCCATCGACCACAGATGAATCTCTAGCCGCTGCTGACTGCCATCGCCGCCGGAGTCCTCGCACAAGGCCCTCGCGGCGATCCGAAGCTGCTCTTCGGGATCCTCACCGGCGGTCTCCAAGGCAGCCCCGACTTGGTCGACATAGCCATCCATCACATCATTTAGTACAGCCGTCACCAGCATTTCCCGTGTTGGGAAATGATACTGCAGGGACGCCAGCTTGATCCCCACGACTTTCGCCACTTCGCGCAGAGAAAACCCCGCCTCGCCCTGCTGAGCCAGCAAGTTTGCAGCTGCAGCAACGATCTCGCCTTTACGATTTTTTGACGTCTTCACGGGTCTCATTGCCTCAACATAGCAAGTTCACCTGTCGATTGACAGGTTTCGTTACCTGTCATATGACAGATTGAACACTTTCTTCAGTCTAGCCGTCGGGCGCGCAATCACAATGGGCACAAAGATGAACCGCAGAACTTTCCTGAACACCTCGATCTCGGCCATGGCCGCAGGCTTTGTCCCACTCGCGGCATCGGCCCAAGGCGCGCCCACAGGTTATCTGCGCACAAACTGGAGCCGCGATCCCTATAGCCTTGGGTCTTACTCCTATGTCGCCAAAGGCGCACGCCGCCGCGATCACGAAGCCCTCGGCGAACCCGTTGGCGAACAGCTCTTCTTCGCGGGCGAAGCGGCCCATCCCGATTACAACAGCACCGTGCACGCCGCCTATGAGTCAGGCCAAATTGCTGCCGAAGCGATCTATGACACCACAGACGCAGAATCTGTTGCCGTAATCGGTGCAGGCGTCAGTGGCTTGGCCGCGGCGCTCTGGCTTTCTGAGGAAGGTTACGACGTCACCGTCCTAGAAGCACGCCGCCGCATTGGGGGCCGCATCCTGACCGACCGCAGCCTCGGCCTGCCACTGGATCTGGGCGCAAGCTGGATCCACGGCACCCGCGGCAACCCTCTGACCGACCTTGCTGATGAACTGGGAGTACAAACCCGCGAAACCGATGAAACCTATGTGGTCCGAGGCGGTGACGGCCGCGAGATCCCGGACTCTCAAACCCCGGATTGGCTGGATAACGTCTTGTCCGTGCAGCATAATCTTGGCGCGGACACATCCGACGTCAACGCCTCGGCCTATTGGTCAGACGCAGACTATGGCGGTGACGAGGTGATCTTTCCCGGCGGCTATGATCAGCTCTTTACCGGAGTGCAATCCCTTCTGGACATCCGTCTCGGCCATGTCCTCACCCATGTGAAAACCGACGAGGACGGCGTGCATCTGCGTGACGGCAAAGGCCGCACCGCCAGCTTTGATGCGGTGATTATTACGGTGCCTCTTGGGGTGCTTAAGGCAGGCGCGATCAAGTTCTCTCCCGCCCTGCCCGACTGGAAAACCGCAGCGATCAACCGCTTGGGTATGGGCACGTTGGACAAACTCTATCTGCGCTACAATGAGGTGTTCTGGGACGAAGACGTCACCTGGATCGCCACGCCAGAGAACAGCCTGCCGCAAGGCCAGTTCAACCAATGGCTCAATCTCTACCGCTATACCGGCCAGCCCGTGATCATGGCCTTCAACGGAGCCCAACCCGCCCGCGACCTTGCGCGCCTGTCAGATGCAGAACTGGTCAAACGCGCGCGGCGGACGTTGGAGATGGCTTATTCTTAGGTGAAGGATCGCAGATCTATGGGGTGCCCTACCCCACCTTCTCCTCAACCTGCGCAGCCAGTGCCTCGGCCCGTGCCGCCAGTTCCGCCATCGCGTCGCGCGTGCTCGCTGGCACCACCGGCACCTCAACCCGTTCGATATGCGCAGGGGCAGACCGCAGCCGCGCCAGCTCTTCTTCTTGCTCAGCCACCTTGGCCTCAAGCTCGCGCATCCGGTCTTCCATACCCGCGGATTTATCCGCCAGCATGAGGCCTGACATCAACAACATCCGCGCTTCAGGGATGCGCCCGATCTGAGACGTCAGAACCCGCGCCTCATCATCCAGCATCTTGGCCGCCGAGCGCAGGAAATGCTGTTCGCCCTCTTGGCAGGCCACTTCAAAATTACGACCGCCAATGCTGATATCGACTTCTGGCATTACGCGCCCTCCGTTCCGGTTTTCACCATTGGCATCAAGGTCTTGATGATCACATCCGCTTCAGCGCGTTCCAGTTCCTGCGCAGCAATAGCGGCATCGAGTTCCACTTGCAGCGAATTGTTGATCAGTTCGGGATCCACAACCATATCCGCTGCTGCCTGACGCAGCGCCAGCGTGTTCGAGCGCATCAATTTGTTAGACCGCCGCAGCCGCACCAGACGTTGGTTGAGCCCCGCCCAGGCCGCGCGTTCCTCGGCGGCCGCATCGCGGATCGCCTCGATCTCTTGCTGATGCGCACCGGTGACTGCCGCCACCTCGCCATCTGTATCGCCCGAGGCCCGTGCCTCTGCCGCAGCAGTCAGTGCCTTCACCCGCGCCTCAAGCTGCGCATTCGCGGTTCGTTCTTCTTCCAAAGCCGCTTTTAATGCTGCAATTTCTTCTGATTGATCACCACTTTGATCGCCACTGGCCGCCGCCGGGGCATCGCCCAAGTTATTCAGCCCCGTTGCGATCCGATCCATGGCCGCTGACAGCCGATTTTCCAAATCAGCAATATCGGTCATCCCGCGCCCCCATTCTTCTTCACGTCGTTTCACCCAGTTCAACGCCCGATGTACCCTCGGGCCTGCCCACCCACGCGACGGACCAAAATGTTAACGCAAACATATCAAAGGCCGAATCGAGCGGTGTCTGCGAGTTTACCCAATGAAAAACCAAAATGCTGCCCCTTTAACATCAAGGACTTGGCGGCGGCGCTTGATCTTATACGTAACCCTGCTATTGAGCCTCTCGACCCTAGACGTAAAGCGCCCAAGAAAGAGGATAGATCCCCGTGGACATCGCTGCACTTAAAGCCAAAAATCCTGACCACTGGATGAAGGCCACCGCCATTCGCGCCCTTGCCCTGGATGCCGTCAAAGGGGCCAACTCTGGCCACACCGGCATGCCGATCGGCATGGCAGACGTCGCCACCGTGCTGTTTGAGAAGCACCTGAAATTTGACGCAAAAAACCCGACCTGGCCTGATCGCGACCGGTTTATCCTGTCTGCGGGCCACGGTTCGATGCTGATCTATTCCCTGCTCTATCTTTGCGGCGACCAGCAGGTCACGCTGGATCAGATCAAGAACTTCCGCCAGATGGGATCGCTGACAGCGGGTCACCCGGAAAACTTCCTGCTGGATGCGGTTGAAACCACCACCGGCCCGCTTGGGCAGGGTATCGCCAATTCCGTCGGTTTTGCGATCGCCGAAGAAATCCTGCGCGCGCAATACGGCAAGAAACTTGTCGACCACCACACCTATGTGATCGCAGGCGATGGTTGTTTGATGGAGGGCGTCTCCCAAGAGGCCATCGGTATCGCAGGCCGTCATAACCTCGGCAAGCTGATCGTCTTCTGGGACAACAACAACATCACCATCGACGGCACAGTTGAACTGTCTGACAAAACCAACCAGGTGCAGCGCTTCAAAGCCTCGGGCTGGCACGTTCAGGAAATCGACGGCCACGATCCAGAGGCCATCGACGCGGCCATCATCGCGGCTAAGAAATCCAAAAAGCCAAGCATGATCGCCTGCAAAACCCACATCGCTCTGGGCCATGCGGCGCAAGACACATCCAAGGGTCACGGCGCTCTGACTGACGCGGATCAGGCCAAAGCGGCCAAAGAGATCTGGGGCTGGACCGGCGGCGAATACGAAGTCCCTGCCGAGATCAAGTCCCAATGGGAAGCCATCGGCGCGCGCGGCGTATCCGAGCGCGAAGCATGGGAAGCCCGTTTTGCAGAGGCTTCCACCCAGAAGCAGGCAAAATTCAACCGCGCGCTGGCGGGGGATGCGCCGAAAAAGCTGTCGGCCACCATTAAAGCCCTGAAAAAGCAGGTCTCTGAGGATCAACCAAAAGTCGCGACCCGTAAGTCTTCGGAAATGGCACTGCAAGCGATCAACGCTGTGATGCCTGAAACCGTGGGCGGCTCTGCTGACCTCACTGGCTCAAACAACACCAAGACCGATGATCTGGGTATGTTTGAAACCAACAACCGTGGCGGTCGCTACATCTACTGGGGTATCCGCGAGCACGGTATGGCCTCGGCGATGAACGGCATCGCGCTGCACGGCGGCCTGCGCCCTTACGGCGGCACCTTCATGGCCTTCACCGACTATGCGCGCCCTGCCATGCGTTTGGCGGCCCTGATGAAGATCCCAACGGTCTTTGTCATGACCCATGACTCCATCGGCGTCGGCGAAGACGGCCCGACCCACCAGCCAGTCGAGCATTGCGCCATTTCCCGTTCCACACCAAATACTTACGTCTTCCGTCCGGCAGACACAGTGGAAACCGCCGAGGCCTGGGAAATTGCGGCCACCAGCAAGACCACCCCATCGGTCATGTCTCTGACCCGTCAAAACCTTCCGACCGTACGGACCGAGCACAAACTCAAGAACCTCACTGAGCAAGGCGCCTATGTTCTTGCCGAAGCCACCGGCAAACGTCAGGCAATCCTGATCGCGACCGGCTCTGAGGTCTCTGTCGCCATGGACGCCCGCGCAAAACTGGAAGCCGAAGGCATTGGCACCCGCGTTGTCTCTATGCCCTGCATGGAGCTGTTTGCTCAGCAAGACGAAAGCTACCGCCGCAAGGTCCTGCCCGCAGGCCCAGTCCGCGTCGGGATTGAGGCAGGCGTACGCCACGGCTGGGATCGCTGGCTCTTGGGCGAACGTGGTCGCGAAAACAAAGCAGCCTTCGTGGGCATGGACAGCTTCGGCTCTAGTGCCCCTGCAGGCGAGCTCTTTGAAAAGTTCGGCATCACCGCAGACAATGTGGTCGCCAACGTCAAAGCGATGCTCTAAGCGCGTCACATATCACAACAAAGGGCGGCTCCATTCGGGCCGCCCTTTTTGTGTTCGTTGTTTTCTCTTGCCAAAAATATCCCCGCCGGAGGCTCCCACGGCCTCCACCAGCAAAGACCTACGAGCGTGAAAACACCCCCGTCGCCGCCTTCCAAATCGGCGTCACAAACCGTGTCCCGATTGGGATCAGAATAAACCCAAGCGCCAAACCTAGGATCCCATCGAGCGTCGCAGTCGCAAACCACTCGGTGAACCCTTGCCAGGCTTCCGGCACCATCACGGCCACCGCATGAGCCCATCCGTGAATGAGATACCCAAGCCCACCAAAGCCCATTTCCTTCAGCGCGTGCACGATGATCGAGCCACCGACCCAAAGCATCGCCGCTGTGCCCACAATCGTCAGCAGGCGCATAAAATGAGGCATACCGCGCACAAGCCCCCTACCCGCGGCGCGCGTCAGTCCGAGCCGCCCGTTCTGAGACAGCCAAAGACCCACATCATCCGCCTTAACGATCAAGGCAACCGAGCCATAGACCGCAATCGTGATCCCAATCGCCACTAGGGCCAAGGTCGCCGCTTCCATCCAAAAGGTACTCGCAGGCACTGCCGCCAAGGCAATGGTCATGATCTCGGCAGACAGAATGAAATCGGTTTTAATCGCACCAGAGGCGCGCTGTTCTTCCAGCATCGCCGCATCTACAGGCGCTTCGTGGTGATCCTTATGGTCCTCGTGATGTGGAACGATCAGATGATAGATTTTCTCCGCCCCTTCAAAACACAGATAGGCTCCTCCGAGCATCAACAGTGGCGCAATCATCCAAGGGGCGAAATTGGCCAACAGAAGGCCAATCGGCAGCAAAATCAGCAACTTATTGCGGAAAGAAGCCCGCGCGATGCGCCAAATGATCGGCAGCTCTCGGCTCGCTTCAAAGCCCGCAACATATTTCGGAGTCACCGCGGCGTCATCGATCACGGCCCCTGCGGCCTTGGAGCCTGCCTTCAGCGCCTGAGAGGCCACATCATCCAGCGAGGAGGCCGCGACTTTGGCGATCCCTGCAACGTCATCCAAAAGGGCAAGCAAACCGCTCATCGGTATCCTCTTCGCTCGTTAACCTGCGGTTACCCTAAAGGCACGCCCCTTGTACGCAAGGGGAAATGGCCCCTGATTATCCCATTCGAGCTTGAACCGCCTCTTTGACCGCCGGAGTCACGAACTTGCTAATATCGCCCCCCAAGCGCGCGATTTCCTTAACCAGTTTTGAGGCAATCGCCTGATGCTTGAGATCGGCCATGAGGAACACCGTCTCGATGCTGTCATCAAGCGCACGGTTCATCCCAACCATCTGATATTCATACTCAAAATCGGTCACAGCCCGCAGGCCACGCACAATAATCTGAGCTCCAACATCCTTGGCGCAATCGATCAAAAGGTTCTCAAACGGATGCGCAACGATCTCAGTCCCTGTCTCGGCCGACAGTTTCGCACATTCCGCTTCGATCATGGCCACACGTTCCTCAAGCGAGAACAAAGGCCCCTTGTCGCGGTTGATCGCAACGCCGATCACCAGACGGTCCACCAAAACAGCAGCCCGCCGGATAATATCGATATGTCCCAGTGTGACGGGATCAAAGGTGCCGGGGTAGAGTCCTGTGCGCATGAGAATGCTCCGAATTAGTCTTGCGGCACGCAACAATATTGCGCGACGTTTTGCAAGCCTTCCGACGAGGGTCCCGAAGTTTTACGGAACGTCAGTGCAGTCTCGCAAAATTCCGACTTAGTGCCCCATGATCATGCCTTCGAGGGCATCTTTCTCCATCGCAAGTTCGGAGAGTCGCGCTTTGACAACGTCGCCCAGCGTTACAAGGCCAACCATGTCACGGCCTTCGACCACTGGCATGTGACGAAACCGCCCTTCGGTCATCTTTTCCAGAACCGAGTCCGCGCTGTCCGTGAGACCACAGGTCACCAAATCGGACGTCATCAGGTTGTCGACCTTATCTTCCATACAGGCCGCACCACGCGCAGCAAGGTCACGCACGATATCGCGTTCCGACAGGATCCCGTCCGCCGTCTTCCCGTCGCCAGAGATGACAACGGTCCCGATCCGTTTCTCTGCCAGAATTTTGGCTGCATCCTGCACCAAACTTCCCGGTGAAACCGTCACAACCCCTGTATCGCCTTTTGACTTGAGAATCTGTTGAACGAGCATTCAGAAACGCCTCCGTACTAAAACTTTCCGTAAGCTCAGCGTGTTGCCTGCGCAATAAAATGTCAAGCGAGCGCTTCCAGTCGCGTCACTTCCCTGCGCAAACCTTCGATAAGGGCGTCGGCAAACCGGTTCATGCGCTCGAGGCGCTTGTCGTCCTCATGGCGCACCAAGTAGAAACTGCGCGTCAGCCGCACTTGATCCAACAGGATCCGTTTCACATTGGGATAGAGCGGAAGTGCAAAGTCATGCACAAAGCCCAAACCACCGCCCTGATGGATCCAATTGATCTGAACAGAGACCGAGTTTGACGCCAGATCAGGCGATTCAATCCCGATTTCAGACAAATAGTCGAGTTCCTTGTCAAAGATCATATCCGGGATATAGCCCACGACCATGTGGTCTTTGACGTCCTCGACCCGTTCAATCGGCGCGCTTTTGGCCAGATACTCCTCAGAGGCTGCAAGGCTCAGATGATAGTCCGAGATCTTTTGCACGATCATGCGTCCCGCGGTCGGCGGGCTAACGGCGATCACAAAATCCGCTTCACGTTTGGACAAATTGATAACACGCGGCAAAGCGACGATCTGAATTTCCAACTCGGGATTGTCTCGTGCGATTTGCGCGCAGACCTGAGGCAACAGGAAATTCGCCGAACCATCGGGCGCCCCTACTCTGACCTGCCCTGTTAAGCCTTCCGTTTGCCCGCTCAGCTCTTCATTGGCGGCGGCCACAGATTGCTCAATGCGGATCGCGTGCTCCATCAGGCGCTCCCCGCGATCTGTGAGCGCATAGCCCGTCGGAGACTTGCCAAACAGAGGCGCGCCATAGCCCGCCTCAAGCCGCGCTATGCGCCGCCCTACTGTCGCAGGATCAATCCGCAAGCGTTTGCCCGCCTTGCTCAGGCTTTCATCCCGCGCCACCGCCAGAAACACCCGCAAGTCATCCCATTTCAGATCCAAAGCCAAATCCCTTTGCATTTTTGCAAAACATGAATGTGATATTTCCGCTTTATCGTGTGAAATTGCAAGTGCACACTGCGCGGGAAATTTAGAGATGCAGGAGAGTCCTATGCAGGAACTGACTCATTACATTAATGGCGCACACGTCAAAGGCACTTCCGGGCGCTTTGCCGATGTGTTCAACCCGGCCACTGGCGAGGTTCAGGCCAAGGTGCCTCTGGCCAATAAGGACGAATTTGATGCCGCGGTGGAAATCGCCGCCGCCGCACAACCCGCCTGGGGCGCAACCAACCCGCAGCGTCGCGCGCGCGTCATGATGAAATTCGTGGATCTTCTGAACCGCGATATGGACAAGCTGGCCGAGGCGCTCAGCCGCGAGCACGGCAAGACCTTCCCTGACGCGAAAGGCGATATTCAGCGTGGTCTTGAGGTCGTGGAATATTGCATCGGCGCGCCTCAGATGTTGAAGGGTGAATTCACCGACAGCGCGGGCCCCGGCATCGACATGTATTCCTTGCGTCAGCCTCTGGGCGTCACGGGCGGCATCACCCCGTTCAACTTCCCGGCGATGATCCCAATGTGGATGTTTGCCCCAGCAATTGTCTGCGGCAATGCCTTTATCCTGAAGCCCTCCGAGCGTGATCCTTCTGTGCCTCTGATGCTGGCTGAACTGATCGAAGAAGCGGGCTTGCCAAAGGGCATCCTCCAGGTGGTCAATGGCGACAAAGAAGCCGTAGACGCGATGCTCTACAATGACACAGTACAATCCATCGGCTTTGTGGGCTCGACCCCGATTGCAGAATATATCTACGGCACCGGTTGTTCGCAGGGCAAACGCGTACAGTGCTTTGGCGGCGCGAAAAACCACATGATCATCATGCCGGACGCGGATCTGGATCAGGCCGCAGACGCGCTGGTCGGCGCGGGCTATGGCGCGGCGGGTGAACGTTGTATGGCGATTTCCGTGGCTGTGCCTGTGGGAGAAGAGACCGCTGATAGGCTCATCGAAAAACTGGTTCCACGGATCGAGAAACTGAAAGTCGGCCCCTATACCTCGGGCGATGACGTGGACTACGGCCCCGTTGTGACGGCACAGGCCAAGGAAAACATTCTGCGGCTGGTTCAAACCGGTGTCGATCAGGGGGCGGAACTGGTGGTCGACGGGCGTGATTTCTCGCTGCAAGGCTATGAAGAGGGATTCTTTGTCGGCGCGCACCTCTTTGACCGCGTGACACCCGACATGGACATCTACAAGACCGAGATCTTTGGTCCTGTGCTGTCCACCGTCCGCGCAGGCTCTTACGAAGAAGCGCTTGGCCTCGCGATGGACCACGAATACGGCAACGGAACCGCGATCTTTACCCGCGATGGCGACACGGCGCGCGATTTCGCCAACCGCATCAACATCGGCATGGTCGGCATTAACGTCCCGATCCCGGTGCCTCTGGCCTATCACACCTTTGGCGGCTGGAAGAAATCCGTCTTTGGCGACCTGAACCAGCACGGCCCGGATGCGTTCAAATTCTATACGCGCACCAAAACCGTGACATCGCGCTGGCCCTCCGGCATCAAGGAAGGCGGCGAGTTCAACTTTAAAGCGATGGACTAAGCATCTGTTTAAAAACACAGAAACGCTCCGGATCCTGAAAATCCGGGGCGTTTTTTGCAAAAGTGACGTGACGATCTAAACTACTTTTGCGCCTGACATAGTTCTGTAAGGATTTTATAATTGAACGAAGGTTCAATTGTGGAATGGGAGGCCCGAATGGACTTTGCACTGAGTGAAGAACAAACCTTAATTTTCGACATGGCCAAGGGCTTTGGCGAAGAGCATATCGCGCCTTTCGCGCGCGACTGGGACGCGGCGGGATCGATCCCCAAAGACCTCTGGCCCAAGCTGGCAGAGCTTGGCTTTGGCGGACTTTATGTGGACGAAAAATACGGCGGCTCTGCCCTTTCCCGCTTGGACGGCACGCTGGTCTTCGAGGCGCTTGCAATGTCCTGCCCCTCCGTTGGCTCTTTCCTGTCGATCCACAACATGTGTGGCGGGATGTTGAATTCTTTCGGCTCTGACGCGTTCAAGGACAAATTCCTCCCCGACCTATGCGCCATGAACAAAGTCTTCTCCTACTGCCTGACCGAACCGGGGTCCGGCTCTGACGCCTCTGCCCTCAAAACCCGCGCCGAGAAAACCAATGCCGACTACGTGCTCAACGGCACCAAAGCCTTCATCTCCGGCGGCAGCTATTCGGACGCCTATGTCGTCATGTGCCGCACCGGCGAGGACGGCCCCAAAGGCATCTCAACCGTCGTGGTCGAAGACGGCACGCCGGGCCTCTCCTTCGGAGCACTCGAAAAGAAGATGGGCTGGCTCAATCAACCGACCTCTCAGGTGCAATTCGACGACTGCAAAGTGCCCGCCGAGAACCGCGTCGGAGACGAGGGCCGAGGGTTCTCTTATGCCATGGCTGGACTTGATGGTGGCCGCCTCAACATCTCCGCAGGCGCCTTGGGCGGCGCACAAGCAGCCCTAAACGCAACCGTGCAATATATGGGCGAACGCAAGGCTTTCGGGAAATCCATCAACCAGTTCCAAGCCCTCCAATTCCGCCTCGCCGAATTTGAAACCAAACTCCAGGCCGCCCGCGTCTTCCTGCGCCAAGCCGCCTGGAAACTGGATCAAAAAGCGCCTGACGCCACCAAACATTGCGCCATGGCGAAGCTCATGGTCACAGACGTTGCCTTTGAGGTCGCCAATGGATGTCTGCAACTGCATGGCGGCTACGGCTATCTCGCCGACTACGGCATCGAGAAAATCGTGAGGGACCTGCGCGTGCATCAGATCCTGGAAGGCACCAATGAAATCATGCGTTTGATCGTCTCGCGTCAGATGATTGCAGAGTAAATATGACTGACATCCACATCCGCAAAATCGGCCTGACGGGCCGTATCACGCTGAACCGCCCCAAGGCGCTTAATGCGCTCTCTTACGACATGTGCCTCGCAATCGAGGACGCTCTGGACGCTTGGGCGACGGACGACAGCATCAAAATGCTTGTCATCGACGCCGAAGGCGACCGCGCCTTTTGCGCCGGCGGCGACATTCAAGAGATGTATGACACGGCCAAGGCCGGCAACTATAACTATGGCCGCAAGTTCTGGCGCGACGAATACCGCATGAACGCCAAGATGTTCGAGTTCCCCAAACCCGTCGCCACCTTCCTGCAAGGCTTCACCATGGGCGGCGGCGTTGGTGTCGGCTGTCACGGCAGCCACCGCGTCGTCGGCGACACCTGCCAGATCGCCATGCCCGAGGTCGGCATCGGATTGGTCCCCGACGTCGGCGGCAGCTATATCCTCGCCAAAGCGCCAGATCATATGGGCGAATACCTCGGCCTGACGGCGGCGCGCATGGACGCAGGCGACGCGATCACCGCGGGTTTTGCCGACTACTATATCCCAGAGGAGCAATGGCCCGCGCTCATCGCTCAGCTTGAAGAGACTGGCGACTTCAGCCTAATCGACGCAGCGGCCTCCGAGCCCGCCCAAGGCAAGATCACCGCGCAGCTCTCTGAGATCAATCGACATTTCGCGGGTGCGACGCTCTTGGACATCGTGAATTCCCTCAAATCCGAGGACAGTGAATTCGCAGCCAATACGCTCAAAGCCTTGGGTCGCAACTCGCCGCTCTCGATGGCCTGCGGTCTTGAAATCATCCGCCGAGGCCGGGCCTTTGACAATATCCGCCCCTCGCTGGAACAAGAGTTCCGCTTCACCTATCGCTCCGGTGAGTCCGGCGAGTTCGTCGAAGGCATCCGCGCCGCGATCATCGACAAAGACCGCAACCCGCAGTGGACACATACGCTGGATAACCCTCCGGCCGCGATGGTCATGAAAATGCTAATGCCTCTGGGCGCGGAAAAACTGACATTTGAAAAGGGAGAGACGGCATGAAAATCGGGTTCATTGGATTGGGCAATATGGGCGGCCCCATGGCGGCAAATCTCGCGAAAGCCGGCCATGAGGTGACGGGTTTTGACATGGCGGATGTTGCCATCGACGGCGTCACCTTGGCCGAAAGCGCCGCGGCCGCCGCCACTGGCGCGGACGTGGTCATCACCATGCTCCCCAACGGCCAGATCCTGCGAGCTGTCGCCGATGAGATCCTACCCGCCATGACCCAAGGCGCGGCCCATGTGGATTGTTCCACCGTCGATGTCGACAGCGCCAAAGCGGTCGCCGAGCAAGCCGAAGCCGCAGGCCTTTTGGCCGTCGACGCACCCGTCTCCGGCGGTGTCGGAGGCGCGGCCGGCGGCACGCTCACCTTTATGGCAGGCGGCTCGGATGCGGGTTTTGCCAAGGCGGAACCTCTGTTTGAGATCATGGGCCAAAAGGCGGTGCATTGTGGGGCCTCAGGCGCCGGTCAATCCGCCAAAATCTGTAACAATATGATCCTTGGCGTGACGATGATTGCCACCTGCGAAGCCTTTGCTTTGGCAGACAAACTGGGCCTCAATCGCCAAAAGATGTTTGACGTCGTGTCGACCTCGTCAGGCTACAGCTGGACCATGAACGCATACTGCCCTGCCCCCGGCGTCGGCCCGCAAAGCCCTGCGGACAATGGCTATCAACCGGGGTTCGCCGCAGACCTCATGCTCAAAGATCTACGCCTGTCCCAGCAGGCTGCCGAGTCCGCAGACGCCGACACCCCCATGGGTCAAATCGCAACCGACCTCTACGCGCAATTCGTGGAAAACGAAAACGGCCAAGGCATGGATTTCTCAGCCATGCTGCCCCGCTTTGAAAAACGCGGTCGGGGATAAGCCATATCGGCGGGGTCACTGCCCCGCCATTGCCATCAACACCGCGCGGGTTTGCTCATCCGCCGGAAAAAGCTGTTCGATCTTGATGTCCGAATAGGCGATCTCGCCAATTCCACCAAACTGCGAAATCGTTGAGAACAAAGACAAAGTGACCCCGCCCATCCTATAGCGTGTCGCCAGTATAACCGGGCTTTGCGCAGGCGGCACATAGCCCTCAACCCGCGCGCTCAACCGCTCAATCAACCCACTCAGGACCACATCGCGCCCCAAATGCGCCAGTTCCACCCGTAGGCGCGAGAGGATTTGGTATTCCACCTCTTCGATATTCTCAATCGCCGCGCGTAGGTCCCCACGATCCAGCATGGCCTCAATCAGACTGTCCCCTTCGGCCAATCCCATCGGCCCCAGAAACATCTGTGCAGGCCCATTCAAAGCCACCAGCTTCCAATGCCGATCCAAAGCCATCGCCGGATAGGGTGCGTGATTGTCCAAGGTCCAGCGCATCGCGGTATCAAGCGGCGCAAGCTCTTCATCCGCCGCCGCGCGCTGCCCGTATGCAGGCGCCAGTCCCCCAGCCGTTAACAACCGATTGCTTTCCGCCAAAGGCATCTGCAAGACCTCTGACAACCGCAACGCCATGCCCCGACTGGCCTGAGACCTCCCGGTTTCCAGAAACGACACATGCCGCGCCGAGACCCCGGCCTCGTTCGCCAGATCCAACTGACTCATCCGTCGGATCTGCCGCCATTCTTTCAGGACGGTTCCAAAGCTCTGTTCCATACCCGGCCTCCTCTTGGGGTCACCTTACCAGAGCGAGACATGATTTCACTTACCTCATAGGTAATTGTTTTGCCCTCCTCTGCACGGCCACAAAAGCGCATCACTGTAAAAGGAGGTCACCATGACCCACGACAAAAGCATAAAATCCCTCAAGATCACCATCATCGCCAGCGCAGGTTTCGCTCTCTTCATGTTCGCCAGCCTCTTCACACCCCTACGCGAGGTCATGAGTTTCTTTCTCGACCTCGTGCATATGCCCTTGGACGGCGCACAAAACCTAAGCCGCGATACCGAGGAAGTGTTAACCGCGATCTCTGCAGGCATCTTCTTTGGGTTCTGCGTCCTGCTGTGGCAGGTCACGACCGAGGTCTACGTCAAAGACCCCCTCCTGGGCCGCCGCATGATCCTATCATCGGTCATCGCTTGGTACGTGATTGATACGACAGGCTCGCTGATTGTAGGCGCATGGATGAACGGGATTTTGAACACAGTCTTCTTGATTGCGCTGATCTCGCCGGTGCTGCGACAACAAGAAAAACTGCAGGTCGACATGGTCTGATCTGTCTACAATTGGATACACCCACTCAAAAAATATTAACAAATCATTAAATTTTTCGCAGTTGCGCGATTTTTCATGCTTAGCTCACCGCGGGGAATTTAATGATTTTTGGGAAACGGGGAAACCATGCGTAAAATTCTTAAGCTAAGTGCATTTGCGCTCTTGTTGCCTACCGCCAGCTTTGCCGGCGGCGGCGGAACCATTTCATGCGCAGGCCTCGGTGCAGGCATTGCATTCAATGCGGGCGACTTTCTAACAGTAACCCCACTGGTTGCCGGTGAGCGCGTTTCTTGGACACAAACTTCTGGAACTGCACTAGTGAATGTCGCTAGAGCATCCGCAACTTTCACTTCCACAGGTGACAACGCCAATGGCTCGGCGACAATTACGGCTGATGGAGCCATTAGCTATTCGATTGTCAACACCGGGAGTACAACCATTTCATGCGGAACCGTGCCGACCGGAACAGGTGCGGACGGTAATATAACTGGCCAGATCGGCGGATCCAGCCAGACCAATTCAATCTCGACCGGAACGAGCGACAACGCACAGTCTCAGCTCGGCACGGGCAATGGTACGCAAGTTAACCAGAACTCGCTCTTCATCTCGACCCAAGGCGCGGGCCTCAATGAGACTGACTGGAACGCATGGGCCTCTGTTGAATACCGCAAATACAATGACGCGCTGAGCGGTGACTCTTTGGACTTCGTTGCGGGTGTCGACCGTTTCATCAACAACGAGACCATGGTGGGCTTCTTGCTCGGCTATAGCCGGATGGACCTTACCGACGGCACCAACACCTCTGACCAGAAATCCCTGGCTGTAGGTCCCTATTTTGCGCGTCGATCAAATGGTATGATTATTGATGGTTTCCTAACCTTCGCGCGGCCACAGTATGAGACCACGGCTGGTAATTTCACCTCGACCCGTTGGTCGATCGGCCTTTCGGCAAATGGGGACGCCTTGGCAAACGCGCCCTACATCTCGCCCTACTTTGACCTGAAGGCCTTCCAGGAAAGCCAGCCGGCCTACGGCGCCATCGCGGCCAATAAGATCACCAGCTACACGGTGAGCCTTGGCGCGAAGATTTCCGCCCTGCAGGAAATGGGCAATTCGGGCCTCACGCCACACATGCGCGTCGGCGTAGATGGCAAATCCACGCAATCCACATTGGCGGCGACGGATCGTTTCGCCTATGGGCGATTGGGAGTCGGTCTTTCTGGGCCTGTTGGGATGGGATTCCTGACGTTGGATATCGACTACGGCAAGACGCGCTCTGACGTGTTTGACAGAGGTATCGAAATGAAATGGGAAGTCAGCTTCTGACCCCCACCTTAACCCTTTGAAAAGCCGCCCTCAATTGGGCGGCTTTTTTGTTTCAGGCCGGGCGCACTGATTGCGCGTGGGCAAACACATTGCCCGGATCATAGGCGGACTTCACTTGCTGCAGGCGCGCATAGTTCCCGCCCCAATAGGCTGTGGGCCAGTCGGCAAGCCGTGGGTTTGGGTATCCCGCATAAGACGCCCCGCCTGTCGAGCGCCGCAGGATCTGGGTAAGATCCTCCACCGCTTGGGCTTGTTCCTCAGCGTCATGCAGCCGGTTAAATCGCCCTTCGATCTGCCATAGAAAAGCAGCATCCCGATGCGCGTAGCCTGTGGCTTTCGATGAAACGCGCGCGATGGCACCCCCAAGCCGTTCAATAAACAGATGTTGCCGCGGCGCTTTCTGCTGGACCACCTGCGTGAACATCGCAGCCCAGACGTTTACATTGGTTGGGGTCTCGGCAAAGGCCGCTCCGTAGGCCAGCGCCTCTGACGGGTAGTAGTCCCTCGGCCAAAAAGCATCGGCCAGTTGTGAATAGAGCCCCTGCGTGACAGAGGGCGCGTCCTGCCAAGGTACGGCAGACATAAACCCAACAATCGCGCTGCGCAGATCCGGGCTGTCTTCTGAGGCGATCACCGCAAGCCGCAATTGGATGTTTTCGAAATCCGGTGAAAAAACCTCAAGCGTCGTCGCCACGGCCTCCGGCAGTTGCATGGACCAGCCCTGCCACGCCGCAGCCACTCGCGCGGCCTCAACCACGGGCAGACGCACCAATGCAGAAATATGGGTCGCGGGACGGTCAGGCAGTGTGCGGAATGTCATTTCGGTCACAATCCCAAAGCTGCCCGGACCGCCACCGCGCAAAGCCCAGAAGAGATCGGGATGACTGTCCTCACTGGCCGACGCAACCTCCCCATCAGCCAAGACAACTGTCGCGGCCTCCAGCTGATCCGCCAGCAACCCGTGCGACCGACTTAGATGCCCAATGCCACCGCACCCAAGATGCCCGCCAAGCGCCACCGTCTGGCAAAACCCCATCGGCAGCATACGCCCGGCAGCCCCCAAGGCCCGCGTCAAAACGCCAACCTGCGTTCCCGGTCCAGCCGTCACGCGCGCACCGTCCACCTCGATCTGAGACATGGGGCTCACGTCAATCACGGCCTCTTTTCCCAATGAGAACCCTGCAAAACAATGACCACTTGAATAGATCGAAAACGACGTCCCGCGGGTTGTGAGGTCTTTGACAGCGCGCGTCACATCCTCTGTCGAGCGACACCGGATGTGCTCCTTAGGCTGCACAGCCAGCGCCAGATTGTGCGCGCGCAAGGCCACGCCCGCCTCCTGCGCCTGCGCCATCCGCAAAGGGAGCGCAGCGCCCGTTAAGGCAAGCCCTGAGACAGATTCAGCAAGAGCCGCACCGCTCTTAACGATAAACGACCGCCTATGGATATGACCTGCGTTCAACCCGCTTATTCCGCCGCCACCAAGGCACCCTTCAGCATCGGCTTAAGGTAGCGCCCTGTGTGGCTGGCTTCGACCTCGGCAACTTCCTCAGGCGTGCCCTCGGCCACAATTGTACCACCTCCATCGCCGCCTTCAGGACCGATATCGATGATATGATCGGCGGTTTTCACGACGTCCAGATTGTGCTCAATCACAACGACCGTGTTGCCCTGATCCACCAATTCATGCAGAACTTCCAAGAGCTTACGCACATCCTCAAAATGCAACCCCGTGGTCGGCTCATCCAGAATATAGAGCGTGCGCCCCGTCGAACGCTTCGCCAATTCCTTGGACAGCTTCACCCGCTGCGCCTCGCCGCCTGACAGCGTCGTCGCCTGCTGACCGACCTTGATATAGCCAAGGCCGACCCGCATCAGCGCGTCCATCTTGTCGCGAATGCTTGGCACGGCCTTAAAGAAGTCCTGCGCGTCTTCGACGGTCATATCGAGCACATCGGCAATAGATTTGCCTTTGAATTTGATCTCCAACGTCTCGCGATTGTAACGCGCGCCATTGCAAGTCTCGCAGGTCACATAGACGTCAGGCAAGAAGTGCATCTCGATCTTGATGACCCCATCACCCTGGCAGGCCTCACAGCGCCCGCCTTTGACGTTGAAACTAAAGCGCCCGGGTTTATAGCCGCGTGTCTTGGCCTCGGGCAGCCCGGCAAACCAGTCGCGGATGGGCGTGAAGGCCCCCGTGTAGGTCGCAGGGTTGGACCGCGGTGTCCGCCCAATTGGGCGCTGGTCGATGTCGATGACTTTATCCAGATGCTCGAGCCCCTTGATGGTCTCGCAAGGTGCAGGCGTCTGGCGCGCGCCGTTCAGACGCATCGAGGCGGTCTTGAACAGGGTCTCAATCGTCAGCGTCGATTTCCCGCCGCCAGAGACACCGGTCACACAGACGAATTTGCCCAGCGGGAACTTGGCTGAGACATTTTTCAGGTTGTTCCCCGTGGCCTTCACGACCTCCAGAAACTTACCATTCCCTTCGCGACGTTCCACCGGAACAGAGATCTCACGCGTGCCCGCAAGATACTGACCTGTAATGGATTTCTTATCCTTCTGGATCTTTTGCGGCGTGCCATGGCTGACCACCTGCCCGCCGTGCACCCCCGCGCCCGGACCGATATCGAAGACATAATCCGCCTCACGGATCGCCTCTTCGTCGTGTTCGACCACAATGACTGTATTACCTTGATCGCGCAGGTTCTTGAGCGTTCCAAGCAGGCGATCATTGTCGCGTTGGTGCAGGCCAATTGAGGGTTCGTCCAACACGTAAAGAACACCAGTCAGACCGGACCCAATCTGGCTTGCCAGACGGATCCGCTGGCTCTCACCACCAGATAAGGTGCCAGAGTTGCGCGAGAGCGTCAGGTACTCAAGTCCCACGTTGTTGAGGAACCCCAGCCGTTCACGGATCTCTTTCACAATCGCCCGCGCGATTTCCTGACGTTGTTGGGTCAGGTGATTGGGGACATCCTCAATCCAGGCCAAAGCCTCGCGGATCGACAGTTCCACCACCTGCCCGACGTGTTTCCCCGCAATCTTGACCGCGAGCGCCTCAGGCCGCAGACGATAGCCCTCACAGGTGCCGCATGGCCTGTTGTTCTGATAGCGTTCAAACTCTTCACGGATCCAGTTGGAATCCGTCTCGCGGTAGCGCCGTTCCATATTCGGAATGACGCCCTCAAACACGCGGCTGACCTGATAGACCCGCCCACCCTCATCATAGCGGAAGTCGATTTCCTCATTGCCCGAGCCATAGAGAAACACCTGCTGAATATGCGTCGCGAGGTCTTTCCACGGGGTGTTCTTGTCGAACTCGTAATGTTTGGCGAGCGCTTCAATCGTCTGCAGGAAATACGGAGATTTCCCCTTCCGCCACGGCGCCAATGCCCCGTCATAAACCTTCAACGTGGCGTCAGGCACCACAAGACGTTCGTCAAAGAACAGCTCTTTGCCAAGGCCGTCACAATCCGGGCAAGCGCCGAACGGGGCATTGAACGAAAACAGGCGTGGCTCGATCTCGGGGATGGTGAAGCCACTGACAGGGCAGGCAAAATTCTCGCTGAATGTGATCCGTTCAGGATCCGCATCCTTCGGCGCAGTCTCTAAAATCGCGATACCATCAGCCAGATCGAGCGCGGTGCGTAAGGAGTCCGCGAGCCGCGTCTCCATCCCTTCGCGTACCACCAGACGGTCGACAACCACGTCAATGTCATGGCGGAATTTCTTGTCCAGGGTCGGCGGCTCATCCAGCTCGTAAAACGCCCCGTCGACCTTCACACGTTGAAAGCCCTGCTTGCGCAGCTCTAGGAACTCTTTACGATATTCACCCTTCCGGTCCCGCACAATCGGCGCCAGCAGATAGCCACGGGTGCCTTCTTCAAGCCCCATAATCCGGTCGACCATATCCTGCACCTGCTGCGCCTCAATCGGCAGACCGGTGGCAGGCGAATACGGCGAGCCCACACGCGCGAACAACAGCCGCATATAGTCATAGATCTCGGTCACAGTGCCCACGGTCGAACGCGGGTTCTTGGACGTGGTCTTCTGCTCAATCGAGATCGCCGGAGAGAGCCCCGCGATGTGATCCACATCGGGCTTTTCCATCATATCGAGGAACTGGCGCGCATAAGCCGAGAGGCTCTCGACATAGCGGCGCTGCCCTTCGGCATAGATCGTGTCAAAGGCCAGCGAGGACTTGCCAGAGCCGGAAAGCCCCGTGATCACCACCAGCTGATCGCGCGGGATATCCACGTCGATGGACTTCAGATTATGCTCGCGCGCGCCGCGCACCTCGATGTTCTTTAGCTCAGCCATTCTGGCCCCCAAGTTCGCATTCTCCAGAGATAGTCCGAGCGTGTAAAAACGCCAAGCAGAAAATGTGAACATTTAGTGAACAAATACATTAGGAGCGTAATGCTGCCAGTTTTTGACACGACGGCACGGGGTCAAGAGCCGCAGACCCGCCGCGCCCCGCGTCGGACCGGCCCCATGGACCGGCGCGCGGCACGGCTCGCGTTACGCCTTCCGCGCCAAAGCCCAGGTCACAATCGGAAACTGAGGATCATTCTCCAGATCATCCTCATCCCGGTTATATTCCGGCGGCCAGACCTCTTCCAAATTCCGAGCCGCCGCCGCGCGGTTGCCCCAACCTGCGGCTTTGATGTCCGCCGGAGGAAAACCGCATTCGATCAGGAAATTCCGCAAGCCCCTTGGGGACCAGCGCGTGCAGTCATGTGGCGCGGGATGGAACGGGATATGAAACGGCACGGCCAGCCAGAAATACCCACCGGGGCGCAGCATCTCGAGGACGTGCTGGGTGGCCTTATAGGGACGGTCCAGATGCTCCCAGACTTGGTTGGCGAGGATCAGATCGTATTTCAGAACCGTGCCGTCCGCATAGGTCACCGGACCTTTGCAGATGTCATGATCGCGATGCATATATTGCACGTAGGATCGCGCAGGCAGACTCTTGCCCCACTGCCCTGAAATCTCTGCGATATCAAGATCTTGGGTGCCGATCTCTTTCAGGATCGCGCGGCTGCGACGGTTCATGACAATGCGGTTCAGGCTTGGCATGGTATGAGGGTCATCCTTGGTATGATATTCAGACTTTTAGCGGTATGATTTCAGCGTCTAGAAGTGAATTGCGCGATCATAGGCGTCCAAAACGCTCTCATGCATCATCTCAGACAGGGTCGGATGCGGGAAGACCGTGTTCATCAGATCTTCCTCCGTCGTCTCAAGTTGACGCCCGACTACATAGCCCTGGATCATCTCAGTCACCTGAGCGCCCACCATATGCGCGCCCAAAAGCTCTCCGGTCTTCGCATCAAAGACGGTTTTCACCATGCCCTCGGGTTCCCCCAATGCAATCGCCTTGCCGTTGCCGACAAAGGGGAAGCGGCCAACTTTGACCTCATATCCCGCCTCTTTCGCCTTGGCCTCTGTCAGACCGACCGAGGCCACCTGCGGATGGCAATAGGTACAGCCGGCGATGCTTTCCGGCTTCACCGGATGTGGATGACCGCCTGCAATCATCTCGGCCACCATAACGCCTTCGTGGCTGGCCTTATGGGCAAGCCAAGGCGCGCCGGCGATGTCTCCGATAGCGTAAAGCCCGTCGACACCAGTGCGGCAATATTCGTCGGTCACAACATGGGTGCGGTCGATCTTGACGCCCAGAGCCTCAAGCCCCAGCCCTTCGACATTGCCGACGATGCCAACAGCCGAAATCACAGTATCAAACTCGTGCTTTTCGACCTTACCGCCGGTTTCGATATGGGCTGTCACCTTACCCTTGCCGCGATCGAGCTGTTTGACCATGGCTTTCTCCATGATCGTCATGCCCTGTTTGACAAAGGCTTTCTTGGCAAAGGCGGAAATCTCGCCGTCCTCGACCGGCAACACGCGGTCCATGACCTCAACCACCGTCGTGTCAGACCCAAGCGTGTTGTAGAAACTCGCGAATTCGATCCCAATTGCGCCCGATCCGATCACCAAGAGTTTCTTGGGCATGCGCGGCGGTTGCAGAGCATGTTTGTAGGTCCAGACCAGATCCCCATCCGCCTCAAGCCCCGGCAGCTCGCGCGCCCGCGCGCCGGTGGCGAGGATGATATGCTTGGCCGCAAGCTCCTCGGTCCCTTTGTCGGTTTTCACCGACACCTTGCCCTTCGCAGGCAGCGTCGCCTCGCCCATCACGACGGTCACTTTGTTTTTCTTCAGCAGATGGCCGACGCCACCGGTTAACTGTTTCGCGACCCCGCGCGAGCGTTTAACCACAGCGTCCAGATCATAGCTCACGCCCGTTGCACCAAGCCCATAGTCCTTGGCATGATTCATCAGGTGAAAGACTTCGGCAGACCGCAGCATCGCCTTGGTCGGAATACAGCCCCAGTTCAGACATATGCCACCCAGATGCTCGCGTTCCACGACCGCCACGTTCAGGCCCAGCTGCGCCGCACGGATTGCTGCGACATATCCACCAGGCCCAGCCCCAACTACGATGACATCAAATGTCTTGGCCGCCATAGGTTCCTCCCACATTCTTTTGAAAAGAGATTAGCCCCCCTGACCAGAAGTGCAACGTAGAAACGGCCGCGCAATTTTCATGCGCGGCCGTTTGAAATCTGGGGTGATTATGCTTTAGGCAGCTTGCGCTTGCAGTCCCTGAACGGTGAAGCCATAGCCGCCTTTGGCGATGTAAGCCAGCTCTGCCGCGGTCGACTTCCGCTCAAGCGCTTCGTTGCGATATGGGAAGCGGCCGAACTCGCGGATCACCTCACGGTGCGCCTTGGCGTGCAGGAGGTTTCCGTCACTCTCCAGACGCTCCATCATCAGACGCACGCAGCGTTCTTGATCGCAGAGGTTCTCGGAATGCAGCAGCGGCGTGTAAAAGAACTGGCGCGCCGGCATATCGATGCGCATGTCCCATCCCTTGCTAATCGCTTGTTTGGTCACCGCGCGGGCCGCGAAGTCAGAGGCGAAAGCCTTGCCCGTGCCGCGAAACATATTGCGAGAGAACTGATCGGTCAGGATCACATAAGCGAGGCAACCCGAGGCGTAAGCCATCCACTGACCAAGCCCCCCTTCCATCGCCTTGTTCCAAACGGGTTCAAAACGCGTGCGTATGGTTGCGTCCAGCTCAGCGTTCTCAACATACCAATCTTTTGGCTCGCATTCATCCAGCCAAAAACTCAGGACCTCTTCGGGCGTAGACATCGGCATTATCCTCGTGGGCTTTTGTCATGAAAATGTTACCCACAAAAATTTGAGTCTTAACAGTCACAAAATGCAACAAAGCGGATACTTAGCTCGCGGATTGTGACTCAGACTCCTCATCGATGGAATATTGAGCATATTCCTGCGCCGCCTCCATCGCGACCGAGGTCGAGGTTGGCAGAACCGGAGCAAAGCTGCCGGTTTCCTCAACAGACGGTGCCGCACGTTTGGTCATGCGGTACATAGTATAAAGCCCCATGATGCCGGTTAAGACCCCGAGAAATAAGAAATATGCGCTGGTGCCAAGGTTGGTCATCAACCAACCGATGGCGATCGGACCGAGGACCGCGCCGCAGCCATTGACGAACAAAAGCCCTGCCGAAGCCGAGGCCATATCCTCGCGCGAGATGAAGTCATTGGCGTGCGCAATCAGCAGCGAATAAAGCGGGTTTGTGGCGCCGCCGACCACGAAGGCCGCGACCAGCAAAAGTGTGTAAGATCCTGGAAACAGTAACCCAACTGCCGCACCTGCCGTTGCAAAGGCTGAAACGGTAAAGATGACCACGCGGCGGTCCATGCGGTCTGAGAACCAGCCGATGGGATACTGGGTGACGACCGAGCCGATATAGAACATCGCAATAAAGAGCGAGATTTCCGGGATCGTCAGACCGGCCTGAGAGCCAAAGACCGCAGACATGCCAAACTGTGCCGAGAAAATGCCGCCGAGGATGAACATGCCGACCACACCGAGAGGCGAGACATGAAAGATCTCGGTCAGCTTCATGCTGTGGGTGCTTTCAAACGCCGGTGTGGGCGAGATCGACAGAAGGATCGGCGCGAAAGACAGGGAAACCAGAATAGACGGGATCACAAAGAGCACAAAGCCAGACGGATCTGCGGTGACCAGAAGGCCCTGGGCCGCGATGATGCCTGTGACCTGCGCGTACATATAAAGCGACAGCGTCTTGCCGCGGTTCTCATTTGTGGCTGCATTGTTGAGCCAGCTCTCTGCGGTCACATAAACCCCGCAGAACCCAAAGCCGATGACCGCTCGGCAGAACATCCAGACCCATGGATCCGTGAGCCATGGGAAAACAATCAACGCTGCAGAGATGAAAGAGCCAAGGGCCGCAAAGACCCGTACATGCCCAACTCGGCGGATCATTTCAGGCGCAAGACGCGAGCCACCGAGAAAGCCCAAGAAGTAGGCCGACATGACAAAGGACATCTCGACGGTCGAGAAGCCTTCGATCTCTCCGCGAATACCCAGCAAAGAGCCCTGAACACCGTTTCCAACCATCAACAGCAACATGCCAAGCATCAACGCCCATGTGCTGGAAATCACCTGTCCCATTTGGAAACTCCTTACTGCGTGAGCTCACCCTAACAGAGTCGCTAAAATTTACGTAGCCATTCGCGACACGCCAATTTGAATGATGTCGTTTCGCGCCCTTACCCCAAACCCACGATTTCTTTCAAAGAAATCGGCGTCGGAAACTTTCAAAGTTTCCGCCTACTCGGGAAATAAAATCGAAGAATCCCCGTAAGAGAAAAACCGGTACTCATTGGCAATCGCATGCGCATAGACGTCTTTGATCCGCTCTTGGCCTGCAAGGGCAGAGACCAGCATCATCAAGGTCGACTTGGGCAAATGGAAATTCGTCATCAGGGCGTCGGCCACATGAAATTCAAAGCCCGGATAGATAAAGATATCCGTCTCGCCTTCCCAAGGCGCAATCGCCCCGGACCGGCCCGCACTTTCGATCAACCGTAGCGCCGTCGTGCCAACAGGGATCACCCGCCCGCCCTTGGCCTTGGTCTCTGCGATCTCGGCAGCGGCCTCTTCGCTGACGCGACCCCATTCTGCGTGCATCTTGTGGGTTTTCACGTCCTCAACCTTAACCGGCAGAAACGTCCCTGCGCCTACGTGCAGCGTCACAAAACTCATATCGACGCCTCCGGCCTTGAGGCTCGCCAGCACGCTGTCGTCAAAATGCAAAGACGCCGTAGGCGCTGCCACGGCCCCGGAATGTTTTGCAAAAACAGTCTGATAGTCGGTCTTGTCCTGCGCATCTGTCGCGCGTTTTGCGGCAATATAGGGCGGCAATGGCATCATGCCGGCCTGATCCAGTTCTGCTTCAAAACTCTCACCTGTCAGATCAAACTCTAGCAGACCTTGACCGTCCGCTTTCTCTACCAGCCGCGCCTTGAGGCGGTCCGAGAAGACAATATCTTCGCCCTCAGAAATTTTTTTCAAAGGCTTCAACAGCGCCAGCCAGCGCCCGTTTTCGCGCGGCTCTAACAGGGTCACTTCGATCCTCGCGCTCGTCTCTCCCTGCGCTGACACACGATGACGCTGCCCCGTAAGACGCGCCGGGATCACTTTGGTGTCGTTAAAGACCAACCGATCTCCCGGCTCCAGAAAGGACGCGAGCTCTGTCACCTGACTGTCCACAATCCCACTGGGTCGCGACACCAAAAGCTTGGCCGAGGACCGCGGTACCGCAGGGCGCGTGGCAATCAACTGCTCAGGCAGGTGAAAATCAAAGTCAGAGAGTTGCATTGTATCTTCCGAAGTTACTCGCTCGCCTCATCCAGCGAGGGAGGCGGGCGGCGGAAAATGTTCCGGAATATCCCCGGCGTCAAGACCGAGAGTGGGTTTACCGAGATCCGCAGATCCTCGACCGGTCCCCTGAGCGTGTAGTTAAGACCAAAAAGGCCTTCGCCCTTGCGCGCAATCGGGCGTCCGATGGCATTCAAAACGTAAATTGGCGAGACCACGCCCTGCATGTCAAAGCTTCGCGTGTCCGTATGATAAATCCCATCCGCCGAGACGCCCATCGAGGGGCCAACCGCGCTGCCCTGGGCAATAGCGATGCGGTTTGGGCCAATCCGAAAACGGGATTCCACGTCCGTGAACAAGATCCCCTCGCCCGCCATTTGATCAAGCAGACCCACAACCGAGACCGCATTCAACAATTCTGCAAAAGCCGGGGCATCCTGAATGCGGACATCATTGATGATTGCCCGCCCGTCAAATTCGTTTTTGCCCAGCGGGTTCAAATCCAGCTGCAACGTGCCCCCGCTGGCGTTGCGAAGGAATTCCGCGGATCGCAACACATTGCCCGCATCCGCCGACAATATCCGGATCGCGCTTCGCCCCCCCAAGGGCGTCAGAGACCCCGATATCGCGGCCCCGCCATTCACACGCGCGCGAAACTCACCCTGCATGCCGCCACCTGCAAGAAACGAGCCGCCAAAGCTGGTCAGGTCAATCGTGTCAGACACGCGCACGCGGGACAGGTTCGCCAGAACCGGTGTGCGATCACCGCCTGCATTACTTGCCTCTGGCAGTTTCCGCAGGTCCAAAGTGCCCGACGTCAATTCAATTCCCGGCGTTATTTGTCCAGGACGGCCCGTGAGCTTCGCAGACCCATCGAACCAGTTACCAACAGTCAACCGATCAAGCGTAAACACCTCCATCCCACCATCAGGCTTGAGTGTGATATTCCCTTGCGCTTCAAGACCTTGGGCCGACATGCGCAGGCTCTCTACGCGCGCCGGTTGGTCCAAGGCCACAGTGACGGCCAGCTCTGCTGCCCGCGACACAGGTTTGCTCCAGCCCAAGGTCGGAATGGCCATGCGCAGCCCACGCAGATCCGAGGTGACTTGCATTTCAGGCAGTTTGTTGCGCTCAAAATCAATCCGAATGGCCGCCTTGCCCTGCCCTGACAACATCTCACGGCTCAGACCGAGGTTGAACTCATCCACCGTGCTCTCATTGAGCTCGACAGACCCCAGAAGCTGGCTTTTTCCACCGTTCTCTTGACCCAGCGCCGTCGACCAAGTGGCCTCAATCGGCACGCTGCCGATGCGCCCGCGCCCGGCCACGGACACCGCCTGAGACGTGGCTAGGATCGAGAGTTCGGGGGCCGCGATTTGTTTGTCAGGGACAAGCTGCGTTGAGCGCACATTGCGCGCGGTGGCCGCAATGTCGAAATTGACCTCCTCTGGTTTCAGACCCTTGCGCAGGAAAAGGTTGATCCTGCCGTCGACCTCGACCTCGCCCTCCGCCAGATCCACAGGCAGCCCCGCCTTGGAAAAGACCTCAAGCGGCTTGTGGTCCAACAAGCGCAATGCGGCTGTCACCGTGCCTCGGGTTTTTAGCCAGACCTCGGCGGGCCCCTGTTTGATCCGGGTATTGGGGATCACGAAACTCGTGCCTGTCGCATCCAGAACGCCGCCAGCGCCCGGCGCGACCTCTCCGCCCTCAGCCGTTACAACAAAGCGGTTGTCGACCCAGACCGCACGCCCCTTTGCCTTTTTCACCGGCGGGAGCGTTTTGGCATAGCGCACTTCGGCCTCGTCAAATTCAAAATCCAGATAGATATCAGGCTTAGCGCCTGGCACAGCGCGCAAGGCAAAGTTCACGTCGCTCAGCTGCCCCGCCAAGATGTTCTCATCGACCCATTTGCGCGGCTTGGGTTGGGCGTTTTCCGGCCACCAGCGGATCACTTCGCGGGCGTCCACCTTTGCCATTTGAGCATTCAGGCTGACCTTCCAACCTTCTACAAGAGGGATGAATTGTCCTTTTGCGACAGCGGTTTGGCCCTCGCTTTTCAACAGAAACTCGCCCACATCGATGGTGAAATTCGTCAGATCCAGCCGAAAATCCGCCTGCGCATGATCAATCGAGACCGGTGCACCGAACAATCCCGCCGGATTGCCGCTGAGGTCGGTGAATTTAAACTGTCCCCAAAGCGCACCGGGAAGGCCGCCCTGCAGGTCGCGCAAATAGGCCACCCCTTCGGCGCGCGCCTGTCCCCAGGCGCTGTCCGCCACAAGTTCGGTGAACTCAATAGCGTCACTTTGAGGATCATAGGTGAAGTGCGTCCCCGCTGATTTAAACGGCACCGGACGCACGACGCCACCGGGTTGCAGAACGCCTTCGCTGATCCGCAGGGCCGCATTCAACGGGCCAAGGTCTCCGCTTTCATCAATCTCAAAGCGCATCGCACCGGAGATCGGCGCATCTAGGATGCTTAGCCATGTCAAAGCAGGTGATTGCGACGCGATGTCGGTGGAGGGTACGTCTTCAAAGTTCACACCGAATTGCGCTTCCCGCTGGCCGAGTTCGGTTTCGAAATTAAATTCAAGCGTCGACACATAGTCACGCCCGCCCAGCAACGCGATATTCGTCGTCATGCGCAGTGCTTTGTTGTCGCGTGTCAGAAGGAAGCTGCCCCCATCCACCGTCCAACTGCGTCCCGCGCGCTGGTCGTCAAACTGAATGGTGATCGCATCCAGCGACACGCGCGAAAGGTTCTCGAACTCTGATGTCTGCAAGAGGCGATCAATTTCTCGCTCGATGTCGCCCAAAGAAGTCGAGGTCGCAGCCCCGCCCTGTCCGCCGTCAATCGCCAGCGCGACCTCGCCTTCATCGGCGCGGGTGGCATTCAGGATCACCCCGGACATACGAATTTCACGCGGCGCGATCTTTCCCTGCAAAAGCTTGCGATATGACAAAGAGGCCTCAACCTCGGAGATCGACATCACCGGGCCACCATCGTCAGGCACCAGATCCAGGCGTTCAAAGACTACATGCGGATGCAGATCATCCTCAATCAGCAAAGTCGCGCCTTCGAACTGGACGGACGCTCCGGGCACCGCGCCGGACAATTGCGTCACCAATTGCGCATTGATCCAAGGCGCGACATGGATTGTGCGCCCAATCGAGGTCACCGCCAAAACACCCAGCCCCATACCAAGCACCAGCACGATCCCCAAGCTCCACAGCCCCACACGCCGCAAGCGCGACTTGGGTTTGACGGGATCAGGCTGGGTCATCTGTTCAGGCACGGCGGCTCGGGTAATTTTTTATTGCGGCAATCGGTTTCTTGTCGCGCTCTGCGCACTACCATATAGGCTTCAAACTGAAAGCCCAAGGAGAACTCATGCCCGAGATCGGCGAGAACGCGCCCGACTTTACCCTGCCCAGCACCTCTGGCGAGGACGTCACCCTATCCAGCCTGAAACCCAAAGCGGTGGTGCTATTTTTCTATCCCCGCGACAACACATCCGGCTGCACCAAAGAAGCCATCGGTTTTAGCGAATTGAAAGAGGCTTTTGCGGCGGAGAACGTCGAGGTCTTTGGCCTGTCCAAAGACGATATGAAAAGCCACCATAAGTTTGTTGAAAAACAAGAGCTGTCTGTCGAGCTGTTGACGGATGCCGACTCGGACGTCTGCGAGGCTTATGACGTCTGGAAAGAAAAGAAGATGTACGGCAAGACCTATATGGGCATCGAACGTTCGACCTTTTTGATCGACGGCGAGGGCAAAATCGCCGAGGTATGGCGCAAGGTGAAAGTGCCGGGACATGTGGACGAGGTCATGGAGGCGGCGAAAGCGCTCTGATGAAGACCCTTGCAGACATGGCGGTCGAGGTGCTCTCGACCGCAGATGGCCGCGCCAAGACGGCGCTGTCTCGGGACTATGCAGCGCAGTGGTTTGCCGCGCGTGCGGCGGGTGAAACGCCGGAAATCGGGTCCGCCACGCCGCCTTTGCATCCAGCCCGTCCTGAAAAACCGGAACTTTTGTCGCCGCGTGATGTGCCGCGCCGCCGCCCCGGCTCTCGCCCCGGCCAGATCGCGCTTTTGCATGCGGTGG
Source organism: Cognatishimia activa (assembly GCF_017798205.1). NCBI lineage: Bacteria > Pseudomonadati > Pseudomonadota > Alphaproteobacteria > Rhodobacterales > Paracoccaceae > Cognatishimia > Cognatishimia activa. The sequence continues at coordinate 2,661,860 of NZ_CP060010.1, read as the reverse complement.
GGCATATCGAGTTGAACGCCGTCGATCTGCATTGGGACATCATCGCGCGGTTTACCGATGTTAAGATGCCCATTGGCTTTTATGACGATTGGGTCAAAGCGGCTGACGAGGAATCCAAACATTTCAACCTGATCTGCGACTGCCTTGAGGATCTCGACAGTTTCTACGGAGACCTCCCCGCCCACGCCGGCATGTGGCGAGCCGCCGAGGACACGGTAGATGATTTCATGGGCCGTCTGGCCGTCGTTCCTATGGTGCTGGAAGCGCGTGGATTGGACGTGACCCCCGGCATGATCGACATTTTCCGCAAAGCTAAGCTTGATCAAGTGGTCGAGGCGCTAGAGGTGATATACGCCGAAGAAGTCGGCCATGTGGCCTATGGCTCCAAATGGTTCCACTTCCTTTGCGGCCGCCATGACCTTGATCCCAAAGAAGTTTTTCACACGTTGGTCCGCAAATACTTCCACGGTGCTCTTAAACCTCCGTTTAACGAAGAAAAGCGCGCCGAAGCAGGCCTGCCACCGGATTTCTATTGGCCCCTGGCAGATGACCCTAGGCCTTGAGCCGACAGAGGCGGAAACAAAGCCTTAACAAAAGGTTAAACTTCGCGAGATGCGTGGACAATCAAAGCGGAAACTTGCCTGCGACGTCAAAAAACTTGCCGAAACTTTACCTGCCCGTTAATGAAATTGGAGCGCCTGGGGACATTGGCGCACCAACGGGGAAAAAACCAAAGGACTAAGACGTTTTGCGTGGAATTGCGTCTAAAATTCATGTGCTGCTAGAAAAGTGGTTCCCGGAACGCCGTTTGTTCCTACGGTCCGACACGGACACACGCTTTATTCGCCTGAAACCTCACACCCAACTGATGATTGCTGGATGCGGTGCGCTTGTGGTGGGCTGGGCGATCATCGTGACGGCCGTTCTGTTCATGGACTCGATCGGCTCTGGCAACTTCCGCGAGCAGGCTAAACGCGATCAGGAAAACTATCAGCTGCGTCTGAATACACTGTCTGATGAACGCGACCAGCGCTCGGCAGAGGCACTCGCCGCGCAAGAACGTTTCACTGCTGCGCTTGAGCAGATCTCTCTGATGCAATCCGAGCTGCTCTCGGCTGAAACCCGCTCGCGCGAGTTGGAAACTGGCATTGAAGTGATCCAGTCCACCCTGCGCCGCACAATGAAAGAACGCGACGAGGCCCGCACCGAACTCGAGCGCGTCACGGCAGATGCAGATGCCTATGTTGAATCCACCGTCGCGCAGGATCTGAACACCGAGGGAGTCGAATCCATCGTCACCGCCCTTGCTGAAACTGCTGCAGAACGCGACGAACTCTTTGTTCAAGCCCGCGAAGCTGTCGCGATTGCCGACAATATGGAACTCGAGCTCAAGCTGCTTGAGGAAATGAACGACCAGATCTTTACCCAGCTCGAGGACGCGATGACCGTCTCGGTTGAACCTCTGGAAAAGATGTTTGCCTCCGCAGGTCTTTCTACGGACGCCCTGCTGGAAGAGGTCAAGCGCGGCTACACCGGCCTTGGCGGTCCAAACCTGCCTCTAACCGTGACCACCTCTGGCGGAGAACTGTCGCCCGAAATGAAACGCGCCAATGCGCTGCTGGGCCAGTTGGACCGTCTGAACATGTATCGTATCGCTGCGGAAACCACGCCGTTCGCCGTGCCATATAAAACCGCAGTCCGCTATACCTCTGGCTTTGGCATGCGTTGGGGCCGGATGCACCGCGGTGCAGATATCGCTGGCCCGCATGGCACCGATATCTTCGCCACCGCTGACGGAGTGGTCATCCACGCCGGTTGGTCCTCGGGCTATGGCAAGCTGATCAAGATCAAACATGCCCATGGCATCGAAACTCGCTATGCCCACTTGGCGAAATTCCGCGTAAAAAAGGGAGACCGAGTGTCGCGCGGGCAACACATAGGTGATATGGGCAACACAGGACGCTCGACAGGAACCCATTTGCACTATGAAGTGCGGATTAACGGTCGGGCCGTAAACCCGATGAAATTTATCAAGGCTGCAAGAGATGTTTTCTAAAAGCAAAATCAACGAACCTGCCGCAACACCTGCTGATACCGCAAAGCCGGTTCTGCCAGAAGCAGCCAAAAAGGCCGCTCCAGCAGCGGCCGCTGCCCCAGCCGCGGCGCCACGTCCAAAAGTGGGCGCATCCGTTTTGTCTTCGGACCTGCATGTCAAAGGCAATCTGAAAACCACCGGTGACGTACAAATCGAAGGCACCATCGAAGGCGACATCCGCGCGCATCTTCTGACTGTCGGCGAAACCGCCACCGTCAAAGGCGAAGTGGTTGCCGACGACGTCGTCGTCAACGGCCGCATCGTGGGCCGCGTCCGTGGCTTGAAGGTCCGCCTGACCTCGACCGCACGTGTTGAGGGTGACATCATCCACAAAACCATCGCCATCGAAAGCGGCGCGCATTTCGAAGGCTCTGTTCAGCGTCAGGACGACCCACTGGGTGGCGCAGGCAAACGCCCTGCCCCAGCGAAAGCAGCTCCGGCACCTGCTGGCAAATAAGCCTTGCTTAAATATCAATCTGAAAAGCATCGCCTCGGCGGTGCTTTTTCATTTTTGGCCGCTGATTCATTCACACAAATCTCACCTTGTGAGGCCCGTCAGCATATTTTTTAAGTTTTAACTTCGCCCCCGCTCCGACACCGCCTATGCTCCTCTCACCTAAAAGACGAAGGACGCATTATGACCATCGAGACAACCCATGTCGGCAGCCTCCCCCGCGGAGACCACCTCTCGGAATTGCTTCTGGCCAAAGACAATGGCCGCGACTACGACAAGGAAGAGTTTGAGACGACCGTTCAGGACTCCATCACGGCAGCCGTAAAAAAGCAGCGGGAATCCGGTGTGACCATTGTCTCTGATGGAGAACTCGGCAAGGTCGGTTACTCCACCTACATGCAAGAGCGCCTCAGCGGGTTTGGCGGCCATATTGATCGCAAACCGGCCAAAGACCTTGCGGCCCATCCGGGTCTGGCCAAAAAGCTCAGCGCGATTATGGGTAGCCAGGAATTCACCCGTGCCTCCTGTGTTGGAGAGGTGAAACTGGTCAACCTCGAACCTGCCCTTGAAGACATTCGCCGCTACAAAGAAGCGCTCGACAAAGAGGGCCAAGGCACACGCGCCTTTATGAATGCGGCGTCTCCGGGTCTGATCACTGCCTTTCAGGTGAACAAATACTACCCCAGCCACGAAGCCTATCTCGAGGCTTTGGCCAGTGCGATGCGCCCAGAATATGAGGCCATTTTGGATGCGGGGCTTGATATTCAGTTCGACTGCCCGGATTTGGCGATGTCACGTCACACGGGCTATCAGGACGCGACTGAAGAAGAATTCGTGAAAATGGCCGCCGCCAATGTCGAGGTTCTGAACGCCGCAACCGAAGGCCTGCCTGCTGACCGAATGCGGATGCACCTTTGCTGGGGCAACTACGAAGGCCCGCACGATCACGACATCGCCTTGGAAAAAGTCATCGATATCGTGCTGTCTGCACGCCCGAACACGATCCTGTTTGAGAGCGCTAATCCCTGTCATGAACACGAATGGACCGTCTGGCGCGACGCTGACATTCCAGAGGATAAGATCCTCGCGCCGGGTGTGATTGACACGTGCTCGAACTACGTCGAACACCCTGAACTTATCGCCCAGCGTCTGCAGCGCTTCATCGATATCGTCGGCATGGACCGCGTGGTAGCGAGCACTGATTGCGGCTTTGGCACCTTCGCGGGCTATGGCAAGATTGATCCAGACGTGACGTGGAAGAAACTCCGCAACCTGCGCACGGGCGCGGATTTGGCGGAAGCGCGGAACTGATTATTCTGGATTCGTAACAAAAATAAGCCCCGCGAGATTTTCGCGGGGCTGTCTATTTTGGGATTACGGTGTTTAACCGTCCCCCAGCATCCATTCGCCGTTCGGCCAGAACGCATGATAGGCGAAAGCAAACATCACATCATGCGCCAGATCCTTGCCGTTGGCGTCCTTCACGCGCACAGTTCCGACCTCTTTGCTTTTCGCGATATCGCGCCCGTCCAAAGCTGACGCCTGCCCTTCGGTCCATGTCAACGTAACGCCTGCCTCGGTGACCTCTCCGGCCTCACGCAGCCGCGTCATTGGCCAGGCGCGATCGCCCACGCGTATCACACGCACCAGCGGCGGAATACCGTGGGGCGGGTTTTCACCCTGATAAAGGAACGGCCGCGCTGAACTGTCGTAATTCACGTAAGGATTGCGCCCGTAAGGCCGCCCGAACCGAGGCTCTGCCATCACCAAACCATCGGGATTACGCTCGGCGAATTGACGCCAGCTTTCCATCCAGGTCGGCAAGGTGGTCAATTCGACGCCATTCATTTCACCCACGATGCCCGTGCCAATGGCCTGTTGCCACCAGCTTTCGGTCTCGCGGTCATACATGACCATGTCCGAGTTGCGCAGCTTGCCCGAGACACCGAAACTCAGCACACCGTCGCCCACGCGCCGATCAAAGGTGATGCCGGAATTGCAAAGCGGGCAGAAGGTGACGGCAATCGGTAGGTCTCCGACCTGATCATTCACGATCTCATGCCAGGTGAGATAGCGGATCGGATAGGCCCGCGGCAGCTCGCCTTCGATCTCAACCGTGATCACTGGTTCGCGTTCGCCGATCTGAGCGCCTTCTTTGATGGGCACCATGACCGGGTCGTCAATTGCTGGGATGCCGTCCTTGGGTGGGCCGCCTGACAGGATTTCCGTCCAATCCTCAATCGAGGTCTGCTCAAAATCCGTATTGGGCCATTCAAAGACCCAACGGGCGGGGCTGGCGAAAGCCGTGCTAACAGCGAGGCTGAGGCCTGCGGCGAAAAGGATAGATCGTGCGAACATGATGGGGCTCCCTAAAGCGTTAGCCTCATCTGGGACCAATAAACCCCACCTGCATAGCCCCCCTAACGTGCTTGTGATGGGTGGTCATCGGTACCGCAGGGCCATCGCCGGCCCGACGGGGTGGCGTCCGGCGTGACCGGCATTGCGATTAATGCCCGCGACAAACCTCAATCAGCTATGTCATGTCCAGCCGCCAGCAAATCGCCAGCCCGGTGGGTCGGGCCGGCGATGGCCCTGCCTGCTTGCAGCAGGCGCTTCGGGCCAAATGCGAAAAGGCCCGGGAGACCCCGAGCCTTTAAAATTAGATATGCAGCAGATTTAGTTCTGTGTGACCTTGACCGAGACCATCCGGTCAGGATCGCCGTCCACAGCGCCCGAGCGCGGATGCCCACGTTTGATCGCATCCACCACATCCATGCCAGAGGTCACCTGACCCACGACCGTATATTGACCGTTCAGGAAATAGCCCTGATCAAACATGATGAAGAACTGGGAATTGGCAGAATCTACGCTATGACCGCCCCGCGCCATCCCAACCGTGCCACGCTCAAATGGCACCTCAGAGAACTCCTGCAAAAGGTCGCTATAGCTTGACCCACCGCGACCCGCCATCCGCTTGTCGCCGCCAACTTTGCCGAACTGCACATCGCCCGTCTGTGCCATAAAGCCCTCGATCACGCGATGGAAAATCACGTCATCATAGGACCCTTCCTGCGCCAGCGTCACAATGCGCTCCACATGGTTCGGAGCAACGCCTTCTAAGAGGTCGATCACAATCGTACCCTCGGCCTCACCATCGACGGTAATTTCCAGACCGTAGTCTGGCAACTGGCTGCTGACCTCGGTGATATCGGTCAGCCCCGGCGTGCCTTCCTGCGCCAGAAACACAGCGCCTACACCCAGAACTGCCACCATCATTGCGACGCCGACGAGTTTGTTGCTCCCGCCGTTCATTATTCCGCGTCCGCTGCGACTTTGACCGAGATCATACGATCAGGATCCATTGGCGGCTCGCCGCGTACGATGGCATCCACATGCTCCATGCCCTCAATCACGCGGCCATAGACGGTGTATTGACGGTTCAGGAAGTGGTTGTCCTTGAAGTTGATAAAGAACTGAGAGTTCGCAGAATCTGGCATCTGGCTACGCGCCGCGCCCAAGGTGCCGCGATCATGAGGCACACCCGAGAATTCCGCCTTCAGGTTCGGCAGATCCGACCCACCGGTGCCCGCCATGCGGATATTGAAGTCTTTTTCCATATTGCCGTTGGCCACATCGCCGGTCTGCGCCATGAAACCGTCGATCACGCGGTGGAAACAGACGTTGTCATACTGACCCGAGCGCGCCAGCTCCTTCATGCGCTCACAGTGACCAGGCGCCACATCAGGCAAAAGTTCGATGACGACGGTGCCGTCTTTGAGTTCCATCAGGATGGTGTTTTCGGGATCTTTGATCTCGGCCATTTGGCTGCTCCGTTTATATTCGTTGAAGCTAACCTAGTGCCTCACCAAAGGATTGCCAAGCTGCCATTGACCTGTCGCATTAATCCTATATTCACGAGGAAAATTCGGGACATTGGAGACGGCATTATGGCTTGGAAAACCCTCGACGATATGGATCTGGCGGGCAAACGCGTTTTGGTACGTGTGGACATCAACGTTCCTATGGAAGACGGCAAGGTTACCGACACCACGCGGATCGACCGTATCGTGCCGACCATTCAGGATATCGTGAAGGCGGGCGGCTCCCCTATTATGCTCGCGCATTTCGGACGCCCGAAAGGTCAGTATGTCCCGGAGATGTCTTTGAATCCGCTGGTGCCCTATCTGGCTGAGGCCTTTGGCGAAGAGGTCACCTTCATCGAACGCCCAAGCCGCGAGATGATTGACGATCTGCCTGCCACCGCGGTTGTTCTTGTCGAAAACACCCGCTTTACGGCCATGGAAGAAGCTAATGATCCGCAAATGGCTGGCTTCCTTGCCACTTTGGGCGACATCTATTGCAACGACGCCTTCTCCGCCGCCCACCGCGCGCATGCCTCGACCGAGGGTGTCGCGAAACTTTTGCCAAACTGCGCGGGCCGTCTGATGCAAGCCGAACTCAGCGCTTTGGAAGCGGCGTTGTCCACGCCAAAGCGTCCCGTTGTGGCCGTCGTCGGCGGCGCGAAAGTGTCGACCAAGCTGGAACTCTTGGGCAATCTCGTCGCGAAAGTCGATCATCTGGTGATCGGCGGCGGCATGGCCAATACTTTCCTCGCGGCCCAAGGCATCGATGTGGGCAAATCTCTTTGTGAACATGACCTCGCAGACACCGCCCGCGAGATCCTCGCCAAGGCCAAGGATGCCGGTTGTGACGTGGTTCTGCCCTCTGACATCGTCGTCGCGCGTGAATTTAAGGCCGGAGCGGACAACGAAACCGTCGCCTCTGACGCCTGCCCTGCGGACGCTATGATCCTTGACGCTGGCCCTCAGTCGGTTGCGCGTATCGAAGGCATTTTGGCCCAAGCGAAGACCTTGATCTGGAACGGCCCTCTGGGGGCGTTTGAAATCGAGCCCTTTAATGCGGCCACCAATGCCGCCGCCAAAGCCGCTGCTGACCTCTCCAAAGCAGGCAGTCTGGTGTCCGTCGCAGGCGGCGGCGACACCGTCGCAGCGCTAAATGGCGCCGGCGCGGCCGAGGATTTCAACTATATTTCGACCGCCGGTGGCGCCTTCCTTGAATGGATGGAAGGCAAGACCCTGCCCGGCGTCGCAGCTCTACAATCCTAGCCATTCGGCTTAACCTTTTCTTTTCCGGAGAGGGTTAGCGGTACCAGCATTGCGCGCCTTCTGGGGCTGACCTAGAAGGAGCCTAACACTCCTATTTTCTGCCAAAGGATACACAAATGTCCAATTCCGCCCAGACCGACCTCATCGCCAAAGGCCAAGGTTTTATCGCAGCATTGGACCAATCCGGCGGCTCAACGCCCAAGGCCCTGCGTCTCTATGGTGTTGAGGAAGACGCATACAACGGCGACGAAGAAATGTTCGGCATGATCCACGCCATGCGCGCACGGATCGCGCAATCTCCGGCGTTTAACGGCGACAAAGTCGTCGGTGCGATCCTATTTGAGCGCACCATGGACGGCGAAATCGACGGCATCCCAGCGGCACAGTACATCTGGGAAAAACGCGGCGTGGTGCCCTTCCTGAAAGTCGACAAAGGCCTTGAGGCCGAGGAAAACGGCGTTCAACTGATGAAGCCGATGCCAGATCTCGATGACCTGCTGGAGCGTGCGAATGCAGCGGGCATTTTTGGCACCAAGATGCGCTCCGTGATCTCTGCAGCCAATGCCGAGGGCGTCAAAGCCAACGTCGCGCAACAGTTTGAAGTTGCAAAACAAATCATCGCCAAGGGCCTCATGCCAATCATCGAGCCAGAGGTGACCATCACCATCGCCGACAAGGCCGAAACCGAAGACCTCGTGCGCGATGCGATCCTTGCTGAGCTCGACGCATTGGATGACAATCTGCAAATCATGCTGAAGCTCTCACTGCCCACCAACGCCAACCAATACAAAGCGTTGGTGGATCATCCGCAGGTTCTGAAAGTGGTCGCCCTCTCTGGTGGTTATTCCCGCGAAGAGGCCAATGGCCTTCTGGCGCAGAACACCGGCATGATCGCCTCCTTCTCGCGCGCACTGACCGAAGGCCTCAGCGCGCAGCAGACCGAGGACGAGTTCAACGCGGTGATCGCGGATAGCATCGATGGGATCTATCAGGCCTCTATCGCGGGTTAACGTCCTTTAACGATCTGACTCCAAACCAAAAAAACGAATCGCCCGTGCATTTTAGGGATTCACAGGGCGAATCACCTGTGGCATACTGTGTCTCATAGAGGGTCGCAAAAGACCCCGTCCATTGAGGCAGATTGGCAGTTACCATGGCAGTCACAAAATCCCGTCCGGCCGTTGGCCCTATCCTGTTTTTCGGGGTGGCGTTCAGCTTGGCAGTCTATTTCACCTTTGCAGCTGTGCAGGGGGAATACGGGCTGTTCAGCCGGACTGAGATTCTGGCAGAAACCCAGCTTTTGGAAATCCAACTGGCCAGCATGCAGGACGATGTGGCGCGCATGGAAAACCTGACAAGGCGCCTGTCTGACGATTATCTGGATCTGGACCTCTTGGACCAGCAGGCGCGCTCTGTTCTGGGCCTCATTCGCGGCGACGAGATGGTGATCCGCTAAGCCTCGCCCTGCGCCGAACCGAGGGTTGGCGCTCTAAGCTCACATTCTGCCAGTTTATCTCACAAACTCCGCGCGACATTGATCTGTCACGCCTGTGTTCACCAATGCGCCGACCCTTGGGGTCGGTTCGGCGCAGAGCGTGGCGGGCTTATGGCCCTTGTTCCACGCCAGTCACTACACACCGGGAATTTTTCTCTGGCCTAACCGCCCTGCCCGTGGTTTTAATAGCTCAAACAGAATTTAGTTTAACGCTAAACAAAGCTGGGAGGAGCGTGCCGAATGGCTGCGAAGAAAGCTGCGAAAAAGCCCAATGTCAGTGGCGACGAGCTGAAAGAATACTACCGAGTAATGCTACTCATCCGCCGGTTTGAGGAAAAAGCCGGCCAACTCTATGGCATGGGTCTCATTGGCGGGTTCTGTCACCTCTATATCGGTCAAGAGGCCGTTGTTGTGGGGCTTGAGGCAGCCACGGAAGAAGGCGACAAGCGCGTCACCTCGTATCGCGACCATGGCCATATGCTGGCCTGCGGCATGGATCCCAACGGCGTCATGGCCGAGCTCACGGGCCGCGAAGGCGGTTATTCCAAGGGCAAAGGCGGCTCTATGCATATGTTTTCCAAGGAAAAACATTTCTATGGCGGCCATGGTATTGTCGGCGCACAGGTGCCGATTGGCGCAGGCCTGGCCTTTGCGGATAAGTACAACGACAACAAGCGCGTGACCTTCACCTATTTCGGCGATGGCGCGGCGAACCAGGGTCAGGTCTATGAGACCTTCAACATGGCCGCCCTCTGGGATCTGCCGGTGGTTTTCGTGATCGAGAACAACCAATACGCCATGGGCACCTCGATGCAGCGCTCGACCTCGACGCCCGACATCTACACCCGCGGCGCAGCCTTTGGCATACCGGGCGAAGTCGTGGACGGTATGGATGTTCTGGCCGTGAAAGCTGCTGGCGAAAAGGCCGTCGCGCATTGTCGCGCGGGCAAAGGGCCTTATATCCTCGAGGTCAAAACCTACCGCTATCGCGGCCACTCGATGTCGGATCCGGCGAAATACCGCACCCGCGAAGAAGTCCAGCGCGTGAAATCCGAACGTGACCCGATTGAGCGCGTGCGTGAGATGCTTTTGGAAGGCAAGCACGCCTCAGAAGAGGACCTCAAAGCCATCGACAAAGAGATCAAGGCCATCGTCAACGAAAGCGCCGAATTCAGCAAAACCAGCCCCCTGCCCGCCGAAAGCGAGCTGTGGACGGACATCGTGGCGTAAGGAGCAGATATCATGGCAATCAATATTCTCATGCCCGCGCTTTCGCCGACGATGGAAGAAGGCACGCTGGCGAAATGGCTGGTCAAAGAAGGCGATGAGGTCAGCTCTGGTGACATCATCGCCGAAATCGAAACCGACAAAGCGACGATGGAATTCGAAGCGGTCGACGAAGGCGTGATCGGATCCATTCTGGTCCCCGAAGGCACCGAAGGCGTACAGGTCAACACCGCCATCGCAACCCTCTTGGAAGACGGCGAAGAGGCCGGCGCGGCGCCCGTGGCGCAAGCGGCGGATGAGGCTCCTGCGCCGGCGGCAAGCGCTGCGCCTGTGGCTGCTCCTGCGGACCCTCTGCTTGTTGCCAACACCACCCCCGACTGGCCCGAAGGCACTGAGGTGAAATCCACCACGGTCCGCGAAGCCTTGCGCGACGCCATGGCCGAGGAAATGCGCCGTGAGGAAAACGTCTTCCTCATGGGCGAAGAGGTCGCGGAATACCAAGGCGCCTATAAAATCTCGCAAGGTTTGCTCGATGAATTCGGCAGCAAACGGGTCATCGACACGCCGATCACCGAGCATGGCTTTGCTGGCATCGCAGTCGGCGCAGCCTTTGGCGGATTGAACCCGATTGTGGAGTTCATGACGTTCAACTTCGCCATGCAAGCCATTGATCAGATTATCAACTCTGCCGCCAAGACGCTCTATATGTCTGGCGGTCAGATGGGTTGTCCGATCGTCTTTAGGGGCCCCAACGGCGCTGCGGCCCGCGTGGCCGCGCAGCACTCTCAGGACTATGCGGCCTGGTATTCGCAGATCCCGGGCCTCAAGGTGGTCATGCCCTATTCGGCCTCTGACGCGAAGGGTTTGCTGAAATCCGCGATCCGCGATCCGAACCCAGTGATCTTCCTTGAAAACGAGATCCTCTACGGGCGGTCGTTTGACGTCCCCGTCATGGATGATTTCACCGTCGAAATCGGCAAAGCCAAGATCTGGCGTGAAGGCTCGGATGTCACCATCGTGAGCTTCGGCATCGGCATGACCTATGCGCTCGAGGCCGCAGACAAGCTCGCAGAGGAAGGTATTTCCGCTGAAGTTATCGACTTGCGGAGCTTGCGTCCGATTGACTACGACACAGTGCTCGCCTCGGTGATGAAAACCAATCGCTGCGTGACGGTTGAGGAAGGCTGGCCTGTCGGATCCATCGGCAACCACCTCTCGGCGACGATCATGGAAAAGGCCTTTGATTATCTGGACGCGCCGGTCATCAACTGCACCGGCAAGGACGTCCCGATGCCCTATGCGGCCAACCTCGAAAAACTCGCGCTTGTGACGACCGAAGAGGTCATCGCCGCCGTCAAGCAAGTCACTTATCGGTAAGGAGAATTTGACATGGCAGTAGAAATCCTAATGCCCGCGCTCTCTCCGACGATGGAGGAAGGCACGCTGGCGAAATGGCTGGTGAAAGAGGGCGACGAGGTGCAATCGGGCGACGTGATCGCCGAGATTGAGACCGACAAGGCCACGATGGAATTTGAGGCCGTCGACGAAGGCGTCATGGGCACGATCCTTGTGGCTGAGGGCTCCGAAGGTGTGAAGGTAAACACCGCCATCGCGATCCTTTTGGAGGACGGTGAAGAGGCCGGTGCGGCCCCGGCTCCCTCTGCCGCAGCGGCGGCTCCCGCACCGGCGGCGACACCTGCGCCTGTGGCCAGCGCGCCAGCCCCGGCGGCTCCTGTTGCGCCCAGCACCGCAAGCGGTGACCGCGTGTTTGCATCCCCTCTCGCGCGTCGTATTGCTGCGGATAAGGGCATTGATCTGAGCACCCTCAAAGGTTCAGGTCCCAAAGGGCGGATCGTCAAAGCGGATGTTCTCGGCGCAACAGCAACGACTGCATCGGCACCCGCTGCGGCGCCCTCCTCAGCGCCTGCACCCGCTGCAGCTCCGATGGCAGCAAGCCCGTCGGCTGACATCGTCGCCCGCGCCTACGAAGGCCGCACCTATGAGGAAGTCTCGCTCGATGGCATGCGCAAAACTATCGCCGCGCGCCTCACCGAGGCCAAACAGACCATCCCGCATTTCTATCTGCGTCGGGATGTGAAACTGGATGCCCTGCTGAAATTCCGCAGCGAGCTGAACAAACAGCTTGAACATCGCGGCGTGAAAGTCTCGGTCAATGATTTCATCATCAAAGCCTGTGCGCTGGCCCTGCAACAGGTGCCCGCCGCCAATGCGGTTTGGGCCGGAGATCGCGTGCTGCAAATGAAAGCCTCCGATGTGGCCGTTGCAGTCGCCATCGAAGGTGGCCTGTTCACGCCTGTCCTACAGGACGCGGACGTGAAATCCCTCTCGGCGCTGTCGACCGAAATGAAAGATCTCGCTACCCGAGCCCGCGACCGCAAGCTCGCGCCGCATGAATATCAGGGTGGCAGCTTCGCGATCTCAAACCTTGGCATGTTCGGCATCGACAATTTCGACGCCATCGTGAACCCGCCGCATGCGGGCATTCTGGCCGTTGGCGCTGGTGTGAAAAAGCCTGTTGTTCAAGATGACGGCACGCTCGGTGTCGCGACTGTCATGAGCGTCACGATGTCGGTCGATCACCGCGTGATTGACGGGGCGCTCGGTGCCGATTTGCTCAAGGCCATTGTCGAGAATTTGGAAAACCCAATCGCAATGCTGGCCTAAGCCATCCCCAAAAACGCAAAACGCCGCCTCAACAGGGCGGCGTTTTCTATTTCTATATCAGAGACTTAAAGCTGCGTCTGATCCATGCTCACCGCAGGCTGCGAACATCCCGCCTCGCCCACGATCTTGGCCGGAACGCCCGCAACTGTCTTGCACGGCGGCACTTCTTCCAACACCACAGACCCCGCCGCAATCCGCGAGCATTCGCCCACTTTGATATTGCCGAGCACTTTCGCACCCGCACCAATCAGAACCCCATCACCAATCTTCGGGTGACGGTCCTCTTCTTCTTTTCCGGTGCCACCAAGGGTTACCGAATGCAGCATCGAGACATTGTCCCCCACCACAGCGGTTTCGCCAATCACAATGGAATGGGCGTGGTCGATCATGATACCCTGCCCGATACGGGCCGCAGGGTGAATATCGATGCCAAAGACTTCAGAGCTGCGCATCTGGAAGAAATAAGCCATATCCTTGCGGCCTTCATTCCACAGCCAATGCGCAATCCGGTAACATTGCACCGCCTGAAAGCCCTTAAAGAACAACATCGGCTGGATATACCGATGGCACGCCGGGTCACGCTCATAGACGGCCATGATATCCGCACGAGCCGCCGTCGAGATCCTCGGATCCGTGGCAAACGCCTCTTCACATATCTCGCGCAAGAGCTGCTCTGACATCTCGCCCGAAGCCAGTTTCAGTGAGATACGATAGGCCAGCGCCTGTTCTACCGACTTGTGGTGCAGGATCGAACTGTGGACCAAACCGCCCAACAGAGGCTCTTCGCGCACGGCACTTTGGCCCTCGTCCAGAATACGCTCCCAGACTGGATCAATCGCCGTCACAACATTCTGAATTTTAGCCATATCGGTGCTCCTTTGGCCTCTATCCTATACGACTTAGGAAAAATGAGGCAAATTCAATAGTGTTGTGGACAGGATCACGCCTATGAATGCAAGTGCAGAGGCCGAAATTAGGGAAATCATTCTCCAAAAGCTTGCCGAATTGGAAGAGCAGGATCGTTTGGGGCGTGACGGTCAGGCGGTGGTCGAGCTGGATCAACAGGCCGTCGGGCGGCTCTCGCGCATGGATGCATTGCAATCGCAGGCCATGGCAAAAGCCACTCAGGCCCAGCGGGAAATACAGGTAAAAGCGCTGAACGCCGCTCTGAAACGCATGGAAGACGACGACTATGGCTATTGTCAGGACTGCGGCGAAGACATCCCAGACGCGCGGCTCAAACTCAATCCGGCGGTTCTGAAATGCATGTCCTGCGCGACTGGCTAAGGCGCCAAGTCTTTAAGGCATCCAGCGCACAAGCAAAGGCGTCGCAATAGGCGGGATCGCTCAGATCGTCCTGCGTTCTGGTTCTATAGGCCAGCATCGCAAAACCCATAACGCTGCCATTGCCCCATTTGGGATGCAAACGCCCAAACCGCTTGCGGTATTTGTCGGCCACATGTGCGCGCTCAAACGCGGTCTGACAGGCAAAGGCACGGTCCGGCGCGGGGAGAGATGCAATGCCACGCGCCAAGGCCATAAGGTCTCCGATCATCACGGATCGCACGGGTCAAAGCCCAATTGAAACCGAGGCCCTGCGCCCTGCCCCAAACCGCGCCGAAACCTGCGCCACGTCGAAGGTCACCAGCCCCTCGGCATTGTCCAACGCCTGAGCCGCCGCCGTGTAGGACCAAGTCGCAGCGCTGAGTGTTTCTTGCCGCACAAGCTGACCGTCGACCGAAACACACAGCTCATAGGTTTCACTTTCTTCGCCGAGGGGAACATCGCCCAGATCCCAGCGATCTCCGTCAATTCGGGTTTGCCGGATCCAAGACACATTCACATCGCCGCCAGACACCCGCGCGCGCAGATGCACCGGCGCATACCCTCTCATGCGCCTCAAGCCGCAACGCGGGTGCACACTCAAAAGCCTCAAACCCAATCCGCTCACCCATCTTGCGCCTCAGGCAGTCCCAAAATCCGCCGTTTCTCAGCCTCACTTAGAAAATCCGCAGCCATCACCCGCGCCCATTGCGCATCCCGCTCCGCACTCAGCGCCGTCACCTGATCCAAATCAGGCCGCAACGGCACGGGATCGCTCGCCATCTCCGACAACCAAACACCTAAGCGCGCCAAAACCCGCGTCGCCAAAGGTAAAACCGTCAACCGGAAAAACGCCCGATGCGCCTCCTGATAGTTCGCATAAGTCGCATCCCCCGGGATCCCCAACAGCATCGGAGGTACCCCGAACGCCAAAGCAATCTCTCGTGCCGCCGCTTCTTTGGTTTTCTGAAACTCCATATCGGACGGTGAAAACCCCATAGGTTTCCAATCCAACCCGCCCTCCAAGAGCATCGGCCGCCCCGCATTCCGCGCGCCTTGATGATGCGCCTCCATCTCGCCGACCAGGCGATCATATTGATCGCTGGTCAAAGACCCTTGCCCATCGCTCGACGAATAAACAATCGCCCCTGATGGCCGCGCCGCGTTGTCCAAAAGCGCCTTGGACCAACGGCTTGCCGCCCCATGCACATCAATCGCCACCGCCGCCGCCTGCAGCGGAGAAAACCCGTAATGATCATCCTGCGGATGAAAATTCCGGACATGCAACACGCGCCCCGCAGAGGCATCAAACCGATGCTTACGCCCACCAACGCTATATTCATAAGCCGCGGGCCACCCATCCGCGCCCGGCACCACACGCATCCGGTCACTCCGCAAAACATGTAGCTCTGCAGGCAGCCCCTCAGCCCCAACGGCCTCAACATACCCGTCCCCAGCCAGCAAAAGCTGAGCATACAAAGCCTCAAGCAATTCCGCCCGCCCCTGCGCCATATTCGGCCGCGCGAGGAGGTCCATCACCGGATGAACTGCAAAATCACCGACCGACCCATCCAGCACCAACGGCAACGCCGAGGCTGCCTCGGCAATCATCTTCACACAGCGATACCCCACCGGATTGCCCGCAAACCCCGTCTTGGTCAGCGACACCACATCCCGTGCGGACCAGGCCACGCGCCCACCACTCGCATAAGCCACCATCGGCGCAGTCGCGCTCGACTTCTGCTCTGGCGCTTTGCGGCGTAGAAATTCAAACATCGAAAAACCCTCGCTGTCTTTGACGAGGATCACTTTCTCAAACTGCCCTTAACACCGCCCCACATGTACGCCCGCACCAAGCGCAACAGACAGGATGCCTCCGGCGGGGATATTTGCGGCAAGAGAAAAAGCCCGCTTCATCTTGCCCCAAATACTCAAGTTCCGACCTTACAACGCCCGCACCGCTGGCCGCTTGTAAGCTTTACTCGCCGCCAAGATCACCTCATGCAGCCCCCAAACCAAAGCATCCACCCGATCCGGAGACCCCTGCCCCTGAAACCCTGCCACGGTCATCAAACACATCTGATCCTCAAGATGACCTATCCCGTTCAGATGTTTCACCCGGCCTTGCTCATAGAGCGCCGCCACCGGCTCCGCCCGCGCTGATTTCCCAACCCGCGCATGCACCGCCTTAAACGCCACCAAAGGATCCACCTGCCGGACAACAGACTGCACCAACTCGCCGCCCTGATTGACCTCAGCCACCATCAGATCCGCCTCCCAACGCTCCATTGCAGCAATCGCGGCCTCAGCCCAGCCCACCGGAGACAGCCCCTGCACAGACGAATCCTCAAGCACGACCGCCCGCCACTCACTTGGCGGCCCCTCGGTCATGCCCCCAACGACCACAATCCCACAGGTATCCGCCTTCGCCCCAGACGAAACTGGCGGATCAACAGCCACGACAATCCGAGACAATGGCCCAGGCACATCCACCCGCGCGCCTTCCAAAGTCTCCCGCGACCACAAAGCTCCCTCAACGTCCTCCAGCAATTCACCATCCAACTCCTGCCGCCCCAAAGACGTCCCCGCATAGCGCGCACGCACTTCCGTCAGAAAACTCGCCGCCAAATTCGCCGCATTCGCCTCGGTCGCAGCATGCGTCATCACCGTGCTCTCAAGTGCCAAAATCTCTTTTAAAACAGGCATATTCCGCGGCGTCGTCGTCACCACCTGCCGCGGATGATCCCCCAGCCTCAAACCAAACTGCACCATATCCCAGGTTTCCCGCGCCTTGGGCCATTTCGCCAGCTCATCCACCCAGCAGGCATCAAACTGAGGCCCCCTCAGGCTTTCTGGATCAAAGGCCGAAAATACCTGCGCCACGGCCCCATTGGGCCATTCGAGCATCTTGCGCGAGGCATGCCATTTCGGACGTCGATCCGGCGGTGAACAAGCCAAGATCCCGCTTTCGCCAAAGACCATCACCTCGCGCGCCTGATCCATCGTCTCGCCGACCAAAGCCACTCGCCGCGCGATCCCCTGATCCAAGGGCCCAGCCCCCTCGACCATCGACCGCGCCCATTCCGATCCAGCCCGCGTCTTGCCCGCGCCGCGACCGCCCAAAATCACCCAGCTCTTCCAATCGCCTTCGGGGGGCAGCTGATGCTTCATCGCCCAAACCTCAAACAAATAAGGGAGAGCCATCAGCTCTCCCTCACTAAACTCACTCAGAAACTCTTCCTGCATCGCAACATCTTCGCAGGCGAGCCATGCGGCAGCCGATCGTAGCTCGGGCCTCCTCAAGGTCGAGGGCATAGCCGTTGACCACGCCCTCTCGTCGTTTCTCGCGTTCTTCAAATCGTGCCTCCGTTTCCATTGCCAGCTTGGACCAGTTGCGGATCTCTCCCAGAAGCTTCGCAGCCTCCCTGATCGCGCCCGGCTCGCCCTCCATGACCTCGTCTTCCATCAAAGCCAAAAGCTCTGTCAGATAGCTCATAGTGCGCCGAACCTGCTCGATTTCCGCGTCCAGTCCTGCCTCATCAGGCGGTTTCTTGTCCGTCATTTCTGTCGCCTCTCATGCAAAGTCATCCCCTCCACACGAGCGAAATAAAAACGGCGCCAAGGGAAGCCCCGGCGCCGTTCATGCATCTCTCCAGCATAGAAAACCCTAACAGAGACCGTGACGCATGTCAAATTTTCGCACTATAACAGATACTTAATGAAATCACCGGACCAAACGCAACACGCCCATAGCCCCTGCGCCCAGCTTGACCTAAGCTCACGTCAAAGGAGCCTTTCATGATCGCCTATGTCACCGTCGGGTCAAACAACATCCCACGTTCCAAACGGTTCTACACAGCCTTCCTACCGGCCCTCGGCTACACATTTTCCGAAGGCCCTGAAGGCCTCAGTTTCGAATTGCCCGTTGCCAAAGGCCAAGCCCCCCAACCCGACTTCTACGTGAAACCTCCGTTCGACGATGCCCCCGCTACCCAAGGCAACGGCAGCATGACCGCCTTTGAGGCGCCTTCCCAAGACCAGGTCCGCGCCCTTCACGCCGCAGCCCTCGTTGCCGGAGGCACTGACGAAGGCGCACCGGGCTTTCGCGCCGACTATGGCCCGCGCTTTTATGTCGGCTATCTACGCGACCCAGACGGAAACAAAATCGCTCTATTTTCCAGCAATCCCAAGGACCCAAGCCGAGATGATTGACCCGCTCCTCTTGCAATTTCGGTAACTCCACCTTATTTCCGACAAAATTATTCAACTTTAAGAGCCGCCATGACCACGCCAAAGCCGAAAAAACCGTTACCCCGCGTTCTGACTGTCAAGAAAGCTTGGCATCTCACGCCCCATATGATCCGCGTGACCTTTTCCAGTCCAGAACTCGAAGGCTTCCCCGAAGGTCGCGAAGGCGCGAATTGCAAGCTGATGATCCCGGAACCCGGCGAGGCACGCGACGCCTTTGTCGAGCGTCTTGCGAACGGCCCAGCCCCAAGCCGCAGAACCTATACGGTGCGCGCCTATCGCCCAGAGGTACAGGAACTCGATATCGATTTCGTCGACCACGGCCCTAATGGCCCGGCCTCTGCTTGGGCGATCAATGCCCAGCCCGGATCATTCCTTGGTTTCTCCGGGCCCGGTCCCGTCAAAGTCAAAGACTTCTACGCCGACTGGTACCTCGTGGCCGCGGATCCCTCGGCGCTTCCGGTCGCCGCTGCGGCCCTCGAAGCCATGCCGCGCGACGCCAAAGGCATCGCGATCTTCGAGATCCCGTCCGAGGACGACCGCTACCCCATCAACGCGCCAGAGGGTGTCGAGATCCATTGGAGGCTGCACGAGGACGCCCACACACCCTCAAAGGCGCAGGTCGACTTCATCCGCAACATGGACTGGCCCGACGGCACAGTCCAAACCTGCATCGCCGGAGAAGCAGGCGTCGTCAAAGCCCTGCGCACGTTCCTGTTGACGGAAAAGCAGCTGCCCAAAAAGGACGCCTACATCGCGGGCTATTGGAAAATCGGACTTGTGGAAGACGAACACCAGATCGAGAAACGCGCCGAGGCGTAAACCGCGTTAATTGTTGTTGCGCTCGCGCTCGATCTTGCGCCACGCCGCCACATTGCGATTGTGCTCATCCAAAGTTTTCGCGAATGCGTGGCCACCAGTGCCATCTGCCACAAAGTAGATGAAATCCGTAGTGTCAGGATTGGCCGCCGCCTCAAGGCTCGCGCGGCCCGGGTTGGCAATCGGCGTGATCGGCAAACCGTCAATCGTATACGTGTTCCACGGCGTATCCCGACGCAGCTCGCTTTGGCGCAGACCACGGCCCAAGGTGCCTTGGCCTTGCGTGATCCCATATATTACCGTCGGGTCCGTCTGCAAACGAATGCTGCGGTTCAGACGGTTCGTGAAGACGCTCGCAACCACGCCACGCTCTTCGGCCACGGCGGTTTCTTTCTCGATAATTGACGCAAGGATCAGCAGATCCTGTTTCGAGGTCAGAGGCGTATCCGGATCACGGCTCTCCCAAGCCGCATCAATCAGACGCTGCTGCGAGGCTTCCATACGGTCGAGCACGGATTGCACCGTGTCACCCACGCTGACTTCATAGCTGTCAGGCGCAAGAACGCCCTCAAGCGGCACAGCAGCCTCGCCCTTAAGGACTTCAATTCCCTTAAGCGTTTCAACAACTTGCCAGCTGGTCACGCCCTCAGCCAAGGCCACGCGATAGCGCGTATCGGCTTGCCCTCGCACTTGCGTATATTCCGCAGGGACTTCTTCCGTGGCCGGATTAAAGCTCACGACTTCAGCAAAGCGATTGGTCGACGGATCCATCTCGCGCACCTGCACGGCGGCTCGCGTCACACCGATGCGATAGACCACCTCAGTACCGCAGGTGCTCGCCCCGCCGCGCGTCACGATATCCGCGATCTCGGCCATAGACGCGCCTTCCGGGATCAGAAACGCGCCCGCTTTCAGCTTGTTGGCCTTGTCGGTGTAATCCACACCCACGCGGAAAATCGAGCTATTGCTCAACGCCCCACGGCTCTCCAGCGTATCCGACACCCGCCGCATGTTGCTACCCGGTGCCACGCGTAGACACATAGCCTCAGCCAATGGCCCTTTGGCGGTATATTGCGCCTGCCCCCAGAGGATCACCCCTCCGAAGAGAAACAGCGCCACGATCAGCATCGTGAACCCGTTAGACGCAATCGCCCGCCACATGGATTAGACCTTTCCGAAGAGAACCGAGGCGTTGGTGCCGCCAAACCCAAAGGAGTTCGACAGTGCCACGTCGATCTTGCGCTCTACCTTGGCATTCGGTGCCAGATCCAGCTTGGTCTCCACCGCAGGATTATCGAGGTTGATCGTCGGAGGTGCCACCTGATCGCGGATCGCAAGGATCGAGAAGATCGCTTCAATCGCGCCTGCGGCCCCCAGCAAGTGGCCGGTCATGGATTTCGTCGAGGACATGGTCGCATTTGCCGCCGCATCGCCCATCATGCGTTCCACCGCACCCAGTTCAATGCTGTCAGCCATGGTCGAAGTGCCATGCGCGTTAATGTAGTCAATCGCAGAAGGCTCGAGCCCCGCGTCCTTCAATGCTGCGCGCATAGAGCGCTCGCCACCCTCACCGTCCTCGGAAGGTGCGGTGATATGGTACGCGTCACCCGACAGACCATAGCCCAGAACCTCGGCATAGATCGTCGCGCCACGCGCTTTCGCGTGTTCGTATTCCTCAAGGACAACAACACCCGCGCCCTCGCCCATAACAAAGCCGTCACGGTCCGCATCATAAGGCCGGCTCGCCGCCTGTGGATCATCCGCACGCTTGGTAGACAGAGCCTTACAGGCGTTAAAGCCCGCAATCCCGATCTCACAGATCGCGGCTTCCGCGCCACCTGCGACCATCACGTCCGCATCGCCGTTCTTGATCAGACGAGACGCATCGCCAATCGCATGCGCGCCCGTAGAACAAGCCGTCACAACCGAATGGTTCGGGCCTTTAAAGCCAAAGCGGATCGACACCTGACCGGAAATCAGGTTGATCAGAGCACCCGGAATAAAGAACGGAGACACGCGCCGCGGGCCACGCTCTTTGATCATCACAGCTGTCTCGGCAATCGAGTTCAGACCACCAATACCCGAGCCAATCATCACGCCGGTGCGCAGGCGGCTCTCTTCGTCTTCAGGCGTCCAGCCCGCATCAGTGACCGCCATCTGCGCCGCCGCAATGCCGTAAAGGATGAAATCATCGACCTTGCGACGTTCCTTTGGTTCCATCCAATCATCAGAATTGAAGGTCCCGTCAGAGCCATCACCCAAAGGCACTTCACAGGCGTATTTCGTAGTGACAGCCGAGGCATCAAACCGCGTGATCGGCCCTGCTCCGGATTGACCATCCAGAATGCGGCTCCAGCTTTCTTCAACACCGCTGGCCAACGGTGTGACCAAACCCAATCCTGTGACGACGACACGACGCATATTGCTGCCCTTTCCTCTGGTCTTTTGACGGTCATACCTTGGCTTTCGGGTAAGGGGCAAGCCAAACCGAGGGCCAAGGCGGCTTTGAGCAAAAGAAATACAAACGGCCACCCCTCTGGATGGCCGCATTTCGCCTATTTGGCGGTTTTTTAGATGAATTCGGCCTTTGGCTCAGGCACTGGCTGCGCGATCTCGAGCGCTTCTGCCAGATCTACGTCCTTGGCAAACAAGGCCTTGCCCACCAAAGTGCCCGCAATATTGGAGACATATTTCAGGCGCGATATGTCATCGGTCGTGTGCACGGTTCCGCGCGCCACAACCGGATGCCGCGTCGCTGCAGCCACACCGGAAATCACGCCCAACTGGCCGTCCTGATCGCCAATATCCGCATCAATATCGGTGACAATGATGCCCGACAATGGCACGTCCTCATAGGCGGTCACAAAGGCCTCAGGCTCTAGTGCGCCGGCATTGCGCCAGCCATCGGTCATCAGCTTGCCCTGATAGACGTCAATCGCCACGGAAATCTGATCCGGATAGCGCATCGCCATCTCTTTGACCGTTGCAGAATCCTGCACCGCCAAAGTGCCCACGACCACGCGCCCGGCACCACGATCAATCCAGCTCTCGATATGTTCGCGCGTACGAATACCGCCGCCCAATTGCACCGACGCCCCTGCTTTCAGAATGATCTCTTCGACCAACTCAGCATTGTCGCCCGTGCCAAAAACCGCATCCAAATCCGTCACATGGATCCAACGTGCACCGGCCTCTACAAAGCTTTGGACCGTGGCAATCGGATCCACATGCCAATAGCTCGCTTCTTCCTCACGCCCCCGATACAGGGTCGCGCATTTGCCGTCTTTGAGTTCAATCGTCGGGTAAATAATCATAACGCGCCCCTGGTTGGTTCAAAAAACACTCACTCCAAGTTCCGCATAAAGCCTATCAAAAAGACGCGCGCGCTGGAATCGACAAATTGTGATCCAATCCCGCCCTAAGGGAGCGTTTGACGATGTCAAAGTAGCAGATCTTCAACAATCAAAGAGAACAGCTGCCCCTTCGATTTCACCCCGGCCTTGCGATAAAGCGCTGTGCATTGGGCTTTGACCGTACCCAGTTTGGTGTCGCGCAGCTCGGCAATCTCCGCTGTGCTCAGACCTTTCAAAAGCATCCAGGCCACATCGGTTTCCGCCTCGGTAAAGGCGAGCCTCTGGAAATAGCCATCCACGATCTCAGTGAACTGGCCCGAGGTCATCCGCCGCGCCTGATCTGCCCGCTGCCGCGCGCGTTGCGCCACAAAGAGCAAACGCACCGTCAGCAAAGCCCCAAGGATCAACCCGAGGCTTGCGCCCAATTCCACCAATTCGCGCGTCTGCCAACGCAGGGGCAAAGACGGCAGGCCTGCGATCGATGCCACGATTTCCCATAGAAAATAGGCCCCACAGAGGCATTGCACCGCAACCAAAGCCCAAGTGAAAATTCCGGTATTGCCACGCATCAATGCTTTGGCCCACCACCGCCGCCGCCACCTTCAGGTCGCTCGGAGCGTTCTGGACGCTCAGGCCTCTCGGGTCGCGTACCAGTTTCCAAACCTTCACGCCCCTCGGCAGCGCCTGCAAAGACCCGATCCCGCATGACGTCTCCTGAGGCGCGGTTCAACACGACCTCCCGCAGGTCCTCACCATTTTCCGCCGTGATGATCACACGCCCCAGCCAAGAACGGCGCACATCAGTCACCGTATAGCCCTCTTCCACCAGCTCGGCGATCACCTCTTCCGCCCAAAGCGTTTCCGAGACGGACGGCCCGGCCCATGCCAGAAAAGAACAGAAAAATAGGATCAATTGCGGTTTCATAGCCTATCCCTACCCTAGCTTTATTGACGTTTCCAGCACCATACGCGGACCCATTGGGGCCCGCGCTGGCGTCGTCAATCTTCCCAAGTGCCTTGTCTTAACGGTCGCCCCCGCGCCCTCCATCGCGGCCTCCGCGATCACCGCCGCGGCCCGGACGCTCATCATCGCCACCACCGCGACCGGCTTCGACACCCAGGTCTTCAAGTTGCTCACGAATATTCTCACGATCCTCTTCGCTGAGCTCCGAGCGATCCAATTCAGCCATAGTCACGGTTTCGCCGGTGACAGGATCCACCACTTCAACCGCACCAATATCCTCGCGCCGCTCACTTCGGATCGCAGAGCGCACCGCGCCGCCGGAAATGCCCGCCTCTCTCAGCTCCGCCGCAATCTCGCGCGCCTCGCTGCCTGAGAGCGTGGAAAAGTCAATCTCATCCAGTGTCACCGTCTCGCCGGTTTCAGGATCCGTCACTTCCAAAGCCCCGAAATCCGCGCTGATCTCTGTGCCAATCGCCTCTTTGGCCTCATCATCCGTATAGCCCAGCTCGCTGAGCTGATCACGAATATCGCGAATGTCACTGCGCGAGAGCGTCGTGAAGTCCAATGTAGAAATCTCGACCGTGTCACCAGACACAGGGTCCACCACATCCACCGCATGGGCTGCCGTCACAGAAAGGCCTGCGACCAGCGCTGCGACTGAAAGGTTTTTCACCAGAAATTTAGACGTTTGCATCATGTCATCCTCGTTTGATTGCATGGCCCTGAGTGGCGGCAACGCGGCGAGGATCTCTATTGGCCAAAAGGGCGATTTCGGGCAAAATAAGCTAAAGTCTAATGCGGGATATCAAGGCGCTGAACGGGGTAAAGCCGCCCACAAACCCTTACAAACAAAAGAAAAGCCCCCGCCAAATGGCAGGGGCCTAGATCAAAATCTGAAAATTTCAGATTAGGACGCTTCAGTGATGAATTTCACTGCGTCGCCGAAAGTTTGGATGGTTTCAGCTGCGTCATCAGGGATCTCGATGCCGAACTCTTCTTCGAAAGCCATAACCAGCTCTACGGTGTCCAGGCTGTCTGCGCCAAGATCGTCAATGAAGGAAGCTGCTTCAACAACTTTGCCTTCTTCTACACCCAGGTGCTCAACAACAATCTTTTTTACGCGGTCTGCGACGTCGCTCATAACTATTCCTCGTTCAGTTAGGCCTTAGGGCCTTTGGTCGTCCACCCAAGTGGACATTTGATGGTGCCCGACAGGGCGGCTCTTTACTCCGATTTTTACCGGAATACCGGAGCGCCAAACGGCCCACCCGGAAATCTGCGCCGCCTATAGCACAAGTGTGCGACAAGGCAAACGTTTTCGACAGGAAACAGCACCCGCAGTAATACGTCCCGCGGGTGCGGCTCCGCTTACAACATGGCCATACCGCCGTTCACATGCAAGGTCGTGCCTGTGACATAGCCCGCTTCAGGGCTTGCTAGGTATAAAACCGCCGCTGCGATTTCCTCTGGTGTGCCCATACGGCCCGTTGGGATCTGCACGTTGATCTTCTCTTTCTGATCATCGGTCAGCTTGTCGGTCATCGCCGTCGCAATGAACCCCGGAGCCACAGCGTTCGCGGTAATCCCACGGCTCGCCACCTCATAGGCGATGGATTTGGTCATACCGACCATACCCGCCTTAGAGGCCGCATAGTTCACCTGACCCGGGTTGCCGGTCGCGCCGACAATCGAGCTGATGTTGATGATCCGACCCCAACGCGCCTTCATCATCGGGCGCATCACAGCGCGACACAGACGCATAGAGGAGGTCAGGTTAACATCCAGAACTTGCTGCCATTCTTCATCAGACATGCGCATGAAAATCTGATCTTTGGTGATGCCTGCGTTGTTCACGAGGATATCCAGAGACCCCATCGCGGCAATCGCTTGCTTTGGCAGTTCGGCAACCGCCGCGGCATCACCCAGATTACAGGGCAGCACAAAGGCGCCCTCGCCCAGCTCTGCCGCCAGCGCCTCAAGCGGTTCCACCCGTGTGCCGGACAAGCCGACCTTGGCCCCTGCGCCATGCAGCGCCTTTGCGATCTCGCCGCCAATGCCACCAGAAGCGCCAGTGACCAGCGCTGCTTTGCCTGTCAAATCAAACATAGTTTTTCCCCAACCTTAAACCTTCGGCGCTTACGCCAATTTCTCTGCTGCAGCCTTCACGTCGTCAGGCGTGCCCACCGCCGTGCAGGCAATCGCGCGATCAATGCGGCGCACCATACCCGACAGCGCTTTGCCCGCGCCAATCTCATAGATCTCCGTTACACCGGCTTCGCTCATATAGCTCACCGATTCGCGCCAACGAACCGAGCCTGTGACCTGCTCCACGAGCAAGGACCTGATCGTTGCCGGATCATTCACGGACGAGGCCACGACATTGGCCACAACCGGAACCTTCGGCGCGTTGATATCCACATGAGACAAGGCCTCAGCCATCACATCCGCTGCTGGCTGCATCAACGCGCAATGGAAAGGCGCTGAGACCGGCAGCAACACCGCGCGTTTCGCACCCTTTTCCTTAGCGATCTCAACCGCGCGCTCAACAGCCGCTTTGTGACCGGACACAACCACTTGCCCCGGATCATTGTCATTGGCCGCCTGACAAACTTCGCCCTGCGCCGCGGCTTCGGCAACCTCAGTCGCACCCGCGAAATCCAGACCCAACAGAGCCGCCATCGCGCCAACGCCCACAGGCACGGCGGCTTGCATCGCTTCCCCACGGGTGCGCAACAGGCGCGCCGTGTCCGCGACGCTCAAGGCGCCGGCCGCCGCAAGGGCGGAGTATTCCCCAAGCGAGTGTCCCGCCACATAGGACGCAGCCTCAATGGAAACCCCTTCGGCCTCCAGAGCGCGCATCGCCGCCAGAGATGTCGCCATCAGTGCGGGCTGGGCGTTTTGGGTCAAAGTGAGCGTCTCTTGCTCGCCTCCCCAGATCAGCGCACTCAGCTTTTCGCCAAGCGCCTCATCGACCTCATCAAACACTGCGCGGGCTTCTGGATAGGCGTCGGCCAAGGCCTTCCCCATCCCAATCGTCTGCGCCCCTTGTCCCGGAAATACAAATGCTCGGCTCATCTCTGACCTCTTATTTTGCGTTCTATGGCAATACCCCGCCCTGTTCACAGGTGCAACGCTATTGCGCTTTGCCGCACGGAAATCGAGGGCGTTTCACCTTGGCGGGTGACGTAGGGGCGACTAACGTCAGCGCAACTCGCAAATTCAGGAGCATGCAATGGCCCTCACCAATACCGACAGAGCCTATGGCGGTGTCACCAAGACCTTCCACTGGTTGACCGCCCTTTTGATTTTCACAGCCTTTCCGCTGGGCATCCTCGCCCATGACGCGCCTTTTGACACGAGCGACGAGCTGACCCGCAAAGCGCTCTTGTTCTCTTTGCACAAGACCGTCGGCGTGATGGCTTTCTTCACCGCGCTCTTACGCATACTCTGGGCATTGACCCAGACACGCCCCGGCCTGTTGAACGCAGACCACCGCCTCGAAGCCTTTGCGGCCGAGACCGCCCATTGGGTACTTTACGGCTGTATGCTGCTGGTCCCTTTGACCGGCTGGATCCACCATGCCGCCGCCGAAGGCTTTGCGCCGATCTGGTGGCCTTTTGGTCAGGCCCTGCCCTTTATCCCTAAGGACGCGCAGCTCTCGGCGATCTTTGGGTCGATACATACAACACTCACACCCGTGCTCGCCCTGACAATCCTCGCACACATCGGCGGAGCCCTCAAACACGCGATCATCGACAAAGACCACACGCTGCGCCGCATGATGCCCGGTCTGTCTGATGCCCCGACACCCCCTGCGCAAAAGCACTCACGCCTGCCTTTCCTCGCGGCGCTCGGCATTTGGGCGCTCGCGATGACCATTGGCGTATTGGATGCTCCCAAAGCCGAACAGACACAGCAAGCCGCGCTGGCTGAAGTCTCGTCGGAATGGACCGTCCAAGACGGAGAGATCGCCCTGACCATCCGCCAATTCGGCTCTGACGTGCGCGGCAGTTTCGCGGATTGGACCGCAGACATCGCCTTCAACGAAACGCCGACCGGCCGCAAACACGGCAGCGCAGAGGTTCAGATCGCAATCGGGTCTTTGTCGCTGGGATCGGTCACGCAACAAGCCATGGGGCCTGACTTCTTTGATGCCACGACCTTCCCTACAGCAACTTTTTCGGCGGAACTTCTTGCCGGAGACGCAGGGCACATGGCTCAAGGCACGCTCACCGTCAAAGGCGCAACGGTTCCCGTGACTTTCCCGTATGATCTCACCATCGAGGGCGACACGGCCACGGTCTCGGCTCAAACCACGCTCAACCGGCAAGACTTTAACGTCGGCCAATCCATGCCTGATGAAAGCTCACTGGGCTTTGCGGTGATCATAGACATCAATTTCACCGCCGCGCGTTAAACGAAAAAGGCCCCCGAAATCTCGGGGGCCTTTTTTAGAATGAGCAAGAAGGGCTTATTCAGCCTTCATCGCCTCGATGGAAATAACCACCTGAACTTCATCGCCCACGAATGGCGCGAACTGGCCGAGGTTGAAGTCGGTACGCTTCAACTCTGTGGTCGCATCAAAGCCAGCGAACGGTACGCCTGCCATCGGATGCACCATAGCTTGGTTCAGCTTGGCATCCAGAACAACAGATTTGGTCACATCGTTCAGCGTCAGATCACCGGTGATCAGCGCGGTGTCGTCACCGGTCACTTCGATGCCGGTGGACACGAAAGACACCATTTCGTCTTCGCTCGCGTCAAAGAAATCTGGACTCATGAAGTGACCAAACCGCGCTTCCCAACCTGTCAGCATAGAGCGTACAGGCATAGAAACAGATACAGAGGACTTCGCTGGGTCTTCTTGGTCGAACTGAATGTCGCCTTCAAAACCCGAGAACATGCCATAGGTGGTCGAGAACCCGAGGTGGTTATACGAGAACACGATCTGGCTGTGAGATGGGTCCAGTTTATAGGCTTCGGCTTCGGCAAAAGAAGACGTGGCCGCGGCGGCAAGGCCCGCAGCAAGGATAAGAGATTTCATAGGGTTAGCTCCAGTTTCAGATGGCTCTAACATCGAAGATGACGCAGGGAAAACAACCTGAGCTTTACAACATCCAATGTGCGAAAACGCACATCACATTCTGTTAAGCCGCCTTGGACGGGGATTGACAGGTTTCTGACACTTGTTTGGCCGACATGGCATCTTGCATCGCGATGTTGATCGAGAGTCGCGCATCCTCAGACGCAACGGACAAATGCCTACCAC
Organism: Cognatishimia activa; assembly: GCF_017798205.1. Classification (NCBI taxonomy): domain Bacteria; kingdom Pseudomonadati; phylum Pseudomonadota; class Alphaproteobacteria; order Rhodobacterales; family Paracoccaceae; genus Cognatishimia; species Cognatishimia activa. Next base: position 2,632,802 of record NZ_CP060010.1, on the reverse strand, counting down.
TGACGTCTACTTGCGCCACGTCTGTGGACATCACGCATTGCGCGGCCTCCCAACCGGCATCGACCGGTACTAGGATGAATTCGCCATACTTTGGATCGAAATGTAGCTCGCTGGATGGCGGACGTTTGCCGGTTCGGGCAAAAACGATGCCTGTCGTGAAAATCAAAACACCCAGGGTGAACTTTGCCAGTTGAAACCCTTCTGGCAATCCCGGGAACGGAAAAACAGCCACAGCCGACCCGACAGCACAAAGCAGGGTGCCTAAGCTCCCTGCCAGCAAACGCACCCAGAACTGGGCACTTAATTTTGGGGCGGGCATCACGACCCTATTCAGGGGCCGGGACTCCGTGACATTCGCCATCTCTGCTTCGCCTTGAAAGAACAGAAGTTAACATTTCGCACCCTGCCTATGAATTGAGGCAGGAATTGGGCGATTGGATAAGGAAACTAACTGTTTCCAAATCAGATAATGCTTGTGAATCGAGGGGGGTTCGCTATATAGCGCGCAATCTTTCGCACTTATCTAAAAACCGCGCAGTCTCTCGTGGGTGGGACGCGAAAGAGTTTTATCCCGCCCTTTGAAATGCGCTTGAAATGAAATGGAGCTCACATGCCACTTTATGAGCATGTCTTTATCTCGCGCCAGGACCTGTCCAACGCGCAAGCTGAAAGCCTCGTTGAGCACTTCGGTACTGTCCTTTCGGACAACGGCGGCAAAGTCGTCGAAAGCGAGTACTGGGGCGTTAAAACAATGGCCTATAAGATCAACAAGAACCGCAAAGGTCACTACGCCTTTCTGAAGACCGACAGCCCTGCGCCAGCGGTTCAGGAAATGGAACGCCTGATGCGCCTGCATGACGATGTTATGCGCGTTCTGACGATCAAAGTCGACGAGCACGCCGAAGGCCCGTCCATCCAAATGCAAAAACGCGAAGAACGTGGCGAGCGCCGCGAACGTCGCTCTTAATTGCGCGAAGAAAGGACACTAAACCATGGCTGCAAAACCATTTTTCCGTCGTCGCAAGGTCTGCCCATTCTCCGGTGAGAATGCGCCAAAGATCGACTACAAAGACACGAAACTGCTGCAACGCTACATCTCTGAGCGCGGCAAGATCGTTCCATCCCGCATCACTGCGGTTTCCGCGAAAAAGCAACGTGAACTGGCTCGCGCAATCAAACGCGCCCGCTTCCTCGCGCTGCTGCCATACGCTGTGAAGTAAGGAGAGACTGACATGCAAGTTATCCTTCTCGAACGCGTTGCGAAACTGGGCCAAATGGGTGACGTCGTTGACGTAAAACCTGGCTACGCCCGCAACTTCCTCTTGCCACAAGGCAAGGCGCTGACTGCTTCTGAAGGCAACGTTGCTTCCTTCGAAGCGCAAAAAGCTCAGCTGGAAGCCCGCAACCTGGAAACCAAAGCAGAAGCCGAAGCGCTGGCAGAGAAACTCGACGGTCAGAAGTTCGTCGTGATTCGCTCCGCGTCTGACGCCGGTTCCCTCTACGGCTCTGTCACCCCACGTGACGCCGCCGAAGTTGCGACCGAAGCTGGTTTCTCTGTGGACCGTAAGCAAGTCGCTCTGATCGCACCGATCAAAGACCTTGGCCTCCACAATGTTGCTGTGAAACTGCACCCAGAAGTGACCGTTGAAATCACTCTGAACGTTGCCCGCTCTGAGGAAGAAGCCGAACTGCAAGAGTCCGGTAAATCCATTCAGGAACTGGCGGCGGAAGAAGAAGCGGCTGCAGAATTCGAAATCGCCGAACTGTTCGACGATATCGGCTCTGCCGCGTCTGATGACGACGAAGACTCTGCTCCAATCGTTGACGAACCTGTTAACGACGACGAGTAACACTATATTAACATGAAACGTTGATGCGCGGTCTCCGCGCATCGGCACACCAAGCAAGGAAGCGCAGAAGCGTCATAATAATTTAAAGCGACGAAATCGCCTGCCAGAATTCGGCACCCGTGCTTGTCAAAAATTTACGATTTGCCATGTCGGCGCCTGTGTGCCGGTTTGGATGTTGAATAAAGACCGCAGGTGAGAAATGAATAAGATTGACGTACTCGTTGGCAAGCGCATTCGTGCCCGCCGTCACGCCCTGAGCGTCAGCCAGTCTGAACTCGGCGAGGCCATTGGCGTTAAATTCCAACAAATTCAAAAGTATGAAACCGGTGCCAACCGCGTCAGCGCCTCTCGCCTCTGGGCCATTGCCGAGCGTTTGGGCGTGGATGTCGTCTATTTCTTCGAAGGTATCGCCCGCGAAACTGACGCGACGGTGGCCGTGGATCCGGTTGACAAGATGGACTTCTTGTCGGACCGTGACACAATCGAAATGATGGAACTGTATCGCAAGCTGCCTCAAACGCAGCGCAGTGCGGTTCTCGCGTTCATGCGGTCGATGGCCGTGGAAAGCAAAACGGGTAATCTAAGCGTCGCTAAGTAAGCTGCCGGCGACGTTTCATTGGGGGTGGCAATTGGACCTGATAAGCCTGCACGACATTCCGGAATCGGAAGATCGTTACACTAAGTTTCTGCACAATATTTGTGAAACCTATGAGTTTGACGATGCAGCTTATGCAGGCATAAATCCGGTTGGTGGCGTCATGCATGCCATCGTCACCTACAGCGATGAATGGCAGACTTACTATCAGGACAACCACCTGCACACGATCGACCCTACCCTGCATTCAGCCATGCGCAGCGTCGCACCTGTAGACTGGCTCCGCCTGAACAAAGATCAGAACTTCCGCAAGGTCTTTGACCCTGCCCGCGAATTTGGCATCGGCGACAAAGGCATCACTATCCCGATCCGTGGCCCATTTGGCGAGTTCGGCATGCTCAGCGTCACCCGCGACTGCAGCAAGGAAGAATGGATCAAACTGCGCAATAACGTCATGATCGAACTGCAGCAAGCCGCAGCGCATATGCATGACAACGTGATGCGCACAGAGCCCCTGTCGCGCTATCTGCACCACCCGAACCTCTCCAAGCGAGAGCTCGAAGTCCTGCAATGGCTGGCCGCCGGGAAATCACAGCAGGATGTGGCGGATATTCTGAATATCTCTACACGCACTGTCGAAGTTCACGTCCGTTCATCACGCGAAAAACTCGTCGCCCTGACCACATCTCAGGCCGTTGGTCGCGCGATTGGGATGAACCTAATTTTCCCCGGTTAATTCCACCACCATCCTGTGGATAACTCTGTGTGTAAATGTGGGAAAACTGCGCCAAAATCGCTGTATCCGCTCTCACAGACCTAGGGAAATCCCGTATAAACCTCTGAAATAAGGTGAGAAATCCCAAACTACGGGTTTCCCACAATACCCGCACCCAATGGCACGCCGTTAACCTTCATTCACGGCAAAGCACAATTGGGGGTGCACATGATTTTAACAATAGACGCATTGAACATGCATCGCTTCCCGACGATCCTGGAAGACATGTTTCAGCTTCGCGCGCGGGTTTTCGCAGGTCGTTTGGGATGGGATGTGACCATCACGGACGGCAAAGAGATCGACCAATTCGACAATATGAATCCTAGCTACATTGTGGGCCTGGATGACGAGATGAACGTCATTTCCTGCGCACGTGTTCTGCAAACCATGGGGCCGCATATGCTGGCCGATGTGTTTGACGCTATTCTGGACGGAGAACCTCCGGTCCGAAGCCCGAACATCTGGGAATCCACCCGCTTCTGCGTTGATACACAGCGCATCAAAAGCGAAGACAGCAAGACCACAGTGTCCAAAGCCACATGTGAGTTGATGGTGGGCATTCTGGAATACTCCAAGGCGGCGGGTATCACCGATATCATCACTGTGATTGATCCGGTCATGGACCGCGTTTTGAAACGCTCTGACAACGCGCCTCATGGCTATGTGGGCAAGACTGTTCCAATGGGCAAGGTCTCGGCTCTGGCGGCGCTTTTGGACTGCACAGACGAGCGTATCGGCAAGGTGCGCGCTTTTGCAGGTATCGAAGGCGATGTCATGCTTGATGAGGATGCGGCGGTTGCGAAAATTGAAGCTCTGGCCATGGAACCGCCAATGCCGGGTGTGACTGATCCGAAAGAATTGCAGACCTATTTTGACGAGCAAATCGCAGAGGCTTCCTCGGACAAGGAACGCTCGGCGGTATTGGCATTGCGCAGCGCACTTTCGATGCGCCTGCCCTCTGCGCTTACAGCGACGATCTAAGGTCGCCCTACACAAACACGGCATGCGATTCGTCGCCTGTCACGACATTTATTAAAAGTTTAGATCAAAGTTATTTCTTCGGCCGAGGGTGCTACCCTGTGACCTTGGCCACCCAAATCGCCTTATTCCCCAAGGCGTGTTGCGTAGAGTGTGGCGCAATGAAAAGGGGCTGCTCAATATTTCTGAGCAGCCCCTTTTTGATTTTGGATTGAGGCGCAGCGTTAGGCCGCGCCCAAGCGAGGATTACTCCTCGTCCAGTGCCTCAACAGCTTTTTCCAGATCGGCTTTGCTGACTTCTTTGTCAGAAACCTGAGCCAGTTCAAACACATAGTCGACGACTTTGTCTTCAAACAGTGGCGCGCGCAGCTGCTGTTGCATCTGCTGGTTCTGCTGAACGAATTCAAAGAACTGACGTTCCTGACCAGGATACTGGCGCGCTTGGTTCATGATCGCTTGGGTCATTTCCGCGTCAGACACTTCGACTTCGGCTTTCTGGCCCAGCTCTGCGAGCAGCAGGCCAAGACGCACGCGGCGTTCTGCCAAAGAGGTGTGCTCTTCGGTTGGTTCGATCTCTGGGTGGTCGTGACCTTCCACCTCAGGGTTTTCCTCGTGCCACAGTTGGTGCGCGATTTGGTTTGCTTCTGCTTCAACCAAGGACGGAGGCAGGTCGAAGGACACAACCTTGTCCAGCGCATCCAGCAGCGCACGCTTCTGAACCTGACGTGCAGCACCTGCGTATTCCGCAACCAGACGTTCAGTGATCTGCTCTTTCAGAGCGTTCAAATCTTCGGCGCCGAATTGTTTGGCCAGCTCGTCATCAAGTTCAGCCGCCACAGGCTCTTTGACTTCTTTGATGGTGCAGGTGAACACAGCTTCTTTGCCCGCCAGATGCTCGGCTTGGTATTCTTCTGGGAAGGATACGGTGACGTCCTTCTCTTCTTCGGCTTTCACGCCAACCAGCTGCTCTTCAAAGCCAGGGATGAACTGACCAGAACCCAGAACCAGTGGGAAATCTTCGCCCGCGCCGCCGTCAAAGGCTTCGCCGTCGATTTTACCAACGAAATCCATCACAACCTGGTCGCCATCTTTCGCTTTGGAGCCTTTGCGGCGGGATTTGAAGTTCTGCGCAGTCTCGGCAAGCTTGCCAAGCGCTTCTTCAACGTCGGAATCCTCTGGCTTCACAACCAGCTTTTCCAGCTCGATGGATTTCAGATCAACTTCTGGGATCTCTGGCAGAGCTTCGTAGGACATGTCGACAACTACATCGTCGCCTTCTTTCCACTCTTCGCCATTCTGCATCTCGATCTTTGGCTGCAGCGCAGGACGATCACCGGATTCTTCAAAGTGGCTGCTCATCGCGCCGTCGATGGACTCTTGCATCGCTTCGCCCAGAACACGCTGGCCGAATTGCTTTTTCAGCAGCGCCATAGGCACTTTGCCTTTGCGGAAGCCCTTCATTTCAACGTCTGGCTGCGCTTCAGCCAGTTTTTCGTTGACCTTCGCGTCCAGCTCATCTGCGGTCAGCGTGATGGTATAGCCGCGCTTCAGGCCTTCATTCAGGGTCTCGGTGACCTGCATTGTATCGTCCTTCTTTCAACCTAAATAGCGGCACCGATTGGCACCGCCTTTAACTTCTTCATGCGTTGACGTCGCTCTCTATAGATCAGGGGGCAGAATGACAAGGCAAAAGGCGCGCGTGAAAGGCACGGATTTGCCAATGATCTAAGGGCAAGGCGCAAAGAAAAGGCGGCCCGAAAGCCGCCCCTTGTCAAAGATACCCTTCCGCGATGAATCGCCGTGCCGCAAGCCGCCCCATCACGCGGCTGCCCCAGGCGGTCACATGGGTGCCGTCTTCGATATATCCGGTGGGATGCGAGATCGTGTGGACGCCGGCTTGCGCCAGGGCATGCCCACTGTCTTGATCCATATTTTGCTGGGTTTCACGGAACAGATCCTGATAGATTGCCACTCCGTCCGGTGGCGGGCCAAGGATCAGCCACTGGATCGTACCCGTCCCCAAATCCACCTGCATCTGATTGCGCATCGCCGCAAAAGCTGGCGGATAGTCGACATCAAAGGTCGCGCTATAGTCCCCCTGCCCCTGCGCCCAGAGGGCACCGATGACCTCGGATCCTGCAGGCAAATTGGCCAGCCCCTCCGTCACCAAATCCACCGCATTTTGATAGGCCGCCCGATCCGCCGTGGTCGCCACCGGGTTCCAATCGCCATCAGCGCCCACCAAAGACGTCTGCGACCACGCGCCTGCGACAATCACGAGGTTATGGCTCTCTGGCACAAAGGGCAGCAGCTCCTGTGCAAATGCCGCCGCCGGAGACACGCCCTGACCGATCGACTGATACTGCAGCGGGACATGCATCGCATGCGGCTCGGCCCGAGTGGTGCCACGACCGGCATAACTCGCCCCGGGCAGATACAGACATCGCGCCCCGGGCCAATAGTCAAAGCTGCGATTGACGCCTAGAGACACCGACGAGCACTCCATCAAGGATTGTCCCAAGGCCAGCACCACCTTGGCAGGTTTCGTCAAAACATCCCCCATATCAACCACTTGCAACCCAAGCAGCCGGCAAGAGGAATTGCTCCCCGTCAGAAAATCCAAAGAACCCTGATTGCTCGCAGCTGGAAATTTCCACGTTTGCATGCCCTCAGCCTGACGTGTGCCCTCTGGCATATAGGTCGGGCTCAGAAACCGAGCTCGCGTCGTGCCCGAGACATCCGCCGTCACCGAATGCACCCAGAGATTGCCCGAGAAATTCCCCGCAATGGTGACCCGAGAATTCGCGCCCATCAGGATCTCTCCATCGCCCAGGGTCACATCGCCCGTGGTCGAAGTCACATGGCTCATGTCCTGCAGGGTCGCCTGCCTAATCGGCAGGAGCCCGGCCGGCATTCGTGCTCGCACCTGCGCTGCTTGGCCTGCGCTCTGTCCTATACCCACACCCAGATCCAGCATCAGACCACAAACGTCTTGATGCCAGAGGCCGTGGTGCCGGTTGCATAGACCCGACGCACATTCAGGTTAAGCTCTGAAAAATCAGGCACTTGCACGGTCACGCTCGCGGTCCCGTTCACCCCCATCACCACCAGCGCCCCGCCGGTTTCCACATAAAGCTTCACCGCAGGTTGCGGCAGATCGGCCCCGTCATTGGGCACCACGTCGACCATATTGCCAAAGGTGCCCGCCAAACTGCGAGTCATTCCCAGAGTTTCATCGTAAATATCCATTTCCCATCCTCACATACGCGTTTTGAGTAAGGATCAGGGCTAGCTAAGATTGATGAACACACCGCCAACAGCGCGCGCGCCGCCGTAATGCTTCAGTAACCTATGTCAGAAGAAAGAGTGGTGCGGGTGGAGGGACTTGAACCCCCACGCCTCGCGGCGCCAGAACCTAAATCTGGTGCGTCTACCAATTTCGCCACACCCGCACATCGCTGGCGCATCGCTGCCGCCAGTTCGCGTGTCTCTAGCAAAGCTATTTGCGGGATGCGAGTGGAAAATGCATCTTTGTCCCAGTAAATTTCCGTGCACCCCACCCTGCGTTACGCCCATATTCACAAGGCCCAAAGTGGCAAAGTTTTCATTTCGCCCCTTTTCGCGCCTATTTGCCTATTTTTTAATCACGATTCAAAAACTGACCCTAGCCTTTCGACCCAAAACGCCCTATCCGATTGTCGCCCCCTCAGGAACATGGGATCAGCACGACATAACTCAGGTGAGGAGACCCCGAGATGAAAAAAATCGAAGCCATCATCAAGCCATTCAAACTTGATGAAGTGAAAGAAGCTTTGCAGGACGTAGGTGTCCAAGGTCTTTCGGTGATCGAGGTCAAGGGTTTCGGTCGTCAAAAAGGCCATACCGAACTCTACCGCGGCGCAGAATATGTCGTGGACTTCCTGCCAAAGGTCAAAATCGAAGTCGTTCTGGACGCCGACATGGTGGACCAGGCGATCGAAGCGATCGTCGACGCAGCGAAAACCGATAAAATCGGGGACGGCAAAATCTTTGTCAGCTCTGTCGAACAAGCCATCCGCATCCGTACCGGTGAATCCGGCGCGGACGCCCTGTAAACACTCCGAACTCTTTTAGTAGAAGGAAAGCAAGCATGAGCGCAGATGCAGTTCTCAAGCTGATCAAAGACGAGGAAGCGGAATACGTAGATATCCGTTTCACAGACCCTCGTGGTAAACTTCAGCACGTCACCGTGATGTCCACAGAAGTCGACGAAGACTTCCTGGAAGAAGGCTTCATGTTCGACGGTTCCTCCATCGCTGGTTGGAAATCCATCGAATCCTCTGACATGAAACTGATGCCAGACACCAACTCTGCTTACGTAGATCCTTTCTACGCAGAGAAAACCATCTGTGTGCACTGCTCTATCGTTGAGCCAGACACCGGTGAAGCCTATGAGCGTGACCCACGTTCCACTGCTGAAAAAGCAGAAGCGTACCTCAAGTCTTCCGGCATCGGTGATGTCTCCTACTGGGGTCCAGAAGCAGAATTCTTCCTGTTTGACGACGTTCGCTTCTCTAACACCATCAACAAAGTGTCCTACGAAGTTGATGCTCAGGACGGTTCCTGGAACTCTGACACCGAATACGAAATGGGCAACACCGGTCACCGTCCAGGTGTCAAAGGTGGTTACTTCCCAGTAAACCCAATCGATGATGGTCAGGACATCCGCTCCGAGATGCTCTCCACCATGAAGCGTCTGGGCATGAAAGTGGACAAGCACCACCACGAGGTTGCGTCCTGTCAGCACGAGCTGGGCCTGATCTTTGGTTCGCTCACTCACCAAGCGGACGAGCTGCAGAAGTATAAGTACGTGATCCACAACGTGGCACAGTCTTATGGCAAATCTGCAACCTTCATGCCAAAGCCAATCGCAGGCGACAACGGCACCGGCATGCACTGCAACATGTCCATCTGGAAAGACGGCAAGCCTCTGTTTGCTGGTGACCAGTACGCGGATCTGTCCCAAGAAGCTCTGTACTTCATCGGTGGTATCCTGAAGCACGCGAAAGCGTTGAACGCCTTCACCAACCCATCCACCAACTCTTACAAGCGTCTGATCCCAGGCTTCGAAGCCCCAGTTCTGCGCACATACTCTGCACGTAACCGTTCTGGCTGTGTTCGTATCCCTTGGACCGAATCTCCAAAAGCCAAGCGCGTTGAGGCACGTTTCCCGGATCCATCCGCGAACCCATACCTCTGCTTCGCAGCGCTTCTGATGGCCGGCATCGACGGCATCAAGAACAAGATCGACCCAGGCCCGTCTTACGACAAAAACCTGTACGATCTGCCTGCAGAAGAACTGGCTGGTATCCCAACTGTCTGTGGCTCCCTGCGCGAAGCAATGGAAGAGCTGCAAGCGGACATGGACTTCCTGCTGGCTGGCGACGTGTTCACCAAAGACCAGATCGAAGGTTACATCGAGCTCAAAATGGAAGAGATCGAAACCTACGAACATACCCCACACCCAGTGGAATTCGGTATGTACTACAGCTGCTAAGCTGCTGGAATATTACGGAAAAGGCGTCCCTCGGGGCGCCTTTTTTTGTTGGGTGAAAGCCATGCCAAAACGGACCCGCGGGGTCGCTCTCTAAACATTTCAATATGCCCGTTTATCTCCGCCTAATCCGCAGGACATATCCGGCTCGAACAGCCTCAACCAAAAAGCGGCCCCAAAGGGGCGGGTCCGCTTTGGCATGGCGGCCTTCGGCCTTGTCCCATGCCTAGGGCGCTACGCCTCGACGATATAGGTGTGAATTGCAAACACGACCGCCTGTGTCTCAGGCAACCGCATAATCACCTGCCGTTCACTCCGTAGATACCGCCGCTCTTCATAGTCATCCTCGCGCGGCGCATCCTCTGTCCTCGGATGAAACAGCTCTGCATCCGCATAGTGCAACGCATTGAACCGCCACACAGGCCTCCCCACGCGCACCCCATCAAACAACCGCTGCACGCGTTTCGCGATGTTGGCGTCATAGCTTCGAACTGGCTTGTGAATACGCACCAAAGGCTTCATGAATTTCTCCGCCAAAGTCCAACTTGCCGGAAAACACAACAACGCACCCGTCAGCACATGCTCGTTGCCCTGCTTTTGCAGAATGCAGAAATCCTCCTGCACCAACTGAGCCAACGTTCCAAGCGGATCCTTATAATTAAGCGCAACCGCGCGCCCGTCAGGGCGCGCCACCGAGTCACTTGAGCCAGAAAACCCATGCTTTTCAATCAGTTCACGCACAACCATCCGCAACAGCTCTTGCGCTGCAGGCACAGCCCCCGCGTCCAAAGCCACCACTTCAGCACGCCGCTCCGCGAGCAACTCGGCCTTTCGCGCCAATTGCGCAACGTAAGCCTCATCCAGATGCAACCAGCTCGACTCCCCCAGAGGCGCAACGCCCGGAAGCGGTTTTTCCACCGTCACATCATAGGGAATCTCATCTTGCAAAATGACAGACATCACCGCGCAGCCTCAAAGCGTCTTTGACGCAAAACCTCTCGCAATTCCCGGCAAAAGAGAACCCCATTTCCCAAAAGCGCCGCCCAAACCCCGTCCAAAGGTCGCTTTTTGACCGGACATGGCCGCATCCCGCCCCGCATCCTGACCTCAGGAGGAGAGCCAGATGAATTATTCCCGCGACCGCCGCAAGATTGACCCATCCAAAGGTGTCATGCTCGGGGACAACACCCCAAACGACAACGACCGCATCGAGATCGGCCCGACCCAACTTGCCTTCCGCGAGTGGGAAGCCGCAGGCCTCACCCTGCCCGATCTGCCCCGCATGCGCGAATTTCGCCTCAAGCGTTTGACCAAATTCATCCAGGACCGCGACTATGCGGGCCTCTTGGTGTTTGATCCGCTGAACATCCGCTACGCGACCGACAGCACCAATATGCAGCTCTGGAACACCCACAACCCCTTCCGCGCCACGTTGATCTGCGCGGACGGTTATATGGTGATGTGGGATTACAAGAACTCGCCCTTCCTCAGTGAATTCAACCCCTTGGTGCGGGAACAACGTTCCGGTGCCTCGATGTTCTACTTCTCGGTTGGGGACCGGATCACCGAGGCGGCAACGAAATTCACAAACGAGGTCATCGACCTTTTGAACGAACACGCGCCGGGCAACAAACGTCTCGCGGTCGACAAAATCATGATCGACGGTCTGCGCGCACTGGAAAGCGCAGGGCTCGAGGTCTTCCCCGGCGAAGAGCTCACGGAGAAATGCCGCGCCGTGAAAGGCCCTGACGAAATCCTCGCCATGCGCTGCGCCTCTGTGGCCTGCGAGGCCGCCGTCAAGGAAATGGAAGACTTCGCCCGCGAAGCCATTCCCGGCGGAGGCGTCTCTGAAGATGATGTCTGGGCGATCCTGCACAAAGCCAATATCGAACGCGGCGGCGAGTGGATCGAAACCCGTCTGCTTGCCTCTGGTCCGCGCACAAACCCGTGGTTCCAGGAATGCGGCCCGCGTCTGATTAGCAACAATGAGATCGTCAGTTTCGACACCGACCTCGTCGGCGCATACGGAATTTGTATCGATATCTCAAGATCTTGGTGGATCGGCGATGAAAAGCCCCCAGCCGATATGATCTATGCGATGCAGCATGGGGTCGAGCATATCCAGACCAATATGGAGATGCTGAAAGCAGGTGTGTCCATCAATGATCTGTCAGCCAACGGCCATGTATTGGATCCGCAGTTCCAGAAACAGAAATACAGCTGCATGATGCATGGCGTCGGCCTCTGTGATGAATGGCCCCATGTGGATTACCCGGGCACAGGCCACGAGGACGCCTTTGACTATGAACTCGAGGCGGGCATGACGCTCTGTGTTGAGGCTTTGGTCAGCCCCGAGGGCGGCGATTTCTCGATCAAGCTAGAGGATCAGGTGCTGATCACGGAAGACGGCTATGAAAACCTCACCAAATATCCGTTTGATCCGGCGCTGATGGGCCAGACCTAAGTCGCAGCTCTTCACCTTGGCGTGACCCTTGTTTCGCTGGGGTTGGCGCGGCGGAGTGGATGCCCCAAGTTAAGGCATCCACAGCCAAGGATCTGCCCCATGCCAAGCGAACGCGTCTCATTTATCGGCCACAGCGGCGAAAAGCTGGCCGCCCGTCTGGATCTGCCCGAAGGACCCCATCTGGCGACCGCCCTTTTTGCGCATTGCTTTACCTGTTCCAAAGACATCCCGGCCGCGCGTCGGATAGCCGGGCGATTGGCCGCCATGGGCGTGGCGGTTCTGCGGTTTGATTTCACCGGGCTCGGGCATTCGGAGGGCGAATTCGCAAACACACATTTCACCAGCAATGTGCAGGATCTGAACGCAGCCGCAGACTACCTGACAGAGCGCGGCATGGCCCCGAGCCTTCTGATCGGCCATTCTCTTGGAGGCGCGGCGGTTCTGCGGGCGGCGGGCGAACTTGAGAGCGTGAAGGCTGTGGTCACACTCGGTGCGCCCTTTGATCCGGCCCATGTGACGCATAATTTCGGCGGTGCCTTAGAAGAGATCAGCGAGAAAGGCGAAGCGCAGGTCAGCCTTGGCGGACGCCCCTTCAAAATCCGCGAGAGCTTTGTTCAGGATGTTGAGGCGCAAAACCTCAAGCCTCTGATTGCAAACATGAAAAAAGCACTGCTCGTGATGCATGCGCCGCTAGATGACATCGTAGGGATTGAAAACGCGTCAGAGATCTTCCTTGCGGCCAAACACCCCAAAAGCTTTGTTACATTGGATAACGCCGACCACCTCATCAGCCGAGGCGAAGACGCTGAATATGCCGCCGAAGTGATCTCGGCATGGGCCGCGCGCTATCTGGACCTTGCGCCACCTGCCCCACCTATCGGAGCTCCTGAAGGCGTTGTGCGCGTCTCGGAAGCGGATGCCGATGGTTTCTTGCAGGACGTGAACTCTGGGCCCTTCCATCACACGCTCGCGGATGAACCGCTGGCCTATGGCGGCACCAATAAGGGCATGACTCCCTATGGATTTCTGGCCTCTGGCCTGGGCGCTTGTACGTCTATGACGATCCGCATGTACGCGCGCCGCAAAGGGTGGAAACTGGACCACGTTTGGGTGGATGTCAGCCACAACAAAGTGCACGCTCAGGATGCCTCGACCGGATCCGGCGACAAGATCGACAGCTTCAAGCGGGTGATTCACCTCGAGGGTACGCTCACCAGCGATGAACGCGCGCGGCTTTTGGAAATAGCTGACAAATGCCCGGTACACCGGACGCTTGAGAAATCCAGCCAAGTGGTCACTGAACTCGCGCCCGGCTAAACAAAACAAGGCGGAGATACCTCCGCCTTGCCTTTGAAATCCTTAGACTTTCACGAAGTTTAGAGCGTCAGCTGATATGTCGCTGGCTCGTACTCAAATCCATCGCCGCGCGTGGAGACATATCCAATGGCCGGGAACGGCATGTGATAGCCGGTGAAGGGGATTTTGTCCGTCGCCAGCATATCCAAGATTTGCCGACGCCGCGCCGCAGCGCCTGACTTGTCCATATCAAAACGCACTTCCCAATCAGGATACCCCAGCGACCAGACATAGTGGTTCGCGAAATCGGCCCCCAACAGCATCGACGCCCCATTGCTTTCCAGCATATAGGCCATATGCCCCGGCGTGTGCCCGCTTGCATCCATGGCCGTGATACCAGAGGCCACAGACGCGCCATCAGACACGAAAGAGAACTTCTCAGCCAACGGCATGACCTTGGCCTTGTAGTTCTTGTTGTCCTGCCCCGCCCAGAAATTGTTCTCGGCCGCACCAGAGACATATTCCGCACCGGCAAAGGTCTCGCCCGCATCGCCCATGAGGCCGCCGATGTGGTCGCCGTGCATATGGGTGATGATCACTTTGTCGATCTGATCAGCGGTATATCCCGCGGCCTCGATCTGCGCCAAAGTCGCCTGACCGTTGAGGCCTGCGTCAAACAGAACCAGCTCTGATCCTGTGTTCACAAGCACCGGCGTGAAATAGAAGCGCGTGCGATCGGCAGGGATATTCGCCATGCTGGAAGCCGCCGCGAAGTCGTCGGCGCTGACGTTCAGGCCAAATATCTTTTGCGGCTCTTCGACAACGCGGGTCCCGCCGGCCAGAGTCGTGATCTCAAAGTCGCCCAAGGTGACGCGATGAAACCCGCCAAAGTTCACGCCAAGCTTCGGCGCTGCCGCTGCCAAAGGCGAGGCCAGCGCTGCGCTCGCCACGCCGCTGGCCAGGAATGTTCTGCGATTAAGGGTCATCTCTGCGTCCTCCCGAGACATAATCATAACATGTTACACTTGCGAGCTAGTGCGCCGCGCGTGAGAGACCAGACAAATTTCAACCTTTGCGCGAAATCTCACTGCTGTGTGAACCGGCTATTCCTCGACAAAAACGCCTTCGCTCACGTCATTAAACGCGCCAGTAAAGCGGATCTGATCGCCTTTTTGCGAAACGTCATAGCAATCCCATGGCGCTTGTGGCGGCCACTGGCTGCAGTATTGATCGTCCCGCACAGCCCAATAGCCCCAGCTATCCCGCCCCGCATTGTAAAGCGTGCGACCCGAGGCACGGAAATCCTGCCAGGCGTTCTCATATTGTAGTTTTTTGCCCGTCAGAGCCTCTTGGATCTGCGCACCCGTCAGCGGAACCCAGTCTTCTGCGGCGGCTGGCATGGCCAATACCAATAAAACAAGGGCTTTGCGCCACATTTTCCCGTCCTTCACTTGTTCATTCGTCATGCGCAGTCTATACCGCCCGCAACTTCCCAAAAGACACAAGGCTGTGACATGATCCCACGCTATTCCCGCCCCGAGATGGTGGCCATCTGGTCTCCGGAAACGAAGTTCCGCATTTGGTATGAAATCGAGGCGCATGCCTGTGATGCACAAGCGGATTTGGGCGTGATCCCGCGCGAAAACGCAGAGGCAGTTTGGAAAGCCAAGGATGTCGAATTTGACGTCGCCCGCATTGACGAGATCGAAGCGGTCACCAAACACGACGTCATCGCCTTCCTGACCCATCTGGCGGAACATGTCGGTTCAGAAGAAGCACGTTTTGTGCATCAGGGCATGACATCCTCTGATGTTCTAGACACCTGCCTGAACGTGCAGCTGGTGCGCGCCGCGGACATTCTGATCGAAGACATGCACGGTCTGCTCGCTGCGCTGAAGAAGCGCGCGATGGAGCATAAGAACACCGTTCGTGTCGGTCGTTCTCACGGTATCCACGCGGAGCCAACCACCATGGGCCTGACCTTTGCGCGGTTTTATGCGGAAATGGATCGTAACCTCGAGCGCCTGAAAGCTGCGCGTGAAGAAATCGCGACCGGTGCGATCTCTGGCGCCGTTGGCACATTCGCCAATATCGACCCGGCGGTTGAGGAACATGTCTGCGAGAAACTCGGCCTGAAACCAGAGCCGATCTCCACACAGGTCATCCCGCGTGACCGTCACGCCATGTTCTTTGCGATCCTTGGCGTGATTGCATCGTCCATCGAAAACGTCGCGATCGAGATCCGCCACATGCAGCGCACGGAAGTGCTGGAAGGCGCAGAATTCTTCTCGATGGGCCAGAAAGGCTCCTCCGCGATGCCGCACAAGAAAAACCCTGTCCTGACCGAAAACCTCACAGGCCTCGCGCGTCTGGTGCGTATGGCCGTTGTCCCTGCGATGGAGAACGTGGCCCTGTGGCACGAGCGTGACATCTCGCACAGCTCTGTGGAACGTATGATCGGCCCGGACGCCTGTGTGACGCTTGATTTCGCGCTGGCACGTCTGACCGGCGTAGTCGACAAGATGCTGATCTTCCCTGAGAACATGCTCGACAATATGAACAAGTTCCCAGGCCTCGTGATGTCTCAGCGTGTGCTTCTGGCCCTGACCCAAGCCGGTGTCAGTCGCGAGGACGCCTATGTCATGGTGCAGCGCAATGCTCTGAAAGTCTGGGAGTTCCGCACCGATTTCCGCGAGGAACTTCTGGCGGATGAGGACGTGGTAAACGCGCTGGGCGTTGACGGTATCAACGAGAAATTCGACATGGGCTATCACACCAAACATGTCGACACGATCTTTAAACGCGTCTTTGGCGAGAGCTAAGCCGCACTAAAAACCGTTTAAAAACAAGGGCCGCAGCAGAAAGTTGTAAACATTTTCGTGATCACGGGAATAAATCCCCGCTGTCGAACGTATTCCTCATGATAACGTCAACAGATCCCATGGAGGAATGATCATGAAACTTGTTTTAGCTGCGGCCCTGACCCTCGCCCCCCTGACGGTCCTCGCGGCAGGCACGACCCCAAGCACCCCAGAGCCGACCGCGGATGAGAAATGCGACGACGGGCTGGTCTGGGACAAAGACACCAAAGAATGTGTCGAACCCTCTGAGTCCACTCAAAACGACGCCTACCTTTTGGACAGCGCGCAACGCTATGCCTATGCGGGCGATTATGGCGATGCGCAAAAGGTTCTGCGTGCTGTGAAATCGCAGGACGCCAGCCGCACGCTGGCGCTCTGGGGCTTTACTCACCGCAAGATGGGCAACATCGAGGTCGGGCTATCCTTTTACGACAAGGCACTTGAGGTCGATCCCAACAATATCCTCGCGCGGTCCTATCTGGGTGAGGCCAAGGTCAACATGGGTGACTACGACGGCGCTCTGGCGCAACTGGCCGAAATCCGTGCCCGTGGCGGCGCAGGCAGCCGTGCAGAAACCCTTCTGCTGAAAGCGATGTCGGGCGGCAGCACCTACGACAGCTAAGCGCTTTTCTTGCGTCCCGCCCGTACAGGCATTAAGTCTGATGAAAACACGAGCGGGACCATGGCCGACAAACCTCCTTTTTCTCAACGCGCAGGCAATTGGCTTCTGAATGCCATTGGCCGTTCTGTGATCTTGATGATGCTCGCATTGCCTTACGTACCGCGCATGCACCTAGCGGGTTGGCTTTTTGCCCGTGTGCTTGGCCCCCTCTCGGGCGCGAGAAAGCGCATAAAGCAGAATTTGGCCTATGTCTGGCCTGAGTTGCCTGCGAATGAGGTCGACAAACTCTGTATCGCAGTTCCCGACAATATCGGAAGATGCCTTCTAGAACAGTACTCCGCGCGGGAATTCAACGAGCGCGTCTCAAAGCTAGCGCCTATTGGCCCTGGCATTACGGCTCTCGACGAAGCACGCGTTAACAATCGGCCGATCATCGTGGTCTCTGGGCATTTCGGTAATTGCCACGCAGCGCGCAGTCTTATCATGCAACGTGGGCACAAAATCGGCGCACTATATCGCGACATGTCTAACCCTTACTTCAACCCTCACTACGTTGAAGCACTTGCTGCAATCGCCAGTCCAATGTTCGGCCGGACACGCCGCGGCATGGCGGAGATGGTGAAGTTTCTGCGACAAGGCAACACGGTCGCGATCCTACCGGATCAATATTACAGCAGTGGAATGATTGTTAATTTCTTTGGTAAACCTGCGCCGACGGCTTCCTCAGTAGCGGAACTTGCTTTGAAATACGACGCCCTGGTTGTGCCCGTCTACAGTCGCCGTTTGAAAGACGGGATCTCTTTTGAGGTTCTTGTCGAAGAGCCCATCCCGCATAGCGATGTGAAGACCATGACCCAAGCCATCAACGACGGACTGGAAGAACAAATCCGCAAGTCACCTGAACAATGGCTTTGGTCACACAAAAGGTGGAAGCCCGAGCGCGCGCATCTGGACAAGCGCAAGGACATGAAACTGGATATCTCAGTTTAAGCGCGCGGCGGCTACGATCTGGCCGTGGTCTTCGTGCTGAACCAGAACCACAATCGGCTGATCACCTTTGACATTGGCCTTGAACGTACGATCAGAGCGCATGTTCCAGGTGCCTACGCGCAACCATTCAGTTACGATATTGGCATAAAGCAATTCCCGCCCCGCGTTCTCGCCGCGTTTGATGTTTCGCGTAGCCTCAGGCTCGTAGCGAACCAACTGCACAGACATGCGCGAGCGCTTAACCGTGCCGGGATCAAGGGAAATCTCCAAAACATCCCCAGTACGGGTCAAAGAAACTGACACATCATTCGCAGCCTCTGCATGTTTGCTGATGAAATGTTTCACTTCGCGCGGGTGGCTGCCAATCACGTGATCCAACCCGCCAATGATCATCTGAGGCGTGTAGATCGTCCGCTGCCCTGCTGCGCGGGCATAGCCGCGTTGCCGGTCGGTATAGGCCGGATCTGCAAAATCATCTTTCCAACCGATATAGTCCCAATAATCCACATGCAGCGCCAGCGCGATCACGTCGTCCCTTTTTGCCAGTTCTTTGGCCAGAAATGCATCCGCCGGAGGACAGCTCGAACAGCCTTGCGAGGTGTAAAGCTCGACCACAACAGGCCCGCCAGCAACAACTGCACCTGCAGAAACGCCAAGCCCCGCGCTCAGGAGTGCCGCTTGTATCCACCGAATAAATCGCGCCATTTGTTCCATCCAAATCTTGCTAAGTCTCGACCTTGATAAAAAACTTCCCGTTGAAACACCAATCAAGCCTTCGCGAGATCGCCGCTAAAAACTGTGAGGTCGCGTGTGCGAACGCGGTGTTTCGCACAAGACCTGTTCAATTTTGTCTCTTGCGTTGCGCACCTATTGTCGCCACCTAAACCTCATGAAACACACAGACATCATCACCGACTACCACGTCCATGTTTACTTTGACGATGCCACCGTCGATCAGGCGCGCGCCTTTTGCGAAGACGCCAGAGACCGCTTTGGCGTCACGATGGGACGTGTCCATGAGCGCCCGGTAGGTCCGCATCCGATGTATTCCTGCCTGTTGGGCGCAACGCCCGAGCAGTTCAACGCGCTGCTGCCCTGGTGCGCGCTTAATCGCAACGGCTTGATCATCTTTGCCCACCCCAGCACAGGTGACGATCTTGCAGACCACCGCGATCACGCGATCTGGCTGGGCGCGGGGCTCGAGTTAAAACTGTCGATTTTTGAGGCGGACGGGCACTGAAGGCATCGACGTTAACGCTTTGATAAGCTTTTGGGATTAGCGGTTTCTTTATTAGTTTAAATGGAGAAATCCGTGTCCCTGACCACAGAGCAACAAATCCTAATTGAGCAGCGCCTTCAAAACGAGAAGAAATCCACAGGGGTGGCCTATTTAATCTGGTTTTTCCTTGGGGGACTTGGCGGCCATCGTTTTTATCTGGGTCGCACCAGCAGCGGCGTTGTCATGCTTGTGCTTTGGCTGGTCGGTGTGGCCACGGCGATCATTGCGGTCGGGTTCTTTCTGTTGATCCCCCTTGGCATTTGGGTCGTCGTTGACGCCTTCCTCATCCCTGGCATGATCGAACGCGTCAACGCCGAGAAACGCAAATTCCTGAAACTGGAACTTGCCGGAGACCTAGCGATCTCACAGGCTTCGGCCTAATCCCTAGCGCGCGTCCAAGAGTGGCTGCACCCTTGCGGCCATTTCGCGTTGCGTCAGCGGGCCTGCGATGCGCATCAGCACCGTGCCGTCTTCGTCGATGATATAGGTCTCGGGCACGCCATAAACGCCCCATTCCAGCGCCATACGCCCGTTGGGATCCGCACCGCCTTTGGCAAAGGGATCACCGAGTTCCTCAATGAAGCCAGCGGCGTTTCCTTCGTTGTCTTTGTAGTTCACACCCATGATTTTGATGCCAGAGTCCTTCAATTGCATCAACGTCGGGTGTTCCGTCCGACAGGGCGCGCACCAGCTTGCCCAGAAATTCACCATAGTCAGCTCGCCGCTGCGCAGGTCACTTGCGTCAAATGTCTCGGCATAGCTGACGGGCGCGACAGCCACCTCGGGCGCTTGGCGACCCACCATCGCACTTGGCAGCTCGTCCGGATTGTCCCGTTGCATGCCGACAAAAAACAGCGTCGCAAGGCCCAAAAAAATAGCCGGTGGCGCGATCATCAAAGGCGAGATCCTAGCCATTCTGACGGTCCTTTTCCAAAGCTTCCAAGGCCGCCTTGGCTTTGCGCGAAGCACGTAAGCTGACGATCACCAAACCTGCCAGCAAGACCAAAGACGCCACATAGGACGACAGCACTTCGCCCGCGTATTTCCCGAGGTCTGGTATCATGACAAACGCTCCCGCGCGATGAGCGCTTTGGCACGGCGCAGGCGGATCTCAGTTCGCGTCCGCAACAGCACCAAGGCGATGAAAAACAACACAAATCCGGCCATGGAAATGAACAGCGGCACGGCAAAGACATTGCTGACTCGTTCCTCAGTGTCTCCGGCAATGGCCCCCGCCCGCAGAACGCTGGCGCCCTGATGCAGACCCTGGTTCCAAAAGTTCACCGCATAGCGGCTGAGAAACGCGAACACTGACCCCACCAGACAGAGCGCTGAGGTGAGATCAGCCGCCGTATCCCCGTCCTCGACAGCTTCCCAAAGGGCGATATAGCCGAGGTAGAACAAGAACAGGATCAGAAAGGACGTCAGACGCGGATCCCAGGCCCACCAAGTCCCCCACATGGGCTGCCCCCAGATCGCGCCAGTCACCAGCCCGATGATCGTCATAACCGCCCCAACAGGCGCTGCGGCCTTGGCGGCCAAAGCACTGACGTGATGGCGACGGATAAGCCAGATCAGCGAGGTCACCAGCATCATGAACCAGGCCGAAATCGCCATCATGGCGGAGGGCACATGCAGATAGATGATCTTAACTGTGGATCCTTGCCGAAAATCATCGGGCGTAAAGAAAAAGCCCCAGACCAGCCCAAGGGCCATGGCCCCTAAAGCCAGCACAGACACCACAGGCAGCACACGGTCCGTCAGACGCATGAACTTTACTGGGTTGGCGTATTCCCACAAAGCGTTCAGCCTCATGATCTTACTCTTCCTTCCTTGCACGGTGATCCCGTGCTTACCTCAAATTCACCCGCAAGACCAAGGCGCTCGCGAAGGGCAAAAGCGCCATTGACCCAAATGTGATCCCCGCCAGCAAAAGCAGCGGAGTTTGCACGGCCAGTCCTTCACTGCCGCGCCGTGCGACCTCTGCACCGAAAATCAGCGTCGGCACATAGAGCGGCAACACCAAGAGAGACAGCAACAGCCCACCGCGTTTGATCCCCACTGTGAGGGCCGCGCCGAAAGCGCCGATGAAACTCAGCGCGGGTGTGCCGATCAAAAGCGACAGAACCACAAAGATATATCCCGCTTCAGGTAAGCCCAAAAGCAGGCCAAAGACAGGGGATGCGACAACAAGCGGCAGTCCGGTCGTGAGCCAATGGGCGAGCGCTTTGCTGACAGCGACCGCCTCAAGCGGCAGCGGAGAGGTCGCCAGCAAATCCAGCGAGCCGTCCTCCCAATCGAGCGCAAACAGACGGTCCAGCGACAGAAGGCAGGCCAATAGCGCGCCGACCCAGAGGATGCCCGCCGCGATACGCGACAAAAGCTCGGTCTGAGGGCCAACGCCGAACGGCACCAGCACCACAACAATCAGAAAGAACGCAAGGCCAAGGCCAAAGCCCCCACCGGCGCGGAAGGCCAGTTTCAGATCCCGCAGCAAAAGCGCGATCATAAAAAGCCCTCGTCAAAGCTGGACAAGGTGCTATCGCCCTTGGCGCAGAATTGCATGACGTCGAGGGTGTCGCCCTCTAGGCCCAGATCCACATGGGTCGCGATCAGGGCACAGCCTCCGGCCGCCAGATGGGCCTTTACGATCTCGGCGAAGCCTTTGACAGTGAAGGCATCCAGCGACACGGTCGGCTCGTCCAGAACCCAGATATCACGGCCCGTGACCAACAAACGCGACAGACCCAGACGGCGTTTTTGTCCCGCCGACAGAGTATTCGCGGGCCGTTGCAACAGCCCGCCCAGATCAAAGGCCTCAACCGCCTTGTCCATCTGATCTGACTGAAACACATCGGCCCAGAACTTTAGGTTCTCTTCCACGGTTAGATTGGCTTTAATCCCGTCCAGATGCGCAGCATAGGCGATGCTGTCAGGGGCGCAGTCCACCTGCCCCGCCAGCGGCTCCTGCAAGCCCGCAATCGTGCGCAGCAAGGTGGTTTTTCCCGAGCCATTGTCGCCTCGCAGAATCACGGCCTGGCCTTTGGCGACCTCAAACGTCACGCCTTCCAGCACAGCGATCCCGCCACGCGCGACCGCAAGATCGGTGACCTTCAGCATTTAACCCTCACCCGCTGGCAAAAGCGCTGCCGCCACACGACGCCCTTCCGAAACCAGCACATTGTAGGTGCGGCAGGCCGACGAGGTCTTCATGACCTCAACCCCAATGCCCGCGGCCTCTAGTGCCTCGCGAAACTCTTTCGGCGCGTGGCGCAAGTCAGCGCCGGTGCCCAGAAGGATGAAATCGATTTCTGTGGCCAGTTCGATCACCTTGGCGGGATCGTCCAAGCCCCCCCAGACCGTCGCGCCTTTGGCATGCACCAAAGCGGGGGCTGCGATCTTGTCGTCTCCGATGCGGAAGAAATCCGGCCCATAGCTCTCGATGGGCTGCGCGTCAGGGTAGTCGATTTCGGTCAGTTGCATGTTTTCATCCTCAGTCCCACAGAGGTAACCCAATCACCACCGAACCCGCAATGATACCATAGGCCGCAAGGCGGTAGATCTGTTCATAGTTGGGTCGGAACAGGCGCTGCCCGATCAGCGAGGTCAAGAAATACGGCACGCTCAGCACCAAGGCGAGCCCGACGATTTCCGCGCGGATCAGGTCTTTGGCAAAGAGGTTAGCCGCCAGCGCGATATCCAGAGTGGCCAGAAACAGGATCGTATTGGCACGCACGACGACCGCGCGAGAGCCATTCGCCAGATAGAACAGGATCACCGCTGGGCCTGTCAGCCCCGTGAGGCCTCCGAAAATACCGCCCGCTGCACCGATGCCGAACAAGCGCGGCGTGGTGATCGGCCCGCGATAGCGCCAGCCCAAAAGCAACGCGACCACCAGTCCTCCGGCGATGAAACAAGCCAGCCAGCGGATCGCATCCGGCGTAAAGAGCGTAATCAGCCAGATCCCGAAGGGCACTGTGATGATCGCGGCAATCCCGAGCTTCGAGACCTCTTTGATATCTCCATCCCGCACAGCTTTTGGCAGCAAAGCCGCCGTGCTTGCAAAGCCCGTGATCGCCAGCAACAGCACGACGTCGGTGACCTCGAGGAACAGAAACCCAATCGGCGCAAAGATCATCCCGGTCCCAAAACCAGTGAAGCCGCGGACGATGCCCGCGACTGTCATGGTCAGAACCAACCACCCTAGCCCATCGGTGGCTAAGGCTTGGCTGATGAGATCAGGCATCAATGTTTGCGTATTGGTTGCCTGCATTTGCGTCAGGCTTGGACCAGTCGCGTTTCACGCCCAATTTCAGCAAGACTGCCGAGGCGACGAAGACGGACGAATATGTCCCGACAATCACGCCCCAGATCATCGCAAAGACGAAGCCCCGGATAACGTCGCCACCCAGAACGAAGAGCGAGATCAGCGCCAACAAGGTGGTAACCGAGGTCATCACGGTCCGGCTGAGCGTCTCGTTGATCGAGAGGTTGAGGACCTCTTTCAGGTCTTTCTTCTTATACTTGCGCAGGTTTTCCCGAACGCGGTCAAAGACAACCACGGTATCATTCAGCGAGTAGCCAACGATGGTCAGCAGCGCCGCGATGATCGCCAGATCAAACCTGATCTGCAGTTCCGAGAAAACACCGATGGTAAGCACAACGTCGTGCACCAGCGCAGCCACCGCGCCCACAGCAAACTGCCATTCAAAGCGCAACCAGATATAGACAAGCACCGCCGCAATCGCGAGAACGACCGCAATGACCGCCGTCTGGATCAACTCGCCAGACACTTTCGGGCCCACGGATTCTACCTGAACAAAGACAATATCCGGCGCGACCTCTTTCAAAGCGGCCTCAACATCGCGCACGACTTCGGCGGACACAGACTCTTGTCCCTCTTGCGCCTGAATGCGGATCATCGACACGTTCTGGTTTTCTTCAAAGGTCGGGTCAAAGACTTCGGTGATCGTGACATCGCCCAGACCCAGCGGCTCAATCGCGCCGCGATAGGCGCCGACGTCAACTGCCACGGTGCTTTCGGTCCTAATGGTCGTACCGCCCCGGAAGTCGATGCCAAAGTTCAGGCCCTGCAGAAAGAAGGACACCAAGGCCAGCACGATCAGGAACCCGGAAAACCCAAGCGTCAGCGTGGATTTGCTAAAGAAATCCCAGTTTGTTTCTTTTGGAACAAGTCTCAGGCGCATCTCTTACACCTCCAGCTTCTTAGGTCGGCGGCGTTCAAACCAGATAATCACCATCAGGCGCGTGACAAAGATCGCGGTAAAGACCGAGGTCAGGATGCCGACGCCCAGCGTAATCGCAAAGCCACGCACAGGGCCCGAGCCCATCGCGAAGAGGATCACAGCAGTGATGAAGGTCGTGATGTTGGCGTCCAGAATGGCGCTCAGCGCTTTTTCATAGCCAAGGTCTATCGATCTTGCCGGCCCTTTGCCGGATTTGATCTCTTCGCGGATCCGTTCAAACACCAGCACATTGGCGTCCACCGCCATACCGATGGTCAGAACGATGCCCGCGATGCCCGGCAGGGTTAGAGTCGCGCCCACCAGAGACAAAAGGCCAAAGATCAGACCCACATTGATAATCAGCGCGATATTGGCGAAAATTCCAAAGGTGCCGTAGCTCAGGAGCATAAAGACCAGCACAGCGGCGAAAGCCACGATACAAGCGATCCGACCTGCCTCGATGCTATCCTGCCCCAGCTCTGGGCCAATCGTGCGCTCTTCAAGGAAATCAAGCCCCGCAGGCAGAGCCCCTGCCCGCAGGAGAACAGCGAGATTGGTGCTTTCTTCAACCGTAAAGTTGCCGGTGATGATCCCCGATCCACCCGGGATATGACTTTGGATCACAGGTGCCGAAATCACCTCTTCGTCCAAAACAATCGCAAAGGGAGAGCCGATATTTTCGGCGGTATAATCGCCAAACTTACGGGCCCCGCTTGGGTTAAACCGGAAGGACACAGCTGGACGGCCGTTCTGATCAAAGCTCGGCTGTGCATCAACCAGCTCTTCGCCGGTCACAACAGGCGCGCTTTCAAGGATATAAAAGGTGCCTGCGTCGTCCAAAGATGGCAGGACCTCATTGCCGGACCCCGCAGGGGCTTGCGCATCAGACGTGCGGCTCACAACCGGCTGGAAGGTCAGCTGCGCCGTGGTGCCGATGATGTCTTTCAGCTCGCTGGCAGAGCCAATACCCGGCACCTGAATAAGGATCCGGTCCGAGCCCTGACGTTGAATGGTCGGTTCACGTGTGCCGACCTCGTCAATCCGGCGGCGAATGATTTCAAGGGATTGCTGCACGGTGCGTTCGTCCGTTGCGACACGCTCGGCCTCTGACAGGGTGACGACAATCGTATCACCATCGGTGCTGACCAACAGATCATTGGATCCGACACCCGTCAAAGAAACAACCGGCTGCGCCAAAGTGCCAACAATCGCAGCAGCCTCTGAAATCGCCTCAGGCTTTGAGATCTTAACCCGCAGCTCATCATCCGCACTTGGCTGCAAACGGATCGTGCCAACTGTGGCGCGTTCAGCCCTCAAAAGGTTACGCACCTCAGGCCACAGAGCCTCCATACGTGCGGCATAAACATCCGCGACCTTCACCTCGGCCAGCAAATGCGCACCGCCGCGCAAATCCAGACCCAGGTTCACCAAAGAGGACGGCAGATAGGACGGCCACATGGCCGCCTGCTCTTCGATACCATTGCCGCTAAAGCCCGCCTCAAGCGAAGCAACAGCGTCGTTATGCGTTTCCACCCGGGTGTAAAACCCATTGGGCATCGCAAGCAAAAGACCCAGCGCACAAGTCGCCCAGATCAGAACGCGTTTCCAGAGCGCGATTTGCAGCATAGGGCTGGATCCTTTGATCGTTTAGGATTTGACAGGTTCGGTCTTGGATTTCACATCCGCGATGGTGTTCTGCACCACGCGCACCTTAACACCATCCGCGATCTCGACTTCCAGCTCGTTCTCGCCGTCTTTGACCTTAGAGACCTTGCCGATCAGACCACCCTGCGTGACCACTTCGTCACCGCGACGCACAGCGGCCACCATGGCCTGATGCTCTTTGACTTTTTTCTGCTGCGGACGGATCAGCAGGAAATACATGATCGCAAAGATCAGAATAAGCGGCATAAACTGGGCGAAAGCTTCCATGTTTTGGATCCTTTGTCTGGCGCGGCTCCCCGCGCGAAATTTGGATGGAACCTATGTGTGATGGGGGGCAGATGCAAGGCGGGATTGGGCATTCTTATCCAATTGCACAAGGCTTCTGCCACAGGCGGCAGGAATGGCGCGTGCTGTGGTTTACCAAGGCCTGCAAAATGCGCCATAAGCGTGCTCACAACCTGAATCACTTCAAAGGATAAGTTCCATGCATGACATCCGCGCGATCCGTGAAAATCCGGCCGCTTTTGATGCCGCCCTCGCCCGCCGTGGGGATGCGCCGATGTCCTCATCCCTTTTGGAGATGGACGCCGCACGACGCGCCAAAATCACCGCGGCAGAAACCGCGCAGGCGGAACAGAACAAAGCCTCCAAATCCGTCGGCGCCGCAAAGGCCAGCGGAGACGAGGCCGAATTCGAACGCCTCCGCGCGCTGGTGGCCGAGAAGAAAGCCGAAGTCGCCGCTATGCAGGCCGAAGCCAAAGAGCTTGACACTCAACTCACCGACGCCCTCGCCCGCATCGCTAATGCGCCTGCCGAAGACGTGCCCGACGGGGGGGATGAGGACGACAACGTCGAAATCAACCGCTGGGGCGAGGCTGTTGAGCTGCCCTTTGCGGCCAAGGAACACTACGAGATCGCAGGCGTCGCCGCCTCGATGGACTTCGACGTCGCCGCCAAGATCTCTGGCGCACGCTTTGTGATGCTAAAGGGCGCAGTTGCCCGCATCCACCGCGCTTTGGCTCAGTTCATGATCGACACCCATGTGGACGAAAATGGCCTGACCGAGATGAACTCTCCGGTTCTGGTGCGCGATGAGGCGATGTATGGGACCGATAAATTGCCGAAATTCGGCGAAGACAGCTATCAGACCACCAACGGCTGGTGGCTGGTGCCGACCTCCGAGGTGCCGCTGACCTATACGGTGGCGGGCGACGTGCTTGAGGAAAGCGCCCTGCCGATCCGCATGACCGCGCATACTTTGTGCTTCCGCTCTGAGGCGGGCTCTGCGGGCCGTGACACCGCCGGCATGCTGCGTCAGCATCAGTTTGAAAAGGTCGAGATGGTTTCGATCGTGCATCCAGACGAGTCGGACGCCGAACAAAAACGCATGCTGCGCTGTGCCGAAGGGATCCTTGAGAAACTTGGCATCCCTTACCGCACGGTTGTGCTTTGCACCGGAGACATGGGCTTTGGCGCACGTCGCACTTACGACATCGAAGCCTGGATTCCGGGTCAGAAAACCTATCGTGAGATCTCATCGGTTTCCACGACGGGCGATTTCCAAGCCCGCCGTATGAACGCGCGGTTCAAGCCCGCGGGCGGGGGCAAGCCTGAGTATGTGCATACGTTGAACGGCTCGGGTCTGGCCGTGGGTCGCTGCCTGATTGCTGTGCTTGAGAATGGGCAGCAGGAAGACGGCTCTGTGACATTGCCCGCAGCACTGGCCCCTTATCTGGGTGGGAAGCTCACGCTGACAGCAGAAGGTATTCTGGCCTAAAGGAAAAACCTGGCATGGAATCAAGGGCCTTAGGCCCGCCATGCCCTGCGCCGGACCGGCCCCATGGGCCGGCGCATTCTCTCCTGTCGCGCAACATTTTTGGCTTTCACGGATGCCGAGACTATTAAGTGGCTGTAATATGCGTTGGTGCGCCGCCCCCCGGTCCACCGCAGGGCATGGCTCCCTGATTACTTCTCGCGCTTTGCCCGAGGCGTGATGTGCTTTTTCAGCGCACCCGCGTTCTTCTTGCGCGTGCCTTTATAGGGGTTCTTATCCCCCTGCCCACGCATATGCAGCCGGATCGGCGTGCCTGGCATATCAAAGTCTTCGCGCAAGCCATTGACAAGATAACGAGAATAGCTGTCGGGCATCTTGTCGGGATGGCTACACATCACCACAAATCCCGGAGGCCGGGATTTGGCCTGTGTCATATACCGCAGTTTGATCCGCTTGCCTTGTGGTGCGGGCGGCGGGTGCTGTTCCAGCATGCCCGTCAGCCAGCGGTTCAGTTGAGCCGTGGTGACACGACGGTTCCACACGTCATAGGCGCGCAGGATGGCGTCATGCAGGCGTTCAAGACCTCGGCCAGTTTTCGCAGACACCGTAATCAGAGGTGCGCCCCGCAGCTGTGGCAACAGACGTCCGAAGGCTTCCTTAAGGTCGCGCAGTTTTTCCTGCTTGGCGTCCTCAACGTCCCATTTGTTGACGGCCACCACCACGGCGCGGCCTTCGCGCTCGGCGAGGTCTGCGATCCTAAGGTCTTGTTGTTCAAAGGGAATTGCCGCATCCAGCAAGACCACCACGACCTCAGCGAATTTCACCGCACGCAGACCGTCAGAGACCGAGAGCTTCTCGACCTTATCCTGCACTTTGGCCTTCTTGCGCATGCCGGCGGTGTCAAATATCCGCATGGGCGTTTCGTTCCACGTCGTGCGCAGGGAGATCGCGTCGCGGGTGATACCGGCTTCAGGGCCGGTCAGCAGGCGATCTTCGCCAATGATCTTGTTGATCAGTGTAGACTTGCCCGCGTTCGGACGGCCAACCACGGCAATTTGCAGAGGTTTTTCGTTTGTGGGCTTGGGAACAGCGCCCTCTTCGGCGTCGTCATCCAGCTCCACATCCGTTTCTGGCGCGGTTTCTTCAGCCAGTTTCTTGAATTTCTCTTCAACGGGCAAAAGCTGAACAAAGAGGTCATTCATCCCTTCGCCGTGCTCGGCTGACAGGCGGATCGGCTCGCCCAGACCCAATGAGTAGGCCTCAATCACACCTGCATCGGCGGCCGCGCCTTCGCCTTTGTTGGCAGCCAAAATCACATGGGCGGATTTCTTGCGCAGGATCTCGGCGAAAATCATGTCGGTCGGCGTGACCCCTGCCCTCGCGTCGATCATGAACAGGCAGACATCGGCCATATCCACAGCGCGTTCCGTCAAGCGACGCATACGGCCCTGCAGACTGTCGTCAGTCGCATCCTCAAGACCCGCCGTATCAATCACAGTAAAGCGCAGATCGCCCAGACGCGCCTCACCTTCGCGCAAATCACGCGTGACGCCCGGCTGGTCGTCAACCAAAGCCAGCTTCTTGCCCACAAGGCGATTGAACAGCGTGGATTTGCCCACATTCGGGCGCCCCACGATGGCGAGTGTGAAACTCATGATACTCTCCAGAGGTCTGAAGACGCGGCCTTACAGCATATTTCCCTTAACGGAAAGCCAACAATTGGCCCTTTTTGCTGACAACATAAAGCGTGCCGTCCACAACAATCGGGCTAGAGGCTGCGCCACCCGGGATTGCGGTGGAATAGACCATCTCACCCGAGGCCGGATCAAAGGCACGGAGCGTGTCATCAGAAGAGGCCACATAGAGACGACCACCCGCCAGAACAGGCCCGTAATGGGCATAACGCGCCACCTGGCGACGCGGGCGTGCCTTGACGAAGTCAGGCAGGCCTTTGACCCAGACATGCGATCCGTCAGAGGCATTCAAGCGCACCAACTGGTTCTGTTCATTGACAAAAAACAGAGAACCACCCACAGGCCAAACCGGACCAATCGCGCCTTCGGCAGTGGTCCATTTGCGCTCGCCGCTTTCCAGATCCAGCGCTGCGATGCGGCCAGAGTGGTTAGCCACATAAACCGTAGAGCCGACGATCACAGGATCACCGGTGATGTCTCCGACTGTCGACAAGGCGCGACCGATACGTTGGCCTTGAATGCCCGCGTCCCAAAAGCGCACACCGCCGCGACGGAAGGCGGTTTGCACTTCGCCAGAGCCAAAGGCAAAGACCGCAAAGCGATCAGACAGCGCAGGGGCTGACGGCACTTGCAGGTTGTTCACAGAGGGAGTCGAGGTCAGTTTCCACTCGATCCGTCCGTTGGATTTATTGACGGCCCAAGCGACGTCGTCACCGGCCACGAAGTAGATCAGGTTGCCATAGACAACAGGTGCGCCATTGCCGGTAGCCCCAAGACGCTGTTCCCACTGCACCGCGCCATCAGAGGCGTTCACCGCCAAAAGACGGCCAAAACCGGTGGTCACATAGAGGACACCGTCGGAAATCGCCAAACCACCACCGGAGGCATCCCGCGCATCGTCGCCTGCCGGCGTCAGACTGCGCGACCAAATGCGCGCACCCGAGGTCGAGGTCGCTACGAGGTTGGATTCTGCATCAACCGTAAAGATACGCCCATCGGCCATGACAGGATCGGTAGAGATACGCGCACGACGCCCCTCACCCGCGCCGATGTCCGCAGACCATGCCAATGTCGGGCTCGCGCCCAAAGCAGGATGGCTCGTGCGATAGCGCGGCGTGCCGTGACGGTGGGTCCAGCTTGTGTTGCGGGTCACACCCGGCAGGCGGATCGCTTTACTTTCAGAAGGCAGTTCCAGAGCAATCTCGTCACCCCGGATGCTTTCACGTTCGCCGGTCAGCAGAACTTCGCGTTGCGCACAGGCCGTCAGAACCAACGTGCTGGCCGCTGCCAAAAGCAGTGTCCCGAATTTCAT